>CAYUNP010000262.1:0-6553 GCA_964446085.1 uncultured Pirellulaceae bacterium
CGCAGTCGCTTCACCATCGAGAACAGTCCGTTGCGGCGTTGCGGGCTGAGATGCTGGTTGAGCCCGAGTTTCCCAAGGTAACTTTCGACGTCGGCCGCGGCGACTTCCTGGGGTGACATGTTGTTGTAGAAAGCCAGAAGCAAAACGATCAAACCTTTGACGATGATTGAATCGCTATCAGCCTGAATGTTCAGCTTCTCCGCTTCACCTTCGCCGTCCACGTCGGTCACCACCCAAACCAGACTCATGCAGCCCTTGACGATGTTGTCTTCGGTTTGAAGTTCGGCTGGCAGGGCCGGAAGCTCGCGGCCCAGATCGATGATGAAATCGTAGCGTTCATCCCACTCTTCAAGGTCTTCAAAAGTCTCAAAGAGTTCTTCTACAGTAGGCGGAAAATCTGGCATCTGGAATCGTTGTTCTGAAACGGCGGAAACGAGTGAGCCTAACTCAATGTCGTCTCGCTCGCCAGAGTAAAGCTATCTGCCGTAGGGGCAACTGCGACCACCACCGTAGCCGCCATAAGCGCGATAACCTCCGTAGCCACCGCGATAACCCCCGTATGGCTGGTATCCAAAACCACCACGCGAGAATGTAAAGACTTCGACCTGGATGGGTGTACTAAAGACCCGGGTCCGCGGTTGGACGTACCTTCCGCCGTAAGACAATGCCTGAGGACCTTGTAAGCGTGGAACTTGAGCCGGTGCCTGATTGCGGTTGTCCAATGGCTGCAATCCGGGTTGACTCTGCTGATCCAGCTGGGGTTTCAAAACGCGTTGGTTCCCGCCATCGGCGATCGAATTTTCGGGAGTCGGAATGGTCAGTTCCGGCAATACCAGCTCGCCCGGAACCGGTTGCACCATCGGTACCTCTGGAAGCTCAACATATCCCGAATCGGGAGACGGCAGAAGCTCAACCTCCGGACTGGGACCCAAGACCGGAGGCAAATTCAAGGCACCGGGATCCGTATCAATTTCGGGACCCAGAATCAGCGGCGAATTCAAGGCATCAGGTTCTTGCGCCTCTGGCAGAGACAGACCGAACTCGGGTCCCTGCAAATCAATGGGGCGATCCAAAATGGTGACTGCATCTTCGATTCCATTTTTTAGCAACTCCACATTTGCAATCATGTTACCCAGGTGTAGAGCAACTGTTTTGGATTCTTTGATCGATGCCTGAAAGTTGGCTTCCTCGATTTTGGATTCCAGATCAAAGAGTAGTTGGTCGAGTTGTTTTGTTTCGTCGCGCCAATCCGTTTTCGCATCGATTTTCTCATTGAGCCGCCTCGCCGCTCCTTTGATCTTTGAGTTCTTTGACAACAGTTCACCAAACAGTGGGCTGCTTCGGTATCGCTGAATCAGTTCCTTTCGCATTTCATCAGATTCGTTTTGAATCGCTTCGATGGCGGTCGAACGATCCTGAGAGAGAACGATGGGTGAAATCAAAATTGCGATCAAAATCGCTGGCAGCATTGAGTGAACAAGTTTCAACATTTGGGTATCCAAAAATCTATCGAACGGCACGGATTCACGTCATAAGATGCAAACCTTGCGCCGCTCAGAATACACGATATTTGTGCAAAAACGAAGAATCCAACCGCCGTCAAAACGATGACAGCTGTCTCAAAACCGCGGCAGACGACCCGTGGGCTCGTCATCCCGAAAATCGATCAGTTTCTGGAACTGGCTTTCTTGATCGTATCATCGAGTGCCTTTGGCAACCGTTTGTCATCGATTCCATGCCGACCTCGAATCACGCCTTGATCGTCGATCAAGATCAATTCCGATGTCGACCAACGTATGTGCCACTTCTTTGCCAGACTTTCATCCTTGTCCCAATAAGTCGGCCATGTGATCCAGCCTTTCTCGACAGGATCTTTGGCCCACTTTTCATCACGATCAGTCAATATGGTGACGACTTCAAACGGAACACTCTGGTGCTTTTCTTTGAGCTCTGCAAACTTGGCATAGAATTTTTTCTGTCGCTCGCCGTACCAGCTACGTGTAAAAAACAGCAGGACAACTTTGCCACGTAGTTTGGAAAGTTTGAATGGCTTTCCCAGCACATCGAGGCCTTCGACTTCCGGAATTGTCATACCTGTTTGTAGCTTCTCCAATTCAAAATAAATTGGCTCGATCAATCTGGCGTATGTCTTTGCGTCTTTGGATTGATGGCGTTCAAAGTCAAAACTCTCAATCGGTGAGATGATGCCCGATCGAACAATGTCTGCGTAGTCTTCACGAATCGTCTTTGTTAACTCGTCAATTTTTTCGCGAACTTCTGTAACATCGAGCGAACGATAGGCATCGATCATTCTGTCTTGTGCATCGGCGAGCTGTTTTCTTTGCTCTGCAGAATACTCGCTTGGTAGATCGTATCCAGAATTCCAGTCTCGCGATTTGAGCCAACTTTGATGTGCCAATTGCTGTGATAGATGCTCAGCTTGTAAATAGCAGGCCTTCGCCCGTACATGTTCATGCGGGCTGTTGTTTTGAAAAGTCGCCAACACTTCGAGCCCACGAAGGTCATAGCTCTGAACCAGCAAACTTTCGAGACAAAGATCAGCGTCTTTGTGTTCAACGTAGTGTTCCTGAAGCACTTCAAGCAACTCGGCACGTGATTCAGCTGGTTCCGGCCATCCGTCCGACCACTGGAGGGCCTGGCGGATCGCCATCACGGCTGCAAATTCGCCCCGATAATCCGATTCGAGTTTGACCAGCTCTTTAGTCAAGTCAGCGAGATTTACACTGCCTCTGTTGCGATAAAATCGGGTTCCGATTTCGATCAGGATCGCATCCGCTTTGGTTCGTTTGTGAACTGTATACGTTGATTTGATTTTCGGTTCGTCGCGAACTCTCAGTTCCCAGTCGACATCAGAGATGTTTGTCGCTACTGACTTAAACGTGACGCCCTGGCAGCGATGGTTAAGGTATTCTTCTTTGGGCTTCACATAAGCGACGTTTGAAACGCGATCTTCATCAATCGCACCTATCACCATCAGCCCGGCTTGCCCCTCCGGCGTCTCGATCGGAAAATCGACTTGATACGCTCCTGCACTGTCAGTGAATACCTCGCCAACATCGATACTCGAACCACCGGTCATAACATAGGCCCGCACTTGAACATTTGCCGCTGGTGTTCCGTCTTTCCAGAGGATGGTTCCACTGATTTTGCTGGTGGTTGCCTCAATCAGGTCAAGTTCGACTTTTTCATCGGTGGTCGCCTTGATGAGCTTTGGCAGAATGACTGGTTTGATTTTCGATGTTAGTAATTCGTCGCTACCAATTGCCTTTCCCTGATGCGAAACGTGGATCCGGAAATCGCCTGAATACGGTGGCAATTGGTACTTCCCCTTTTGATCGGTTTTGACCGCAAATCGGGTTGGCGAGAAAACATGCGTTTGAGGTTTTGAAAGGTCAGTTCGCCTCGCGCCCGCCAGGCAAACGATTGCTCCTGCGACCGGAGTACCGTCCCGTTTCCTGACGACTCCATAATAAGACGTTCCCGTTACCAATTTGATTTCGCCAAGCTCACTATCGGTCGGTGCGACATAGGTTCTAACGCCGGCATAGTTCAGACTCGTTGCTTCAATTTCAACTCGACCAAGTTTCGGAACCCATACTTCGAACTCTCCATTGGGTTCGCATTTGATCATTCGACTGCTCCACTGAAACATCCCGTAATTGCCCTTGGAGAAATCATCGGCAATAACCTGAACGGTTGGGTTTGCAACAGCATTCGTTTCACCGCCAGGAGCAACAATTCGTCCGGAAATTTTCCGACCCTCATACAGGATCGTGTCCCGAAGTTCAGGATTGCCTTTTCTCAAGGAAAAGTAAACATTCGCATCAAGGAATTTGAGTTTTGTGATATAGCCACGAATCAAAGTCCGTTTTGGATCGCTGACCTTCAATCCTCTGGTTTCCAATTTGTATTCGCCGTGTTCGTCTGTCTGCACGACCTTGAGTGTTGTCGTTTCCGATTCGTGAAAGCCATGAGATCGACCAACGGACGCCACCAGTTGCAATTCAACCTTTGCGTTGGCAATCGGCTTTTTATGCTGATCAAGAACTTTTCCGGTTAGAAAATCCGGCAGGGCAGATTTGTCGACATCAGTTTCGTCATCCTGTTTGGTTAGACTCGATTCGTTGGCTAATGTAGTCGAGGGAGTCGATTTATCCGAAACATCAAATGATGTCACTGGTTTCGGTTCCGCAGCGCTGGCGGGAATCGGGCTCCAGGGACGAAGTACCGACACAATGGTTGCCAGTGAAACCAGTACGCAAACGAGGCTGGTGCTCGTCATACGAGTGGAGGCCGCACGATTTGTCTCTGCATCCAGAATCGTCGCCATTCGTTTTTCGATTGGCTTCTGAGTCATCGAAAGTGCGCCGAAGAGTTTTGGACTTTTGCCACCAAGCTCTGCAGCAAACTCAAGCAAAACCTGTGCGTAGTCGATGGCTTTTTCTCCTTGCCTCAACACCTGGTCGTCACATGCTCGCTCACGTTCGATTTTCATTTGTGATTCGGCCAGCCATACAAGAGGCTGAAACCAAAACATCGAACTGACAACTAATGTGAACGATTGCCACGCCACGTCGCTTCGATCAATGTGAGCTTGCTCGTGCAGGAGAACAAAGCGTGAGCGTAGCTTTGACCATTGCGAAGATGACTTTGGCAAGAGAATTTTTGGCTTGAAGATTCCCGTCGTGACAGGAATCTCGACCTCGTCCGAGACAAGCACCTCAGTATCGGTTTTTGATCTCCGTTCATTGTCCGTTGATGGAGCTGAGCGGCTGACGATTCCCAGCGCCTGAAAGTAGGTCCTGACCAAACGGGCGATTCCCAATACGACTCCCAGGAGCCACATAAAAACCAGTGTTGAACGCCAGGTCGGCAAGAATGTGAGTTTTTTGGCTGCCGCCGCGTCGCCAATCGCAGCCGCGCTTTGGTTTGGCGCTTCGGAAACGAGTTTCACAGGCAAATTCCGGTCAGCAAGTCCATCAACAGAGTGATTCGCGATCGGCATTTCAGCGCGTGAACCAGGTGAAATCAAAAGATTGGCAGTATTTGGCTGCAAACCTGTTCCCTTGGTCAGATTCGCCGTTTGCACGAAGTGGTTGCCTTCAACGACAGCGTTTTCTTGACCATTGGTTGGCGTCATGCTCCACCCCAAAGGCAACTCCGGCAGCAGTAAAGGTCCAAACGGTATCACGGCAAGCGCAATGAAAGTCGCTTGCCAGGCCGTAAAACGATTGGCGGCTGAAAATCGACGCAGCAACCAGGAAATGCCAAACCCTACGCCAAGGATCAGCCCGCTGGCGAGCATCAACAATAAAACAAAGTTGAAACCGGTCGTGTCGGTCCAAGTCAGGATTGATTCGTTCATTGGTTTTCCTTCCGTGCTTTTTTGATCATTGAAATCATGCGAGCCATTTCCTCATCTGAGAGTTCGCCAGCGGATGATTCGAGAAACGCCGCAAACGCTTTTGTTGGTGACCCTGCAAAAAAAGTGTCAATCATCCGCGTGATCGCAGTTCGTTGTGATTTTTCCTGCCCGGCAGCAGGTCGATAGAGATACCGTTTTCCATCACGTCGAAACTTGAGCCACTTTTTATCGACCAGAGTGCCAAGGATGGCTCGAACGGCTGAATATCCTGGTGGATCTGCAAGGTTGTCACGGACTTCTGAAACGGAAGCTTCCCCGAGCTTCACGACCGTTTCCACGATCTGCCGTTCCCGTTTACCAAGTTCCAGCGGCGTTTTTTTCTTTGGCATCGAAGTCCTCCTGAAAGAGCTTTCGTGACATGTGCTACTTTTGTAGCACATGCTATTTATCTAGCACTTTGGTGCTGTTGTCAAGACGAAACCCTGGTTGGATGTGCAAGTTTTTCTGTCAAGGAACTGGAGCAGACTTGTAGAAATTGTGGCTGCGGCGTCTCGCCGCAGTACGTTGTGGTAATCACTGCGGCGAGACGCCGCAGCCACGTTGCTATGCCCTGGTCAAGTACTGCTTGAGCGTATTCACCAAATCGTCGGCGCTCTCTTTGGCTGCCGTCCGGCCGATTTCTGCCAACTCTTCGGCCTTGGTAAAGTCCTCAAACGGATAGGCTGCGCACTTCGGCACGATCACAAAATCGCTTTGCGCGATATGCGTTTTGGAGTGACCGCGCTGAATAATATCCAACACGCGAAGCAAGGTACTCATGTAGCCGACTTTGCGAATCAAGCCACCTGAGCGATTCTTTTTGATTTTCCCAAACTCTGAATCCAGCTCCGATCCAACATCGATCGTCAGGATAAAGTCGGCTCCCTGGTTTCGCAGAACCGTTGCTGGCACGTTGTTCAAAATACCGCCGTCAACGAGCGCCATGCCTTCTCTCATAATCGGCGACCCAAAGAGTGGATGATTCGCGCTGGCGCAAATGGATGACACCGTATCGCCGGTCGTACTGACAATCTGGTTGCCTGTCACCAAATCCACTGCAACGGTACAGGACGGAATCAACAACTGTTTCAAATCGTAGTCATGCATGTACCTGCGCAGCTTGGGATC
>CAYUNP010000263.1:0-6500 GCA_964446085.1 uncultured Pirellulaceae bacterium
TGTTTATTTTTAGAGCCTCTGAAAGTTGGGCCTTTACATCGCTAAAAGGAGCGGCATCGTACACGAGATCAAATGGTTGATTGAGTTTCTTGCGGATTTCCATATTGGACATGGACCGCGCCGAGGGCATTGGTTTGGCAACGGCTACTGGAGCAGCGCCGCCTTTTCCAAATGGATCCTGATCCTTGTGCCCGCCGCTGGAACCAAACGGATCCTGATCCTGAGCGACGCTCTGCGAAGGAGAACCAAAGCGAGCGTCCTGGGGCCACATGGCCATCGTCAAAATTGCGACCAAAAACATTCCCGCTGTTGCCAAAGTCATAAATCTCATCATCCACCTCTTTCGATTGTTCAATGAAACTGATTGAAGATTTTTCGCCAACACGGCGGCATCCCCGAACTCTTCAACGGCTTGCATCACCGCTGACTGTTTATCCATTCCGCTTTCAAGCAGATCCGCGACGCGCGATTCGAGATGATCCCGAAGCTCTTCGCCGATTTGCTCTCGTTGACGTTCGCTGAGCCCAAGCAAGCGGCCGACAAGCGAAAGCCATGTTTCAAATTCTTCGTTAGACATTGCATCCCTCCTCTGTTATCCCGGTTTTGGCTTGGGTTTGAGAACAGGAGTAAAATATCCCTGCATCAAACCCGCCATGCACTCGACATACTGATTCCACTGAATCGCCTGTCGCTTGAGCCGCTTGCGACCCGCCGCCGTCAGTGAATACCATTTTCGCCGACGACCAGTCGATTCATCCCAACGGCTACGAATGAGCTTTTCGCCCTCCAGACGATGCAGCAGCGGATACATCGTGCCAGCGGACATCGAGACCTTTTCACCAGAAGCCTCACGGATCTTCTTCTGAATGACGTATCCGTATTGGTCTTCCTGGTCGAGTACGGCCAACACCATCAGGTCAAGGCTGCCTCGTAACAGGTCGCTTTCGAATTTGTCGACTTTCTTGGCCATCAGGATTCCAGTATTAACTATTGGACACCGATATATTGCTGCTCGATATATCGCCTGCCGATACATTAACAACCGGCGATCACCGTGTCAAGAAAAATCTCCATTAAGACGCGTTGGTGCCGTCAAAGTTCCTTTGAGCACATTTTCTGCACCGATTTTTTCGTGCCCGCACGCTTGATTGCGATTGAATCGGTCCGGCCGCAGGTGTCCGTTACAATGGAAGAAACGGGCTGCTGAAACATTTAACTTTGCCGAGCCAAATAAAATGAAATGGATCTCAATTCGAATCGTATTGATTGCCGTCGCCATTTCCGCGTCCACCTTCCTGCTTGGCCAAAGCTCCACCATGACGCCCCAGCAGGAACAGAGTGTCAGTAAAATCAAGCGGACGATTCCCAAACTTCGATCATTGCATACCAAACTGGGAAAGCCTGAAGCTGGACAATGGCTGGCGACCCACGACGAAAAAGGTCAAACGTTTTCACAGTATCGAAAATCCAAACCCAATGTCCTGGCCGGACGGCGGCGCAAACTCTATGTGCAACCGATCGGCGATTTCACCGAAACAGATGTTGAGCTGATTGCTGCCAGTGCCGAGTTTCTTTCGATCTACTTCAATTGCGAAGTGGTCACCAACGAGACACTTTCAGAATCGGTGATTCCGGAATCGGCGCAGCGGACGCATCCGTCGTGGGGCGTGCATCAGTTGCTGACGAGTCACATTCTGGACGAAGTTCTGGCGCCTGAACTTCCTGCGGACGCATTTGCCACAATCGCGTTTACAAAGTCGGATCTGTGGCCGGGAAAAGGATGGAATTTCGTTTTCGGTTACGCCGCATTTCGTGATCGAGTCGGCGTTTGGTCGCTGGCAAGGTTTGGCGACCCGGAAGAGAGTGAAGCCGCGAAAAAGAAATGCCTGCTTCGTACGATCAAAGTTGCGACGCACGAAACAGGCCATATGTTTTCAATCCAGCATTGCATCAAGTATCAATGCAACATGCAAGGCAGCAACTCACTGGATGAATCAGACGAACAGCCGCTCTATCTTTGCCCACAATGTCATGCAAAGATCCTTTACGCGACCGGCTGTGAGCCTGTTGATCGCTATAAAAAACTGGTCGAGTTCTGCGAAAAACACGAGCTGAAAGATCAAAAAGAATACTTCCAGCAAGCGATTTCGCGACTCCAATAGCGAGCAGTCGGCGACTACTTCTTCATCTCCATTCCCTGCTTGAGCAGGCTCGAAACGAGCAATTTAAACTCTTCGCTGTCCGGGCTGACCTTGGTACCGAAACGACCGGCAAGCTTACCGTCACGACCGATGACGAACTTTTCGAAGTTCCACCTTACCGCACCAGCTCCCTTGGGCTTTGTTTCCTGAGCCGTGAGGTGCTTGAACAGGGGAGCTGCGTCGTCGCCGTTGACGTCGACCTTGGAGAACATGTCGAATTCGACACCGTAGTTCTTTTTGCAGAACTCCTGAATTTCGGTTTCGCTACCTGGCTCCTGACCGCCAAACTGATTGCAGGGGAACCCGAGAATCACGAGCCCGTCATCCTTGTGCTCAGTGTAAAGTTTCTGCAGCGTTTCGTACTGTGGCGTGTAGCCGCACTTGCTGGCAACGTTGACCATCACGACGACTTTGCCATCGTACTTTGAAAGCTCAACCGCTTCGCCTTCGATGTTGTTGACCGTAAAACCAAGAGGCGTTGGCGTTTTCTTCGCGGATGTTTTCGTCGACATAGCGGACTTGGGAGCCAACTTGCCCCATGCCGCGACCAACTGTTCTGCTGAGTGACGGTCGCGAACGGTCGCAGGAATGACGCCCGCAACGGTGCTATCCTTGTTGATCAGGATCGTCATCGGGTAGGCGATGTTGTATTTTTTTGTTCCTTCTCTGGCACTGGAGTTTACGATACCAAGTTGTCGCAGCACTTTGCTGTCAGGATCGGCCAGCAGTGGAAACTGAATTTGTTCTCTGGACGCGAACTTTTGTAACACATCAACATTGTCGTAACTGAGGGCAACGACCTTCAGACCGGTGGCTTTGATGGATTCCATTTCGCTCTGCAACTGAACCAGTTGGCGCTTGCAGTACGGTCACCAATCGGCTGAACGATGGACGACCAGAGCCACGGGTCCATCAGAAATGAAATCGCTGAATTTTTGGCTCGTTCCATTCTGATCCTGCAACGAAAACTCATCGATCGTTGAACCAACTTCAGGACCAGCAGATTGCTGACCACTGACTGCCATTGGCATCAAAAACAACGTGAGAAAAGAAACCAGTAGTGCTCGGCAAATCATTGTTATGCCCCCGTCAAACTTTCAATTGTGAACTGTGAACCTGAATCGTAAACCACCAACTTGAGCAGTGGTAGAGGCGAATAAACAACATCGCCACAAACAAGTTCCGCACCAATCGCCGCGATGGTGTCCATCGTGGATAAAGTCACAAACGGGGCAAATCTCGCCTTAATGGCTGCCTGGTTCATTGACTGTAGTGTTGCCAGCAACCAGCTTGAAAGATTTTCAATACTTAAAACCGAAGTGGATTTGGTTTAACCGTTGCTGACGCTGATTTCTATTTCTCTGTGGTCGACTGATTGAGGCTCGCAATTTTTTCGACAGGATAGAGCGATGAAATAAAGTGCGCGATTGCCTGTTGAATTTGGAGGGCAATGTTGTGTCGTCCCGACGGCAACAGCCTTTTGGATCGTACGACAGTCTCTCCTTAGTAATCTGTTCGCGAAAACGTGAGACACGAAAGCCCGAGCATAACCGCCATGAACGCCAAGCCACTGGTCAGAGGAGACCACGGATTGGGAGATGGATTGAGTATTGTTAAATCAACATCAGGGTTTCTTTCTGCATCTGCTGAACCAGAAAGATACGTAACGACTTTATAGAACTCGCCCGGTTTCGGAAACGCAAAATACAGCGGCTTGATCACATACCGATACGCGTTGTCCATTACCGTTCCGCCGGGTGAGAGTGTTTCGTTTTTCGAAAAGTCACTCAGCGAATACCTGGTTACCCGATCCGTTCGGTCCGCGACCAACAGCTCGGTGTCACTGAAATGAACCGCTGAAATGGATCCCTGACCTACGAAAGGGGCTTTGTTCATTCGGTCGTCATTTTCGGTGTCCAGCAGCCAGACTGTTTCGTTTTTGTAACTCACAGCAAACCAACGGCCATCGGAAGATGCAGCCACGGCATCGACCGCATAGCTTGTCTCAGGAAGATACTCTTTTCGCTTTTTCAGAGTATCTGCATCCAGTGAGATAATCTGACCGTTACCAAGCACCAACAGGATCGTGTTACCCTGAAAGGCGATACGGCAACTCATACTATCACGTGTTCCGGTGTCAATCTTCTCGGTTCGCCGGTGAGTGTATTGTTGATCGTCTCCCGAATCATTGCGAGAAAAGATGCTCAGTTCGCTCTTGTTGTAAATCGCGAGATCGAAAGTTTTCTGGTTTAGCGCCACCAGGTCTCCGCTGCGAACATCCTTTGCGTCACTGGCCGGTCCAAGTTTTACAAAGTACTCATCCTTCTTTTTCCTGGCTGGTTTTTTTGGCGCTTCATCAGCACCATCTGATTCTGGGGTGACCGTTTCAACAGGTTTTGGATTCGGTTGATAGCGATAGATTTCACCACGACGCGTGACAACAATGATACCCTCTGTTGTTGTGAAAAGTCTGGTCGTGCCACGAGGCATGGAGCCTTCCAACGAAAAGGTCTTTCCATTGTCCGCAGAGACCAACAATTGTTGACGATTTCTGGTTTTGATTGCATCGGTGAACAGGAAACGTCCAACAATCGTTTTGCCGGAGACGGGATCGAAATTTGGCCCCAGCATCTCGGGCATGCCTTCTGCGTCTCCGCCGGCAAATACGAGAACGCCACGGGTCATCGCTTCTTCGGCATCAACGTCTGGACAAATCGAAAGCTCCCAGGAATTGCTCGCCTCATTCCAGATTGAAGGCGTCGCCTGAGGATTGACCTGAAGCACATTGTCGCCCGTTGGCACTACCTGGCTGACTTCGACTCCTTCCATTCGAACCGAAAAGAACTGATAGGTGAAACCGACAACAGTGCACGCTACCCAGAAAACCCCAGTCACCACGATTGCCAATATTGTGCTGCGAGTCATCAGCCCGACAAACCCGGAGACTGAGTAATAGATTGCGAAAACGATGATGTACAGTGGAATGCTAATGAGCGTTGATCGCTCCCAAACACCCAGAGCCAACCCCATCCAGAGCCAGACACCAAGGAACAACACAGACGCGCACAAAGCAATGAAAATGCAGCCACCGACGAACTTGGCGAGATACAACGACGTGCGCCCCAATGGTTTACTGAGCAACAGATTCAGGGTTCCGGGTTCAAACGTTTGCGGGATGATGTTGGCTGTTACCAGAATTGCAATCAGCAACCCAATCGACA
Source organism: uncultured Pirellulaceae bacterium (assembly GCA_964446085.1). Taxonomy (GTDB): domain Bacteria; phylum Planctomycetota; class Planctomycetia; order Pirellulales; family Pirellulaceae; genus Mariniblastus. The sequence continues at coordinate 5,423 of CAYUNP010000263.1, forward strand.
GGACAAACTTGTCGAAATAGTAGGGCAGCCACGTTGTAATCTCTGACGCAAATTGCTGCTGCGTCGTATTGGTAGAAAGGAAATCCTGCCGCCAGGTTGCGTAGTAAAAATCGAGTGATGTCTTTGCGCCTGAGCGAATGTTGGATCCGAAGGCCCTGGTAATCAAGAGGCGATTAAGCCGCTGCGACTGTTGCGTATTCCTTCGGTCACCAAGGGCAATCAGTTCTTTGGCTTCGAGGCCAGCGTTCAGGTTTTTCCAGTCTTCCGGACGATAAAATTCGTCGTCCTGGATCAGTTCATTGAGCTCACCAACCAGGTCCGTGATGACACCCAGAGATTCGAGTTCACTGGAACGCCTGCGGCGCCTGCCTCCACGACCATCGTTCTGCATTTCGGTTTCTTCATCTGAAACCTGTTCTTCCTCGTCATCAGCGCTTCCAACCGTCTTTTCGATAGAAGCCTTCAATTCGTCGGAAAGCTGACTCCAGATTCGATTGACTGCAATCTTCTTTTCGTCCTGACGATCTTCATTAAGGCGTTCCAAAAGAGAGGAAACATCACGTAGGTCACGATCTCTTACGATGCGAGTGTCAAGTGACTCGCGAATGTGTGCCGGAGCGAGGAGCAACAGAAAAAGAACGATCAGGCCCAGCAAAACGTAAAGCACTTTTGATGCCAGCGCTGCACGAAATGAATCTTTGATAATTGCCAGATAGGGACGCATGTTAATTCGTGGGTTAATAGATGACTTTGGCCTGAAACACTCAACACATCAGTTAATCGATAAGCTGCAGGAAGGCGTCTTCAAGTGACACTTTCTGCGCCTGCATTCCGACAATGGAGACGCCGCCCTTTCGCAGTTGATCCACAATCCGGTTAACGTCGGCCTGATCCGCAACACCGACTTCGACAGAGACGATTCCCTCTTCGTTGGAAACAACCTTGAAATAGCTGTCTTCAAAGATGCGTTTGAGCGTGCCAGGATCGCTCTGTACCTCAAACAGGTGAAGCTTTTTCGGTTTCTCGGTGCCGCCAAGGAACTCTCCGATGTTGGCAACCGGTCCGCAGTATCGCAGGC
>CAYUNP010000264.1:0-6488 GCA_964446085.1 uncultured Pirellulaceae bacterium
AAAAACTGTCTTTTGTAACAGCCTAACTTCATTCTTCGGCAATAGTTGACTCGTATGAATCTCATACGCAATCGATTAACTCTGCGCCTTCCGAAACCATGAACATTGCTGCACCAGAAAGTTTGCAAACCGGATTCGTACTCACCTGCGCGGCTGTAGTTTTTCTTATGCAGGCTGGTTTTTGCCTGCTGGAAAGCGGCATGGTGCGATCCAAAAACAGTATCAATGTCGCCGTTAAAAACATCCTCGATTGTTCCGTAACGATGCTGCTGTTCATCAGTTGTGGATTTTCAATGATGTTTGGCGCCTCGTGGTATGGCCTGATCGGAAACCCATCGACAGCAATCGACCTCAGCGACCCCAAACTGGTTTCGTTCCTGCTGTTTCAGTTGGTTTTTTGTAGTGCAGCAGCGACGATTGTCAGCGGCGCCGTAGCAGAACGCGTGAAACTGATTTCGTATGTCGCGATTGTGTTTGTGGTTTCAGGAATTGTTTATCCAACATTTGGCCACTGGGCGTGGGGTGGCACGCTGACGGGAACCGATCCCGGCTGGCTGAAGCAATTGGGGTTTGTTGACTGGGCAGGTGGCTCAGTCGTGCATGTTGTTGGTGGGTTTTCTGCGCTGGCGGCAGCACAGGTTGTTGGCAAAAGAATCAACAACTCGAAAGCCGGATTGACCGGCGGCTACAGCCTGACGTTGGCGATTCTGGGAGTGTTTTTGCTGTGGTTTGGCTGGTGGGGATTTAACGGCGGAAGCGGACTTTCAGTCAATGATCGATTGCCACAAGTCATTCTGATCACGAACATTGGAGCCGTGGTCGGAGGTCTGACGGCAACGCTGTACTCCAAAGTCATGGTGAAAAAGATCGAAGTTGTCCCATTGATCATGGGGGTTCTTGCTGGCTTGGTCTCTGTAACTGCAGCATGCCATGTTTTGTCCATTGGGGCCGCGATAGTTGCCAGTGTTGTTGGTACCCTGTTGGCACTTTGGGCTAATAGTGCCCTACAGAAAGTCGGCATTGATGATGCGGTCGGCGCGTTTCCAGTGCATGGTGTTGCGGGACTTTGGAGCGTTATTGCGTTTGGAATCTTCGCACCGGAATCAGACTTGCTTGCAGGAAGCAGATATCTCCAAATCGCAATCCAGTGTATCGGTGCGATCTCCGCAGCAGCCTTGAGTTACCTGTCCGTTGTGATCGCGCTGAACCTGCTCAAGCTGATCACACCAATTCGCGTTACTGCCGAAGAAGAAAAGCTGGGCCTCAATGTCGTCGAACACGGCGCCACCAATGCGGTCACCGATCTTGTGATGGAAATCGACAGGCACGGCCAGTCCGGAGATTTTTCCAACAGCATCGAAGCCGACAGCGGCAGTGAAGTTGGGCAGATTGCGGCCGGCTACAACCGCGTTATCCAACGTGTGCAAAAGGAGATTTCCAACCATGAAGAAACCAACCAGTGGCTCGAACAGGAACGACTGCGAATGCAGACGATTCTCGATCATGCCGGAGTTGGAATCTACCAGCTCGACCCGGATGGAAACGTGTCCTCGGCAAACGCAAGGCTGCTTGATTTGATGGGTTTCAAATCGCTTGATTCCATCGCAATTGCCCAGAAATCAAATCCAGAGCGATTTCTTCCGTGGCGGAACGCAAACGATCCGAACACGGAGATGTTTCATGATCGATTCGAGCGCGGGACAGCGGTCAAAGAAATTGAAAGTCAGGTCACAGGCCGCGATGGCGAGCTGCTATGGGTTCTGGAAAGCTTTGTTCCGGTTCGTGATCAGTCTGGCAACCTGCACAGTTGGTTGGGAACGCTGCACGATATCACCGAACAGAAACAGGCTGCGATTGCAGAAATCGAAATCGCGAAAGCAAAAAGCGATGCCAAAGGTGAGTTCCTGGCCAGCATGAGTCACGAGATTCGGACACCGCTCAACGGCGTGATCGGAATGCTTGACTTGCTCGATTCGGCCACCCTTCCTGTCAAAGAACAGAACTTCGTCGGCATCGCCAAGAGCAGTGCGGCTTCGTTGCTTTCGCTGATCAATGACATTCTCGATTTTTCGAAGATCGAAGCCGGGCATATGGAGCTTGAGTCAATCGAGTACAACCTGCGCGACGTGATGGAGCAAATCGCTGAACAGTTTGGCTACCACGCTCATGTGAAGAATCTGGAAATGAACTGCCTGATCGCCAATGATCTGCCTGAAACTCTAATTGGTGATCCAGAGCGTTTACGACAAGTCGTCATCAACTTGTTGGGCAACGCCATCAAGTTCACTGAATCCGGTGAAGTCAACTTGCGTGTCACCCGTCGCGGCAGTGTGATGCGAATTGGAATTCAGGATACAGGCATCGGCATGGACGTTGAAACCTGTAAAAAACTGTTCCAGTCGTTCACTCAAGCCGACGCATCGACCACCCGAAAATATGGCGGCACGGGTCTGGGACTGGCAATCAGCAACAAGCTCGTCGACATCATGGGTGGGAAAATCCGTGTCAACAGCCAACTGAACGAAGGTTCTGAATTCTGGTTTGAACTCGAGATGGAGATCTCGGACAAAACGAAGACGATCAAGGAAAGCTCCTTCGATTCGCTCAGCCGCCTGCCTGATGCCCGGGTTTTGGTGATTGATGACAATTCAACCAATTGTGAAATTCTCGCAAACCAGTTTAACAACTGGGGCTTGAACGTTTCAGTGTGCAAAGAGCCGCTGCGAGCCATCGAACGGATGCTGGTCGCCGTTCGAATTGGACAGCCCTTTGACCTGATCATCCTGGACTACTGCATGCCGGAAATGGATGGCCGCGATGTGGCGTTGGCGATCAAGACTGAAGACGACCTGGCCAATACGCCAATCATTCTCCTGTCGAGCAACTATGAATTGCTGTCGAAGCAGGAGATGGAATCAGTTGGAATCTTTGCGGCGATCACCAAACCTGCGAGACAAAGTCGCCTTCTCGATACCGTGATGGATGCCCTGTTTCAATCCCGGAACAACACTGCATCCCGAGCCCCCAGTTCGCTTCCACCGCTGGCGCTTCCAACATCCGAGGCTCAGCCACAACAACCGAGCAGCAATACCGCACCGACATCGCAAACTTCGCAACCGATCACGCCACCGACCGATAGTTCGACTTCGCCGATCGCCAGCAGCGACCGAATTGGCACCGCGGATGTTTTGATCGTTGAGGATAACCAGGTTAATCGAATCGTCGCCGAAAAAATGCTCGCAGAGATTGGGTTGACGACTGACTTCGCCAGCAATGGCAAGTTAGGACTGGAAAAAGCAAAAACAGGTTCCTATCGCATGATCCTGATGGACGGCCACATGCCCGTCATGGATGGTCTCACCGCAACCCGCGAGATTCGCGAATGGGAATCAAAGCAGAGCCCAAAAAGACGGACACCTATTGTGGCCTTAACCGCCAACGTTGTTCAAGGAGTTCGCCAGGACTGCATCGATGCCGGCATGGACCACTATTTGTGCAAGCCCATCACGATGGTTTCGATGAGCGGCGTGATCGACAAATTCTTCCCGGCTCACGTGCAGAATATCAATCCAGCTCTCAGCGAAACGTCTCCGGTCGCCAGTCACACCGTTTCGCAGTTCGTGCCAGCGGTGCCTGAAGCACCGGCCATCGAACGGGCCGTCAATGTTGTCCAGGAAATAGACGCTCCGATCGATCGCGGAATCAAGGAAGTCGCGGCCGTCACTCAGCAAGAACCCCTCGATAGCAACTGGAGCAACGCGAAGGACATTGATGAGAACCTGATGTCGCTCGAAAATCTCCGCAATCAGTTTTCTGGAGACGAGGCTTTTGCAAAACAGATTCTGCAAGTGATGCATGAGACCTTGCCAGGCCAGATTGAAAAACTGCAAGCGGCCAGCACGCGGCAGGACCTTCAACAGGTTGCCAGCATCGCTCACCAGATCAAGGGAGCAGCGGGAGACAGTTGTCTCAATGCAGTCTATGAAGCTGCAGCGAAACTTGAAGCTCTGGCCACCGAACGTGACGCCAGCAGCGTGCCGTTGAAAGTCGCTGCACTTTCCCGTAGATCTCTGGAGACCATCCAGCTTATCGAAACACTGATTCAAGTGGACTGATCAGCGAAGTCCACTTCCGAATCGAAATTAACGTCCAAGAGTTGAACGTGACTCACCCCAAGTCAACATCCAGTTCCAGCATGCCGTGCAGCGATCCCTTCGTTGCACCTGTCATGGTGAGTGCGACGACGTCAGTTGGCCCAACCCCTGGATCTCAAGCCAGCCAACGTCAGGACAAAAAACCGTTTCGGATTCTCATCGCTGATGATGAGAAAGTAACCCGCATGCGATTGCATCGGCTGCTTAAAGATGCGGGGCATGATGTCATCACGGCGAAGAACGGCCGCGAAACCATCGAAATCATTCGCAGCCAGGTTCACGAGGAAATTGATCTGGTCCTGACTGACGTGCAAATGCCAGTGTTCGATGGCTTGCAGTCGGTCAGAATGTTGCGGCAGTTGTATGATCGTGCTGAATTGCCGATTGTCGTCATGACGGCTTCGGAAAACCGGGACCAGGTACTCAAAGCCTTCTCTGCAGGTGCCAACGACTACGTCATCAAGCCAATCGACAACGATATCCTGAAGGCTCGTTTGCAGAACCAGCTGTTGATCAAGAAGACGCAGAAAGCGTTGATGGAAAGTGAAGAGCGATATTCGCTCGCGGCTCAGGGCACCAACGATGGCATTTGGGACTGGAACCTGATCAACGGCGAGCTCTACCTCTCTCCGCGTTGGCGAAAGATGGTCGGAGTCTCACCTTCGGCTTCGCTGGTCGGCAATCAATGGATGGAGTTGATCCACTTCGAAGACCGTGACCGCGTGATGAAAGTTCTGGAATCGCATCTGTGCGGCGATTCGGATCACTTCGAAACCGAACTGCGAATGAAAGATAGCACGCGCGGATTTCGCTGGATGCTGTGCCGTGGCCTGGCCTTTTATGACGACGGCGGGACTCCCTGTCGAATCGCTGGTTCGCTGACTGACATCACCAGTGGAAAAGTTGCCGATGCGTTAACTGGTTTGCCGAATCGTGTTCTGTTCCAGGACCGTGTCGAACGGGCAGTTGAGCAACTTAAACGGCACACGGATCGATGCTTTGCGGTCATCTACATGGACGTCGACGACTTCAAGCTAATCAACGACCACATGGGACATCGGGTTGGCGATGAGTTTCTGGTGGCCGTTGCCAAACGAATTGAAGCTGCGATACGAAAGTCAGATTCGTTCGTCGCACGACTTGGCGGCGATGAGTTCGCAGTTGTCGTTGAGGCAATTGACTCCGCCGAAGATGCGATCAAAGTTGCCCAGCGAATTCACTCCCATTTAAACGTTCCCTTTCGTGTCGGGGACAGAGAAATCCTGACGCGTGCCAGTATGGGGATCGCGGTCGCCAGTCAAAATGTGTCGTTCAACGAAAGTCAGCAAATTACTGCCGAGCAACTCGTCAGTCAGGCTGACGCGGCGATGTATCTGGCCAAGAAACAGACCAGCTCTGCTTACTGTGTTTTCGAGCCCCAAATGCTCAACGACAACGCGATGGCCCTTGAGATTGGTCACGAACTCAAAATGGCGATCGATCGCGGTGAATTGTCGATTCACTATCAACCGATTGTCGACATCAAAAAGTCAACGACGCTCGGGTTCGAAGCCCTGATGCGCTGGCACCATCCTGTTCACGGTAACGTACCCCCTACCCGTTTCATTCCGATTGCCGAATCCAACGGTTTAATCGTGGAGATTGGCGAGTGGATTCTGGAACAGGCCTGTCGACAGGTGATGAAGTGGTCCGCGGAGCTGGGCGTTGAAGTGATGGTGAGTGTCAACGTTTCGATTCGGCAAATTGTAAAGGACGAATTCTTGCCGATCGTCAATCGCGTTCTCCGGGAAACGGGCTTGCCACCGCATTTGCTGCGACTGGAAGTCACCGAAACGGTGTTGATTCAGAATACCGAAGAAACGATCAAGCTGCTTGTCAACTTGCGTAACCTTGGGATCAAGATCGGAATTGATGATTTTGGAACAGGGTATTCCTCACTGGCATACCTTCACAAGATGCCAGTTGATGTGCTCAAAATTGACCGGTCCTTTGTCAACTACGTGGCAGATTCGGAGAAGCACATGGCAATCGTCCGAACCATTGTTACCCTGGCAAAAAGCTTGAACTTGCAAGTCGTCGCCGAAGGAATCGAAACTGCAGAGCAACTCGACGTTTTGTCCAGCATGGGCTGTCAGATGGGGCAGGGGTTCTTCTTCGCAAAGCCCGGACCGGCGGACGAAGCGACGAAGATGATCTCGAAAAGTTGGTCGCAAGTCTGAGAGTGGTTGTTTGAAGTACCGACTTTAGCCCAATTCTGCTCAATCGAGATCAAGACAGTGCATGCATCGAATCACAATTTGGTGCAATCGTTTAACGGCGAGCCGCAGGCGACTG
>CAYUNP010000265.1:0-6472 GCA_964446085.1 uncultured Pirellulaceae bacterium
GATTGATCTTCCCACCACATGTTCCGTTCCCAGTCGGCATCGCGATAGGCTTCCGGATCACTGCCTTGAGCAAGGTCGCCCGTTGGACGGCCTTTGATGCCTTTGGCGACGTTGGTGTACTGCCAGTGACCGCAGGAGTTGCTCATCGCGATCGCTTTGGGGTGAATGCCCTCCATCGTCACGATTGGTACACGCATCGTGTTTACGACTTGTCGTCCGTTGACGACTGGCAAATCATCACGCTTGAGGTGAGGACTGTTTTCGGTCAAGGATTCCGGATAGAAGCTCGTCAATTCAATCCAGTCACCATCTTCGAGGCCAAACTTTGCAGCCGTTTCAGGATTCAACCAGGCAGGATTGGAGTGCACGATCTCGGCGAGCCATTTCAGGTTCATTGTGCGGCCGTGGTTGTGCACGTTCCATTTGAAGCTGGTCATGATCAGCTCTTCATCGCGAAGCCCTTCATGCTCAACCGGTTGGAACCAGATCGGCATTTGGTCGACTTCGACATCGAAGCCAGCGTGTTCCTTGGGGCGATTGGAAGCTTTCTTCTCACCGCTAGCCGCGATCAAATCAGTGCAGTCCTGATTGTTGCCGATGCGATTGATGAACAGGCTGCGAATCTCGAACTTGCGACTTGGCGTTTTGAAGCCGCGAATCGGCTTGCCGTCGACCATGATGCCGATGCCTTTTCCGTTTTTGAAAATCACGCCATCGTCATTGGTCGTTGAGCCTTCCATTTCCTCAGCAGTGATCGCGATGTTGTACGGCTCGTAGAACGGATCACGCGAATCGTCTTCCCAGGCACCTTCATCCATCAGGCGATCAAGCCCGCCTTTTCCGGTTTCCGGATTTTTGGGCACGTTGGACGCCCACTGCTCCATGTACTCTTCCAGTGTTCCGTATTCGTAGGCCTTTTCCATGCCGCCACCGATCTTTTTGGCCAGCTCGGGAAAGAACTCTCGAACGTCTTTCGATTCGCCCAGCGGATCAACCATTGGTGTTCGCAAACCAACGTAGGGTCGCAGGTTGTACGCGCCGCGAGCGTCGAGATCCCAACGTTCCATGTAAGTTGCCCACGGCAGAACGATGTCGGCGTAGTGTGCTGTTTCGTTGTAGAAGCAGTTGATGCAAACGTGAAATGGAATCAGTTTCTCATTGGTCATCACGTCTTTGGTCAGACTTTCTTCTGGCCAGGTCAGTGGAGCATCGAGGTTGTAAGTCATGTACGCGTCGATCTCGGCACGTCCCTGTTGCAGGTAGAGATAAATGATCTCACCGACGCGCATCCGTCGCCAAACATTCGCCAACGGATACTCTGGCGGATCTTCCAGAATGCTGCGGTTCTTCTTGCCTTTGGGCATCGTTGGCGTTTTGACTTGTGGATCAAGCCCGCCCCACGGAGACCAGCACCAACCGCCTTTCTTGCCGACGCTGCCGACAAGTGCGTTGAGCATCTGGATCGCCCGGTCGTTGTAGAAACCGTTCAGGTGAGCTGAACTTCCGCGGTTACACATCGTCGTGGCCGCTGGTGCTGCAGCAGCGAATTCAAGAGCAATGCGCCGAATATCCGCTGCGGCAACGCCGCTGAGCTCTTCGGCTCGTTCGGGCGTGAACTCTTTGAGGTGTTCTTTCAGTTCATCAATCGTGACGTTGGTCCACTTTTCGATGAACTCGGTGTTCTGCTTTCCTTCTGCCAGAATCGTGTGCGCCATCGCCAGTGCAATCGCGCCGTCGGTGCCCGGGAAGGGAAAGAAAACTTCATCGCTTCCGCCGGCCGTGTTGGAGAGCCGAACGTCGAAGGTGACCAGCTTTGCGCCGTTCTCGAAACGACCTTTTTGAATGCGGCTGGCAAAAGGAACGTGGCCTTGATGAGCTTCGAATGCGTTCGAGCCGAAGTTCAGGATGTACTTTGAATGTTCCACATCGTTCAGGTCCCAATCGCTTTCCCACAGGAACGCCAGGTTGGCAGCGCGGCGATTGCCGGAACATAACGAACGGTGGCTAAGCTGCGTCTTGGTGCCGAAAGCGTCGAGGAAACGCTTGAGTGCGTCCTTGCTTCGCTGGCGACCCTGGTGGAATGCAAATCGTTCCGGCTTGCCGCTGTCGCGAATTTTCTTGAGCTTCACTGCGATTTCGTCGAGGGCTTCGTCCCAGCTGACTCGCTTCCATTTTCCTTCGCCACGTTCGCCAACTCGTTTCAGCGGATACAGCAAACGTTCCGGGTGATAGAGATGGTTCAGGCCTGCATGTCCACGTGCACAAAGGTAGCCGCGACTGTTGGGGTCCTTGGGGTTGCCTTCGATTTTGATCAGGCGACCTTCTTTGACATAGCCCACGGTGCCGCAGATGGTGCTGCAAAGCTGACACATGCCGGGAACGGTTTTGACGTCTTTGTATTTGTTAACGTCGGGCCAGTTCTTTTTCGCGTTCGGGCCGGGAAGCTGGCAAACGCCGGGTGCCGGACCAGAACCTGTTTCGTAGGCCTTGCCCTTGATACGGTTCCATTTCTCCATATCAATGCCCTGCTCGGGCCGTTTTCGTTTCGTGGAGCCATCTTCCTGGTCCTGTTTGGCGACAGGGCCGGCACAGCCAGCTGCAGCAACAAGCGCCACGGTGCCCGAGGCCAGGCCGAGACGCAAGAAGTTACGTCGTTGTTCGATGGATTTTTTTGATTCAGAGTTTGGTTGCGTATTCATCTGTTCCGTCGTTCGCTTCTCGGAGAGTGGCCTTGGCCAGAATGAGTGATAAAAGAGCGGCGTGTTTACTCGTTGGAGTCCGGCTCTTTTCCTGATTCGGATTCAGGCTGTTTGCCCTTCCAGTTGTAAATGCTGTACGTTTCGGGATTGAACGACTCACCTTCAACAGGGATTCTCGGTTCAATCTTGGCTGGAGCGTCGCCAGCAAACCACATGCGAGGTTTGGTTTCCTTTTCACCGCGAAGCTGCACCAGGCCGGTAACTTCTTCGGCTGCCTTTTTGGCTTTTGAGACCTTCGAGTTTTCATCGTTGAGGTCGCCAAAGTACAAAGCTTCCGAAGGACAGGTCGGAACACAAGCAGGTTCCAGGCCGTTTTCAGTTCGGTGGTAACAGTTGTGGCACTTCACCGCTTGCTTGGCGACGGGATCAAGGTAGATCGCTCCGTAAGGGCAGACGTCAACACAGGTTCCGTGACCGCAGCACTGTTCGTAGTTGACGGCGACGGTACCGCCTGACTTTTTGTGAAGCGCTCCGCAAGGACATGCTTTCACGCAAGGAGCATCCTCGCAGTGTTGGCATGACATCGGCAGAAACAGTCGAGCCACTTTGGGATAGGAGCCTTCGTCCTGGTAGAACGTCTGGCGAATGTAGTTCCCCAACGGCACATCGTTTTCTGCTTTGCAGCTAACCTCGCAGGCATGACAGCCAAAGCAGCGACGGGTGTCGATGAACCAGCCATACTTCTTGCCGTCGTCGGGCGGAGTCATGCGGTCTTCCCAGTACTCCTTGGGCTGAAAGAGTTCGTTCTCCTGTTCAGCAAGGTTTTCGATGTTCGCAGCAGCAGCCGCACCACCGATCGCCGCCAATGAGGCACTCTGTTGAATGAACTCGCGTCGATTTTGCTGTGTCTGTTCGTTGTCGTCGGACTCGGGCATCTCGAAATTGACTTTTCAAAAAGAGTACGGGCAAAAGAGAATCAGGTCGCGATTATAGCTAGATGACCTGGTCTCGCCAATCGCGCCCCGCCCAAAGTCAGCGGGACTGTGTTTGGAGCAACCAAAGAACCGTCCTGCATGCGAATTGCCGAAAACAATCCCTGTTCCAGGCTGCCAGAGGCGAGTTTTCAATTCCTGGTCACCACAATTTTTAGTGTCACAACAATGTGATCTCGTCATTGACATCTTCGAGTGAGTCGCTTTCGATTGTGTTGCCCCTTCTTTCATCAGAAGTTCAGCAAGCTTTCGACGGCGCGGTCAGATAGTAATCGCAAACAGGTTGTTTCGTCCCCGTTGATCCGCGAGCTTAACTCAACAGGAGTCATTTGGCGAAATTTCGCGCGTGAATTCGGGTCCTGTCTTGATCTCTTCGGTGGCTCAGCGCAGCGTGCCCGTTGAATCATCGCTTTCATTTTCTGCCACCTGTTTTGTTGCAAGTGAACGCATCGGGCTATTATGGATTGAGTCGCTCGCGAGTTTCGTCCGTGCTATCATTGGTGAACGAAGCGCGTAAGACTCAGGTCTCGGTAACTGAGCCGGTTCATTTTTCCCGGTTGCTGCGACAACGGACGAACAAATTTATGGCGGTGGTCTCTCTTTACGACAAGTACGTTCTTCCGCGGGTGATCAATTGTGCCTGTGGTTCGAAACCGTTCATGAAGCAACGAGCCCTGGTGGTTCCTCAAGCAACCGGTGTTGTTCTGGAGGTCGGTATTGGAACTGGATTGAATCTTCCATTCTATGATTCCAAAGTCGTTGATCGGGTGATCGGGTTGGATCCTTCATTGGAGTCATGGAAGCTGGCAGCCAGGCGCATGCAGGCAGTTGATTTTGAAGTTGAATTCATTGGCCTTCCTGAAGAGGGAATCCCGTTGGAGCCCGAGAGTGTGGATACCGTTCTGGTTACTTTTTCTTTGTGCACGATTCCCGATCCAGTCGCTGCACTTCGGAGCCTGCAGCGAGTGCTCCGTGCGGGTGGGAAACTGATCTTTTGTGAACATGGTAGGTCTCCTGACTTAAACGTTTTCAAATGGCAAAACCGATTGAACGGGGTTTGGGGTGCTCTCGCTGGAGGGTGTCACTTGAACCGCGATATCCCGGGCTTGATCCAGGAGAGTGGATTTGCGATCGAAGAAATCGACACGCGGTATCTGACGTCAACCGCACGATTTGCCAGCTTCGTTTTTTGGGGCGTGGCGTCGTTGGGATGAGTATCACTGTCGCCAGAAACACGCTGAAATAATTCCGTTATTGTGAACCTTGACATCGGTCCGCTGCTCGTTTACTTTGTATTGCAAAGTTTAACTTCGGTCGTCTTAATGCGGGTTACAGCAGTGAATCTGAATCAGGCACTTTCCGACATCGCGGCAATTCGTGAGCAAATTGGCCGAGCCGAATCCTATCGTGGATTTCGTTCCTTGACGGTTGGCCTATCGGCTTTGTTTGTAGTCACAGGTGGCTGTCTGCAGCAGATCTGGATTGAATATCCAGAGCAGCAGCCACTTGAATTTTTACGTTTGTGGATCGTGGTCGCGTTGCTTTCGGGCGTCGCGTGCACCGTTGAAATGTTGTTGCGAAACAGAGCCAGCAACAGCCCGGTCACTGGAAAGTTGCATCGGTCCCTGATCACGCAAACGATGCCTTCGGTTTTGGTTGGCGCCGTGGTGACGATCGCGATTTACAAGGCAAGTTTCTCAAACGAAACACTGATCCATTTGCTGCCCGGTGTGTGGGCAATGCTGTACGGGCTTGGTCTGTGGTCCTGCGGTTCCAATTTGCCGCGATTGGCTCATGTCGCGACGGTGTACTTTCTGGTGGCGGGAGCCATCACGTTGTTGCTCAACAGTTATTCTTCGGTTTTGCATTCGGCTGAGATGGTGATCCTGTTTGGTGTCGGGCAACTGTTACTTAGTGCGGCGCTATTCTGGAAATTTGAACGGCGTGGAAGCGAAGGAGTGGCCTGATGGCAAAGAAGAAAAAAGCAACGGTCGATCCGTTTGAAGAGCTGGACCGTATCTTCCATGAGAAAGCCAGGCTCGGGATTTTGAGTTGTCTTGTCGGAGTCGCGGAAGGAATGAACTTTCGTGACTTAAAGGACGTTTGCGGTCTCACGGACGGAAATTTGAATCGGCACCTGAAAGTGTTGCTTGATTCCAAAGTCCTGTCAGTCGAAAAGTCTGGCCAGGGAAGAAACACCAATAGTCATTATCGTCTGACAGCCACCGGTCGGCGAGCTTTTGAGCAATACCTTGGTGCCCTGGAATCGATCGTCAAGAAAGCCAAAAAGAACGCGGTTGATGGGGCACCGTTGCGAGGCAATGATGGTCTCGCGGGAGTGTGAAGTTAGTCGCTGAGTGTTTCGTACCGGTTTTAACCAGAATCGTACCGTTTGCATTGCGGCAAAAGCAGACACGATGATCACCCTGCCGTGCCCACAGTTGAACCCGTGAAATTTTTTTAACCTTTGACTTTGCGTTGCAGAGTTAAGTCGCCAAATTCGTTATTGGAGAAAAGTGTGGGAGATCACGACATCAACATTTCATTCGCTGATCGCGTCCGCGACTGGCTGTTTCACCTTGATCGAATTCTACGTGGTGAGGCGACTCGGCCGGACAAAATCAGAAATGCAGAAATCAGAATTCCCATTCTTGGGATCACGGGCACGATCGTCATGCTGGCAATCGCCTACGGTTTTTGTATGGCTGTCTTTGCCATGGTGCATGGATACGAGTCGGGCGAACTGTCTCGCTCGTTGCAGCAGACGTTTGCGACGATGCT
>CAYUNP010000266.1:0-6449 GCA_964446085.1 uncultured Pirellulaceae bacterium
TCGTCCATTTCCACGTTCACGGTCGGAATCCAGTTGGCTTCGAAATGGCTTCCTGCCGCGATCAGCAACTTGACGCACTGTTTGTAGTTGCTGCGAGGATCCTCTTTCATCCAACTGTGCTTGCTTCCCCAGATGCAGCAGCTCAATGGCGTGCCACCAAACTGGTTTTTGAACTCCAGAGGTGGATTGGGATCGCGCTCCAATAGAATTTCAACGATCTCATGGAAGCCATGAAAGCAGGCTCGATCCAGCGGCGTTGAATTGTCCGCGCCGGTGATGTGGGGATCAAAGCCAGCTTTGAGCATCAGTCGAACGGATTCGGTGCGTCCCATCCATGCGGCGCGAGCCAACTCTTTGCGGTCGTTAGAGTCGAGTTGCGACGCAATGGTGGGTGAACGTGAAATCAGTTCAACGACTGTCTGTTGGTTTGCTTCCCAGCAAGCGGACAGAAAGCGATCCTTCTCGGTGCCGTTGTTAAACAGGAACGTCGCAGCGGCATCATGTTCAAACAGGTTTGCGACTTCGATTGCAGTCTCGGCCTGCTTAAACTTCCAGAAATAGATATGCCGATCTGCTTTCCTGTGAATCGGCGACGTGTGCGGACAGGAACCGATTCGAGTCGAGATCGCATCGGGTTGTTGGGAAACGACTTTGCTGGCCAGGTCAACATCGCCGAGCGACGCTGCCATGAAAATGTCAGGCGTCGCACCCGCATCGATCAAGTGCCGACATAGCTCGGGTTTGTCGACTAAATACTGAGCAGCCGTTGCCGAATGGTCCAGGCAGCGAATTGAATAGTCGCCGCCGTTGGACAGCAGGACATCGATGACTTCGGTCGTTTCGGCAACGTGCAACGGAGTTTGCCCATCTCCGCCACGGGCGTTAACGCAGGATGCATCTTTTTCGATACAACTGCGCACATCGTCAGCCATCCCCTGACCAGCAAACGCATGAATGTTCGGAGTGGCTCCATTGGAAACCAGAAAGTCAAACGTTTCGCGATCGACGCCATCGAGGACACCAAAGCTCCCAGCCCACCAGGTCGACCTCGCATTGATGTCGGCACCATGCTTGAGCAAAACTGCGACCATTTCCGCGTTGTGTTTCGAGGCAACAACTGGAGGGCTGTCGAAGTGGCACCACGGTTGATTCACTGCTTCGGCCAAACCATTAACTTCTGTCAACAGTCGATCGACCTTCGCAGGTTCACCGCCATGCAAGGCACTGATGAACAGTTTTGCCAGATCCGAATCACGCTCAAGCATCCTCGGCCTCTACCTTTGCTTCTTTGGCTTCGATCATTGCCTCCTCGGCTTCTGCCATTGCTTCTTTGGCTTCCACCATCGCTTCCTTGGCCTCGATCATTGCTTCACCTGCGGAGGTATCCAGCAACAGGCTCTTTGAGCTGCCCATGATTTGCATTTCCCGCTGCAGAATCTTCAATAGCGTTTGCAGGAAGACAACGATCATCGGGCCAACCAGAATTCCGATCGGGCCTAACACGGTAACGCCACCAATCACGCTCAGCAGTGCCAACAAAGGATGCAGGTTCGACTGGCCGTGAAGAATCCAGGGCTTGATGAGGTTGTCGGCCATCGAGATAACTGCGGTTCCATAAATCGCCAAACCAATGGCCGCGTAAGGATTGTTGTCGACAAAGAAAAGATACAAAGCGCAAGGCACCCAGACCGCTGCGGCGCCAACAAAGGGAACCATCGCCAACACGCCAGACAAAAGCGTCAGCAAAAAGATCGATTCGAGTCCGCAAAACCAGAAACCGATCCCGGCGAGTATTCCCTGGACGGCGGCCGAGAGTAAAGTTGCCACGACAACAGCCCGGCTGACGCGAGCGAACTCTTCAGCCAGTTCTTTTTCATGTTTGTCCTCAATTGGAGAAAGCCCCTGCAAGCCTTCCAGCAAGGCCGGCCCATCCAATAAAAAGAAATACAAGCCAATGATCATGATCACGCCGCCGAAAAGCGTGTTGGTGGCAAAGGCAGTAAGTGATCCGCCAAGGGCAAACAGTTTGTCTCTCAGGAAGTTAACCAATTGTCCCGAATAGCGCTGAAGTTCCTCACTTGTCGGGTTGGCAGTTTCGATGATGGTGGCTTTGGCTCTTCCGCCCAAGAGTTCATGCTTGAACTTCAGGAATTCGGCATTGGCTTTACCGATCGTCTTGATGTAGTCGTGGATCTTCTCGTGCTTGTTTTCGGTTGTCCTGGCCGAGTCTTCGACTGCATCAACGGCATCCGTTTTTGCTTTCGCAATTGCTTTCGCCTGAACCAGGCGAGAGACGTCTTCCTGGAGTCCTTTTGCCAGTCCGATCTCATGGCCGAAGCGTCGCCAGTGTCCACGCATGTCCCGCTTGGGAACGACGGATTCGTCTTCGATTACCTCGACGGGCCATGCCAGGTTTTGATTCCTGGCAATGTTCAGCGAGTCACTCATGATTTCGAAAAACAGGGCCGAATGCGTCTCCAGATCTTTCTCGTCCAGCACCATTGAGCTTTGAAGTTCTGTCATTCGCGATTCGATGGCGCGGATTTCGCGAGCGCTGGGCATGTCGAGGCTCAGCTTTTTTCGTACGTTCGAAAGGTCGTCGATAATTCTTGGCGTGTTGATCTGTTTAAAGACGGCGGAACCTTCGGTCGCGGCCAGGAACACCAGCGAACAGATCGGGATCAAAACCAGAAGTAAAATGATCAGCGTCGTCAGAAGTGCACCGATCTGTTGCCGCCCGTTTACTTTCTGCAGAACCCACCGATGAAGCGGACGAAAGATCACGACCAGCAACGCCGACAGAAACAGCGGCACCAAAAACCGGGCCATGACCTGATAAAAGATCACGCCAAGGATTGCGATGATGGCGATCAACAGAATGAAAGAAACGAGACGAGAAACTCGATTTCCGGATTGCGGTTCTTCGACTTTGCTTGCTTCGGCTTTGGTCATGATCGAATTCAGTTGGGCAGGCTTTTGGCAGTGAACCCAAATCATACCCGGAAGCATCATCCGTGGGCTACACGAATCGGAGTCAGGCGTTGTTTAGGAGTTGGGTTCGAGCCTTACGGGCTTCTACTGTCGCGAACCCGGTGTCAGGTCCAGTTCCAGGATTTCTGTGCCGCGCCGGATTTTGATCTTTACCGCCTGTCCCGGTTTTAGGCGATCAATGACGGCCGTGTAGTCGTAGATGTTTTCGATTTTGGTGCCAGCAAGTTCAACAACCACGTCGCCGCCGCGGACTCCAGCAGTCTCCGATGGCCCACCGGATTTTACATCGTCCAACATCACGCCTACCACGTCGGTCCCGTAGTTGGGTACCGTTCCCAGGTAGGCCCGCCCGCCGCCCCGAATCGCCAGTTTCTGTTTTGGTTCGTGCCGTTTCCAAACCGGTGGCGCGTCCGCGATGCTGAGTTTCCGTGTGACCAAACCCATCAGCCTCGCAATTCGTGCGGCATCGGGATAGTTCAGTTTTTCAGGTGTGTCGCGCGGCGTGTGATAGTCCTTGTGTGAACCTGTGAATGCCGACAGGATCGGAACGCCGACTTTGTAGAACGACGTCGCGTCGGTCGGAAGTTCTGTGTCTTCGTTGAGCGTCAATGGAAGTCCGACGACCGCGTTGCTGGTTTCGATCATTCGATTCCAGGCGTTACTGCTGCCGATTCCCTGGAGGATCAATTTGTCTTCCAGGCGACCGATCATGTCCATGTTCAGCGCCGCGACGACGCTGCGATTAGCAGTTGGGTCGGCGGCAGGGTCGAGTAATTTGACGAGGACTTTCCCCTTGTGGCCAGACTCGTCAAGTAGCTGTTGAACGTTTTCAATTTCACCGATTTTGACTTGGCCATCGGCATGAATTTCAATTTGAAAATCAGGTGCAAGTTTGACAACCACGTCGATTTCTTTCTTGAGTGCTTCCACGCTTGTCGTAGCACCGTTGAGAGTTAGAACGCTGTCTTTGGGGATGCCGATGATGAAATCGTGAAAGGAATCTTTTTCGCGCGGCTTCGTTTTGTCCAAAGCATTCTCGATCAAGCCGGGCCATGTTTTGGCAAAGTGCTTCGAGCCGTGAAGGCCAAGTTCTTCTCCCGACCAGCCAGCGAAAACGATGTCGTGCTTGAGTTTCGTTTTGCCGTCCTTTTTCAACTTCGCAACGTACTCGGCGATCTCCAACATGCCAGCGATGCCTGAGGCGTTGTCGTCGGCACCTCGATGGACTTGTGATTTCTCATTTTCACGCGCCAGCGATCCGCCGGTTCTTCCCTGACCAAGGTGGTCAATGTGAGCACCGACAACGATGACTTTTTCTGATGGTGCATCACCAACGACCAACCGTCCAACAACGTTTTGTCCTTTGCCAGTGACTTTCTGGACGTTGGTTGTGGCCGAGATTGTGACGTCCAATGCGATACCGGGTTGCTTCGAACCGTCGTCAAGCGACTTTTGAAGTTCCGCAAGATCATAATCGCCAAGGATTTCCTGAGCCAAAGCGTCACTGATGCTGACGGCCGCAATGCTCGAGCCCGACGGAGAAAAATCGTTGAACAGGGGAACCAGTTCATTGTTGACGACCGACGACGGTCCGCTGACCACGATCATTCCAACGGCGCCGCGTTCACGAGCGTACAGCAGTTTCTTTCGCAGTTCGCCGCGATAGGAAAGGTGTTGGCGGAGTTCAGGCGAAATGTCTTCGGGCACAAACCGAAACACCATCGCCCACTTGCCTTTGACATCCAGTCCGTCGTAGGAATCGTAAGCTTCGAATTTGTCGGTTTTGTCAGCCACGATTCCGTAGCCAGCGAAAACGACATCCGATGGCTCGATAGAAGTGTTTCCTGAAAACGTCAGCGGTCGCCAATCCTTGTCGACGACTTTTGCCGATTCGGCTGTTGTGTTGATGGAAAGTGAGTTGCCATCGCCGAGTTTTGCTCCGTCGGGAAATCCGAATTTCTGGAACCATTTTCCATCGTCACCTGCAGGCTCAAGGCCGAGGTAATCAAAATAGGCCGCGACGTAAGCGGTTGCCATCTTCTCGCCTCGTGAACCCGTCATTCGCCCGCCAAGTTCCTCACGACAGAGGTATTGAACGTGTCGAGCGATGTCGGAATCGCGAAAGGCAGCAGATGAACTTTTGGCAGAACGTAAACCAATCTCAGCCGCTTCGTCGATCGCTGCGGAATCCGGATCGAAGCCCAGCATCTTTCGGGCATGAGCATCGTTCCAGTTGGCGAGGAAAATCTGTGATTGCTTCTGGGCGTTTCGATTTGAAGTCCATGTTAGCTGCGTTCCGTCTGGCGAAAAACTTGCCAGTCCGTCGAAGCCTTCGGTGTCAGTGACACGTACTGGCGGCGATTTCCCGTCGGCAGCCACGAGGTACAGTTCAAAGTTGCCGAAGCCGTGTTGGTTGGTCGTGAAAATCAGGTAGTCGCCTGTCGGGTGATAAAAGGGCGCCCAACTGAGTACGCCCATTCTTGTGAGCGTCTTCTGGTTGCTGCCGTCGATGTCCATCGTCATGATTTCAGCCGTGGCGCCGTTTTCACCGAACCGTCGCCAGCAGATTTGTTTTCCGTCGGGTGAAAAGAACGGACCGCCGTCGTATCCGGGCGTGTCAGTCAGTTGCCGAACGTTCGTTCCGTCGGCGTTCATGATGAACAGCTCCATCATGTAAGCGGGATCAAGCTCGAATTTTTTCTTTTGTTCTTCGGTCATCGGCTTGCTGTAAGCATTCCGGTTCGAAGCAAATGCGATCAACTTGCCATCAGGCGAATAAGATCCTTCAGCGTCGTAACCTTTGGCGTCGGTAAGGCGAACGTACTCCTTGGATCCAGCTTTGCCAGCGTAGAGTTCGTAGGTTTCGTCGTAGTCCCAGGAATAGCGGCGCTGTTTCCCGGATTCCCGCATTTCGATTTCGGCTTTCTGTTTGGCGACGGCTTCGGGATCGTCATGAGTCGAAGCAAACAGGATCGTCTGTTCGTCTGGATTGATCCAGGCACAAGTCGTCTTGCCGTGGCCAGGAGAAACCGGACTCACGTCGCCCGTTTCGAAATCGAGCACGTAAATTTGAAAGAACGGATTCGTTTCAAGTCGTTCGCTTTGGAACACCATCTGCTTGCCATCGGGACTGTAGTATCCTTCTCCGGCGCGTTTTCCTTCGAACGTTAGTTGGCGCACTCCCGTAAGGAATTTGGGTTCAACGGGTTCGGATTTTTTCTCATCGGGTGATTCAATTCCGATAGCAGCTTTGGTTTCCGCTTCCTGTGCAGGACATTTTGTCACGGGACAGGTCGCGGTCGCAGATACTGTGACCAGGACCAACATCGCCAGCATCGGGCGCGTACTGGTCAGGATTAGGGTATATGTGCGGCGGAACATGGACGCTCAATGCGAAATTTTCAAATCGCTCAAAGGGTGAATCTTAAGATTACGATTAAACTAACAACAGAATACCG
>CAYUNP010000267.1:0-1390 GCA_964446085.1 uncultured Pirellulaceae bacterium
ATGTTCACAGGCTGGAAGCCTATGCCACCTTTCATGCTCGTTTAACGGCAAGCCGCAGGCGACTGTGTTTTCAGATCAGTGACCACAGTCGCCTTCGGCTTGCCGTTAAACTTCATCAATCACACGATAAAGAAACACAAAACCGGAGCTACATGACTGTGTTTTCAGATCAGCGAACACAGTCGCCTTCGGCTTGCCGTTAAACTTCATCAATCGAACAATAAAGAAACACAAAACCGGAGTTTCATTTGTCTAACAAGCAAACCGTTGATGTTCAACTTGGCGATCGCAGCTACGAGATCCACATTGGAACCGGGTTGATCAAACAACTCGCCGATCTCTGTGCGTCACATGTTGCCGATCGTCACGTCATCATCATCAGCGACTCCAAGGTCGCCCCGCTTTATCTGGCGAAGGTCGAATCAGCCTTGCAAACCGTCGCCGCCCGAGTCAACTCGATCGTGGTCCCGGAAGGTGAACAATCCAAAAACCTGTCGCAGTGCGACCAGCTTTGGCAGCAGATGATCGAGTTTCCTTCTGACCGCAAGTCCGTCGTCTTTGCACTTGGCGGAGGAGTCATCGGAGATCTGGCTGGCTTTGTCGCAGCCGGCTTCGCACGTGGCATCGACTTCATTCAAATGCCAACGTCGTTATTGGCTCAGGTTGATTCAAGCGTCGGAGGAAAAACAGGAGTCAACCTTCCCCAAGCAAAAAACATGGTCGGAGCTTTCTGGCAACCGAGAACGGTAATCATTGACATCGAAGTTCTTCAGACGCTCGATGACCGCAACTTTCGTGCTGGCCTGGCCGAGGTGATCAAGTACGGCTTGATTATGGATGATAGCCTGTTCAGTCGCATCGAATCCAGCATGCAAGCCATTCTGGATCGCGAACCTGACATCATCACGGAGTTGATCCAGCGATGTTGCCAATGCAAGGCAGATGTCGTTCAAGAAGATGAAACGGAAGTTTCAGGTCGCCGAGCTATCCTTAACTATGGTCATACGATTGGCCACGCGATCGAAGCCGTCTACGGATATGGCGAATACCTACACGGCGAAGCCATCTCGATCGGGATGGTTGCCGAAGCCGAATTGGCGAAGTCACTGGGCATGGTGGACGAAGCGTTCTGCAATCGCCAGAAAGCGATCTTTGAAGCAGCCGGATTGCCTGTTGACTGTCCCACCGGAAAGGAATCCGATCTGATCGAAGCAATGACTCGTGACAAAAAAGTCGCTTCGGGAAAACTGAATTTCATCCTGCCAACGAAACTCGGTGAAGTAAAAAATGTTCCTTCACCCAAGCCCGAGACGATCATTCAAGCCTTGCGATCGACTTTTTAGACGAATTGCACTTGGATGGTGCTCACACACAACTTCATGACTCTCTT
>CAYUNP010000267.1:1490-4891 GCA_964446085.1 uncultured Pirellulaceae bacterium
GATTATTGCGATTGGGTTACCTGCACTGGCCTATTGGACCAGTGTTGATCTTCGCGGGCTATCAGCGGACTCGAATCAAATATTTTGGCGCTGGCAAATACGATTTCAAACTGCGACAATCGTGGAATGGTCAAACCTTCAAGTTCAGATCTGGTTGTTGAATCTCAAGAAGAATATCCAGTGGATTCTTCGCAGCGAGATTTCGCCAGACGCAATGCAGCATTGCGTTTGCAGATGGTTCAAGGGATCGGCCCACGTATCTTTGGCGAACTGATCGAACGTTTTGGATCAGCGGAAGAAGTACTTGCCGCCAGCCCCAGCGATATCCGCAGCGTTCCCGGTGTAGGTGCGAAGCTCAGCAACAACATTGCACTTGCATCCGACATCGACATCGAGCCGTTGCTTGATTGTTGTCAGGGGCATGGCATTTCAATGTTGCAACGGGGTGAAAAAGGCTACTCCAAACGGCTGGAGGAAATCCATGATCCGCCAGCGATTCTTTTTGCCAAAGGTGAACTACAACCTTGCGATGAACTTTCGATCGCAATTGTCGGAACGCGACATGCCACCAGCTATGGCATCAAAGTCGCCGACCAGTTGGCACGCAGTTTGGCTTTGGCAGGGCTGACCATCGTATCCGGACTCGCTCGCGGCATTGACGCGGCCGCTCACCGAGGAGCACTTGCCGTTGGCGGACGTACGATCGCAGTGCTTGGCGGCGGGCTGTTGAAAATGTATCCGCCGGAACATCAAAACCTGGCGGACGAAATCTGTGAATCAGGAGCTGTCCTGTCAGAGTCATTGCCGGAGCAAGCTCCCAAAAGCGGATCGTTTCCGCGGCGAAACCGAATCGTGACGGGCTTGTCACTGGGAGTCATCGTCGTCGAAGCAGCCGACCGAAGCGGGGCGCTCATCTCTGCACGGCTTGCCAGCGAACAGGGCCGGGAAGTCTTCGCCGTTCCTGGTCGAATGACGGATCGCATGTCCAGGGGAACCAACGGGCTCATTCGCGACGGTGCGACAATGGTTCAAAGCGTTGACGAAGTTCTTGAGCAACTGGGCCCGATGCCAACGGCTGCGACGATTGAAACTTCTTCGGGCGAGTCCATTACAATTCGTTCGCCGGCCGAACTGAAACTGAACGAGCAGGAGACGCTAATTCTGCAGCTCGTATCGGAAGACGCGACCGAAATCGACTGGCTGATTCAACACAGTGAGCTACCGGCGGCCCGTGTCCTTTCAACAGTGAGTGTTCTGGAGATGCGACGGCTAGTCCGACGTGTCACTGGTACCGCAATTGTCAGAATTTAGAATCGAATCGAATGCAGTTATTGAAACAGAAGAGATTTGTCAGGGGATGGTTTGCTGTCCTGTTGTTGGCTTTTGCGGTCAGCAGCGCGTTTGCCCAGGAAGACGAACAACGGAAACGCTTCAAACACGAAAAACACGGAGCCATCGTTTTCGACACTGGCGAGGACTACGAACTCAAGTGCGACATCTACCAACCGACTTCTCCGGGCCCCCATCCTGTGATGTTGGCGATTCACGGAGGTGCCTGGAGGACAGGAACCAAATTTGCGATGTTTCGACACGCCAGAATTCTGGCCAATCGTGGTTACGTTGTGATGTCGTTCAATTATCGGCTCGCTCCGGAGCACAAATGGCCCGCGCAAATTCATGACTGCAAACATGCAGTTCGCTGGATTCGGGAGCATGCCAAAGAATACGATGCCGACCCAGATTTCGTCTACGCCTTTGGGTATTCAGCAGGCGGTCACCTCGCCTCAATGCTCGCGACGACCGATTCAGACGATGGATTCGAAGGCGACCCGCAGGAACCCTACGCGAAGCACAGCACGCGAATCCAGGGTTTGATCGCTGGCGGTTCGCCGATGGAGTTTAGTTGGCTCACGGAGGATTCGACGACTCTCAAATATTGGCTCGATGCGACGCCGACTTCAGATTCTGAAAAGTATTTGAACGCCTCGCCGACGACCTTCATCACCGCAGACGATCCGCCCGCGGTTGTCTTTCATGGCACTTCAGATGGTCTGGTTCCCACTGCATCTCCCAAAACATTCGTTCAGCGGTGCAGGGAAGCCAACATCGAAACAGAACTGATCCTCTCGCCCACCGGTCACGTAGGCGCGTTTTCCCAAACGAGCCTGTTGATCGAGAGCCTTGAAAAATTGCATGCGATGTTGGCGAAAGAAAAATGCAAAACCAAAATCGCATCCATTGTGGATTTGATCGTTGCATTCAAACAGGCAAACCAGCGCTTCCCTGAATCCATCGGCGAACTGTCAACATTCGCTACTCAGGCCAAAAATATGAAATCGGCTACATTCGACGAAGCGATGCTCAATGAGCGCGACGGAAAGCCATTTGAAATTGACTGGATAGCAAAGAGAAGCCCGGTCGTGAGCGAAGCCATCGGAGTCGCTGGTAAAAAGCTGTCCAGCGAAAAAGAGAAGATTGAGGCTCCTGCCGAAACAGATAAATAGAAAATCATGTTTCGACAGAATCTCATTCAGATGTGACTCGTTGGTTACGAATCAGTGCTATCTTTGGATTCTTCGACAGCCTGCTCTTCTGGTTGAGCTTTTTCTGTCGCAGTCGATTCGACTGTTTCATCTTTTGTTGAATCCATTTCTGCAGCGTCAGTTTCTGAATCGCCAGACGTTTCTTCTGTCTTTGTGGCAGATCCATCTTCTCCGCAATCGCTATCGCAATCTGAAGCACCCGAACCGGATGCAGCTGGACCTTGTCATCAGCCGCCGCCAGCGCCTACCGGCGCCAAGGGTGTTTCGGGTTGCGTGCAGCCCATCAGGCATATGCAAAGCGCAAGTGCCATACCTATCATTGTCTTTTTCATCAGTTTCTCCGCGGCGTGCCGCAATCAATTGAGTTGAAACAGTTTCATTGAGCCCAAAAAGTGCTCGCCCAGTATTATAGACGGAAAGCTGGACCTCTCGGGTTTAACAATTCCCAAGTTTATTCTCAATGCCGATCATCCAGCACCCCTCCAATAGGGTTTGTTCGGGGAAAACCGGTGTCAGAACTGTGATTTTTAAGCTTTGCCATTGGTACATGGGCGTACATGACGCTATCTGGCGACGGTTTGGACAGATTTGAGATCCGGAAAACCACGTTCGGGCTCCCCTGTTGTTGGGTTACTTTCGCCGTCTTCGTTTGATCCAAAACAGGCCAGTCACCAAGCACAAGGAAGTTGCAGATGGCTCTGGTACTGCTGCCACCAGTTTGACAGTGTAGTCACCTCCAAGGGTCGCTCCCTGAAAACTGTTGAGGTTCACAATCTCAATGGTGTTTTTTCCGGGCTGCAATAGTTTGTTGAAATCAGCTACACCAAATAGCGGTATGTATTCAACAGTTTCGGTCGA
>CAYUNP010000267.1:4991-6447 GCA_964446085.1 uncultured Pirellulaceae bacterium
GTTTGTTGAAATCAGCTACACCAAATAGCGGTATGTATTCAACAGTTTCGGTCGATTGACGATGATTTCGATCCCAGCATCAATTGGTGAGAAGTTTGCTTCAAAGGTGATGTCAGGAATTTCAGCATTGGTTAGCGTAATCTGAGAGGTCGCTACGACAAACCCACCTCCACTCACCTCCACTGGACTCTGTGCGGAAAAATGTGCTGGAGTCGAGGACAATGTCAGCCGAAAGCGAGGAGAACGTCAACGTGATTGAGATGATCAACGCGCATGCGAAAGTACGGATCTTTAGCGGGGGAAAATTCATTGGAGTTCCAGGTAGGAATTATGAGAGGGTAGGAAAGGAAGAGGAAGGAAGATTGCACGCCGTACCTGTATGGCCGCGCGGCTCTTAACGCATTGGAATCGCCTGGATTCTTTTGGCGACTCGCAACTTTGCACTGCGGCTCCGCGAATTGGCATCCAGCTCGGCGTCCGATGCGGTGATCGGTTTGCGATTGATTGGCTCAAACTGATCGCTGGCGTTGATCGACTGTTTTACGATTCGGTCTTCCAGGGAGTGAAAACTGATAATCGCCGCCCGGCCTTCCAAATTCAAAAACTGCGGCAGACGATTCATCGTTTCTTTGAGAAACTTGAGTTCGTCATTGACCGCGATTCGCACTGCCTGAAACGTACGAGTCGCCGGATCGATCGAGTGCCCTTTTGATCGCGGAACACAGGAACGAACGACTCTGGCCAATTGTTGCGATGTCTTGATTGGCTCGGCCTGTCGCACGGCAACAATCTTTCGCGCGATGCGGCGGGAAAGTCGCTCTTCACCGAAGTTGTAAATCAAATCAGCCAGATGTTTTTCGCTGAGCCGATTCACCAATCGCCAGGCCGGTTCGCCTTCGAGTCGATTGAACCTCAAGTCCAGCTCACCTTCGTTCTGGAAACTGAATCCACGATCTTCGTCGGCAAGCTGGTCGCTCGAATAGCCGAGGTCCAACAGCACTCCATCGACGGTATCAATCCCCATCTCTTTGAGGTGTTCTGGAAAGTCCGCGTAGTTTCCGTGAATCGGCGTGAATCGCGGATCGTCAATTTTTGCAGCGGCAGCTTCAACGGCATCAAGATCTCGATCCAGCGAAATGACGCGTCCTTCGGGACCAAGTCGCTCAAGAATTGCAGCGGTATGCCCAGCACCACCAAGAGTTCCATCGACAATGACTTTGCTGCCTTCTGGCTGTAAGCCCTCCAGGACTTCATCCATCAGGACAGGGATATGTATCGTCATCGAATCGAATTTCGTTTGGTTAGCGCGGGAAAAATGAGTGAGCCTAAATGCGTCGACATGCTGTTCACAGGCCAGAAGCGCATGCCACCTGGCGTGAAACGCTATCAGCCAGGAAAGCTGAGCGACAATGTCGCTCGGTTCTCCGAACCGTAAGCGATTTACAGCGTAACGCTA
>CAYUNP010000268.1:0-6342 GCA_964446085.1 uncultured Pirellulaceae bacterium
ACAAGTTGATGGTCGAATTGAAGAGCCTGAAAATGTACCTGCAACAGTTTCGCAACGAAGGCATCTTTTACGAAAACGTCACGAATTCGATTTTTGATGATTTCGTAAATGTTGTGCAACCCAAAAAAGCAAAACTGGTTGCGCGGTTCACGCCACGTGGCGGAATTAGTTCGACGATCACTGCCGAGTATTCGAAAGAAGTTTAAATTGTATCGGTGGCGTCTCGACACAGATACGATTATTTAAAACGGCTGTAAGCCATTACCACTAACCAACCCTCCCGACAATCATGAGCCAACCACAAATTATCCTCTCCGGATTCGGTGACGAAGCCGCAAACGATCGCACCATGGACCAGCAGTTTTCTGCAATGTCAGCCATTGGACTTCGCTACATGTCGATCCGCTTCATCGACGCGGGCAACGGCATCAAGAACGTTATGACGCTCGACGATGCGGAAATCACAACCGTCAAACAAAAACTGGACGAGTACGGATTGAAGATCGCCACACTCGGTTCACCAATCGGCAAAACAAAACTCTGCGATGTCGACGATGGTACCAGGACTCCGTACAAGCCGTTTGAGCAGTACATTTCTGAAGACGTTGTGCGCGCATGTGATCTGGCGGAAGCTTTCGGAACGAAACTGCTTCGGGGATTCAGTTTCTATCATCCCAAAGGCTCGGACCTGGAAGAGCACTTTACCCAGGCGGTTGATCAGGTCGGCAAGATCGCAGACGTCTGCAAGTCACGAGGTTTGGTCTTTGGACTGGAAGTCGAAGCGAACCTTGTCGGTCAGAGCGGTCCGTTGCTTGCCCGCATGCACGAAGCGATCAACAATGATTCACTGGTCACGATTTTCGATGGCGGCAATCTGGTGATGCAGGGCTATACAGCCGATCAGGTTTACGACCAGTACGTTGCCATGAAACCGGGCCTTGGTTGGATTCATATCAAGGATTTCGCCAATCCGAATCCGGGTGAATTGATCGAGCACGTCGATGAAGACGCGCTCAAGCAGTTTGTTCCCGCCGACATCGGCGATTCCGGACATCTGCGGATCATGAAAGATCTCGCCGAATTCCTGCCAACCCTTCAGGATCGAATGTCGGCGCTCGGAGTTGCCGGAGTCTTTGCCGACATGGAGCCACATGTTCGTGGTGGCGGCCAGTTCGGTGGCTTTAGCGGTCCTGACGGAATGGGTGTGGCGCTACGAGCGTTCTGCAAAGTCTGTGACGAGGCAGGCGTTGGCTATCATCTGCGGGACTTCGATGATTTGAAGACGGATCGCGGATACTAGCGCACGAACATCGTGGCTGCGGCGTCTCGCCGCAGTTTCTTGTTCCCATACTGCGGCGAGACGCCGCAGCCACAATAACAGCCACCGCCCGTCTGCAACTATGATCGGCGTCGACGAACGACCACGCCCAGCAAACCCAATACTATCAGCGACACTGCAGCTGGTTCTGGAACTGCGGCGATGTTAATCGAACCGTTGTTGATCGTAACTGCGGGAATTGCACCCGCCTCGCCCGTTGGACCGAGAATTTCAGTGTCGGGCAAACCAGATGAATTGTTGGCCAGGCTGAGATTGAACGAACCTGCAACGTTAAAACCGGTGGTGTCAATCAGCAATGAAGCCAAAATCCCGTTGGCTACCACGTCCGCACCCGAACCCGTTATAATGCCTGCCTGGATGAGGGAAGGGAAGCTTGCAATAGGTGCAAACCCGAATGGCAGTTCGCCTTCAAAAATTGTCCCCGTCACGACCCATGCCCCTACGTCTGATCCCTCAGTCCCATTGAAAACAGGTTCCAGTTCTGCACCATTGCCGTCGCCAATTTGGACATTCAGATTCAATCCGGATGTCAGCGGATCCCCTGGATCTGAGGAGATCAGGATGTCAATTTGTTGTCCCGCTGTGTTGGGCAGCAGCGTGTGATTGCCAACGTCGATTACGATGTCGGCGTAAGCGCCATTGCAACACACGCAGGCGATCATCATTAACGCGGCGGTAGCACACTGGTAAAAACTTTTGGCCATCAAAACTTCCTTGTCTTAAATTCAAAGTTGAGCAGAGCAATCGGCAAGGTTCACATTTGATTCATCGTCATTTGTGTTACTTGCCAAAGCAAAAAACTGTTTTCCTGTGACTGAAACAGCGATCTTCCTGGGTTGCAGATCGATCCTACTGGTTAAACCAGCTCCCATCTGAATCCAGAAACACATTGTCGATTAAATCAAAATCAGTTTTGAATTCCTCGCTTGTGTTTTCCTGGTTACTCTCGTCACCGAGGGCAAAGATTGCAGCATCGAGAATGTCCTGTTGATGAGAAGAATCACGACGCGTCGCGTCCTCAACGGTCAGCGAATCTTTTGAACCTGCGGTAGCGTCGTCCATTTTTCGCTGATTCGACTCAGATTCACCGTTGTCCTGTTCGCCAACATTCGATGCTGCAAAGGAAGCAGCAATGTTATTGGGAAGGTTCGCAGATGATCGCGAATCAAGTGCAAAGGTTGTCAAGCTTGAGCTCCCAGATCCTCCAGCAGGAGGCGAAATCAACTCAAGGTCCGTCAGGAATGTCGTGAAGTTGTCTCGAGCGATTGTCTGATCGGTTGCGTTAACGCTTCCGCTTCGATCGAAGTCGTACGGATTCGTAATTTCAGCCGGATCAAGGAACGTTGTGAAGTTGTCACGGGCTCCCGCCTGATCGATGGCATCGACCGCAGTGCTTCCTGGGGCATTGCCCGTTTCTCCAATCGCATTACCCCAATAATGCGTGTCAGGTGTCGCCAGGCCGGTATTTTCATTGGCCAAAACGTTGACTTCCAACCACTGTTTTTCAATCGCATTGTCGGCCCAGATGATCGTGACTCGGTCCGAGCCTCCCACACCTTCGCCGGCACGAACTGTCACCGCGATCGGAGCAGGTGCCGTCACCCAACCAGGGCTGACGAACGTGTTGTCGTTGCCCACGCGGAATTCGAAGAATTCGCCGATCGAATCAATCGTTGGAGTCGATGCCAAATCGGTGATATCAACAATGATTCCATTGATGCCGCGACTGTAGCTGGTGTAGTTTTCGAAGTCAGCAGTCTCGCCTGGCAACAATGCAGTTTTGTCCGGTGCAATGGCACCATCATCATTGGCATTGGCACCCGAATCATTTCCATCAAAAGACGATCCATTGTAGAAAATGTTTCTGCCGGCGATGAACGCTTCATCAACCACCGCATTGATCGTGATCGTGACCACCGCGGTGTCCGTGTTGATTCCGTCACTGACTTCGTAGGTGAAGCTGTCAGTGAAGTTTTCACTACCATCGTGCTCATAGCGGAACGTTCCGTCGGCGAAGAGTGTTAGCGTTCCGTTGGCTGGTGCCACAACCGGAGTCGTGTTGACGGTTAACGTGTCGCCTGGCAGGTCGATGTCCGTGTCACCGTCAAGCAGGCTTGTTCCTGCATCAAGATCTGCCTCGGTCGCGGTGCCACCTTCATCAACGGTGAAGCTTTCGCTGTCAGCTACAGGTGCATTGTCATTGACAGGAGTGATCGTGATCGTGACCACCGCGGTGTCCGTGTTGATTCCGTCACTGACTTCGTAGGTGAAGCTGTCAGTGAAGTTTTCACTACCATCGTGCTCATAGCGGAACGTTCCGTCGGCGAAGAGTGTTAGCGTTCCGTTGGCTGGTGCCACAACCGGAGTCGTGTTGACGGTTAACGTGTCGCCTGGCAGGTCGATGTCCGTGTCACCGTCAAGCAGGCTTGTTCCTGCATCAAGATCTGCCTCGGTCGCGGTGCCACCTTCATCAACGGTGAAGCTTTCGCTGTCAGCTACCGGAGCGTTATCATTGACAGGAGTGATAATAATGCTGAACGTGTCGCTGGTTGTCGTCCCTTCTCCATCATCGACAGTGAAATCAAAGCTGTCTGTCGTCGTCTCGCTGTCATTGTGGACGTACACCAGATCGCCCGCGTCAATTTGAGCCTGTGTGAAGCTTGTGATCGCGGTACCCGGCTCCGAAACCAGTTCCAACTGCCCGTTTAGCGGAGCCACATCAACAACATAGGTCAGTGTGCTGCTGTCGATATCACTGGTAAGCAACAAGGCATTCGTGATCGCGCCCGTCGCACCTTCGTCTATGGTCAGCGGACTATTGACGTCCAAAGATTCTTCGTCATTGACTGCTGTGATGTCAATTTCGAATGTTTGAGCCGCCGTCGTGATTGCTGCGCCACCGGCTGTATCATCATCCGTCAATGTGACGGTAACAATGACGGTACCAAACGCGTCATCGGCAGGTGTGAATGTCAGTTGGCCGCTGGCATCAACAGCCGGTTGAACTGCGAACAGGCTGTTGTTGTCGTTGGAGACATTGAATGTGAGTGACTGCACAACTTCCGAGTCACCATCGTCGATGTCTGTCACCTGCGTCGCGGCGAAGCTTCCAGAATCTTCATCAACTGCGATGTCGCCTCCAACAGCAAACTCAGGTGTGCCGTTGACTGGAGAAATCGTAACGTTGACCGTCTGGGTTTCTTCGACGCCGCCTGCGGTTACCGTGTAGCTAAACGAGTCGGTACCATTGGTGTCCGCGTTGGGCGTGTAAGTCACCGTGCCATCGGCAAGGAAGGTCACACTGCCTTGAGT
Organism: uncultured Pirellulaceae bacterium; assembly: GCA_964446085.1. Lineage (GTDB taxonomy): Bacteria > Planctomycetota > Planctomycetia > Pirellulales > Pirellulaceae > Mariniblastus. Next base: position 4,652 of record CAYUNP010000268.1, read on the forward strand.
TCCCTGCGTTACGCTGGTGACGGCAGCAGTCGGATCTTCAAAGTTGTCGTTGGCAAACACATTGACGCTTCCCGAGCTATCTTCCGGGGTCGAGATCGCATCTGCGAGTGCATCGCTGACGGCCGTCACGGTAATCGTGACCGTCTCAACGGACGTCGCGCCCAATGAATCACTCACCGTGTAAGTAAACGAATCGGTTCCGTTGAAGTCAGCAGCAGGTTGGTAGGTGAACGATCCGTCTTCGTTGACGATCACAGAACCGTTGGCCGGATCGGAATTCGCAACAACCGTTAGCGGAGTATTGTCCTCACCGGGAGCTCCATCATGGGAATCAGAATCGTTGTTCAGGATACTGGCGGAAACAGGCACAATCAGGTTTGTGTCTTCCGCAACGGAGAACGAATCGGCTCCTGTTTCCGGTGCATCGTTGACCGAGTTCACATCGATTGTCACGGTAGCGGTAGCCGTGCCACCATCTCCGTCGGTGATCGTGTAAGTAAACGAATCCGTGCCATTGAAGTCTTCGTTAGGCGTGTAAGTCACGTCCGTATCAGTAAACGAAACCACACCGTTGAGGCCTTGCGTTACACTTTGGACAGTCAACGAATTGTTGGTGTCAACAGTGGAATCATTGTTCAGCACCGCGACTGTAACAGCAACATCTTCATCCGTGCTGGCTGAGTCATCGAGAGCGACCGGGTCATCGTTCTGACCCGTGATGGTGATCGTCACTGTGGCCGTTGACGTGCCACCGTTGTTATCTGTAACGGTGTACGTGAACGTGTCAGAGGCCGTTTCGCCGACAGCCAAACTTTCAAATTGTCCGTTTGGATCGTAGCTGAAGGTTCCATCTTCATTGTTCGTGACGATACCGGTAGTTCCGGTGTCATCCACACTGAAGGTATGCGTATCGCTCGCATCGACGTCGCTGAAGTCAGCACTGACAGTCGCTACCGGACCATCTTCATTAACCGAACCACTGACTGCGTTAGCAATCGGATCATCGTTCTGGCCGTTGATCGTGACCGTCACTGTAGCCGTTGACGTGCCGCCGTTGCCATCATCGACAGTGTAGGTGAACGTGTCAGTCGCCGTTTCGCCGACAGCCAAACTTTCAAACTGTCCGTCAGGATCGTAGCTGAACGTTCCATCGTCATTGACTGTGACCAATCCAGAGGTGTCGGTGTCATCCACACTGAAGGTATGCGTATCGGACGTGTCGACATCACTGAAGTCAGGACTCACCGTCACCGCTGATCCATCTTCATTGGCTGCACCACTGACCGCGCCGGCAATCGGAGCATCGTTCTGGCCCGTGATCGTGATCGTCACCGTCGCCGTGGAAGTACCACCGTTGCCGTCATCGACGGTGTAAGTGAACGTGTCAGAGGCCGTTTCACCGACGGCCAAACTTTCAAATTGTCCGTTTGGATCGTAGCTGAAGGTTCCATCTTCATTGTTCGTGACGATACCGGCGGTTTCACTATCATTCACACTGAAAGTATGCGTATCCGAAGCATCGATATCGCTGAAGTCAGCACTCACAGTCGCGACTGGACCATCTTCATCGGCCCCGCCACTGACCGCGTTAGCAACAGGAGCATCGTTCTGACCGGTGATCGTGATCGTCACTGTGGCCGTGGAAGTGCCGCCGTTGCCATCATCGACGGTGTAAGTGAACGTGTCAGTCG
>CAYUNP010000269.1:0-6340 GCA_964446085.1 uncultured Pirellulaceae bacterium
ACTTGGGATTTTTGCGAATTTTTCAAAGTAGCTCAAAGTAGCTCGGCTCTCCGAGCCGTGACTTCGCAACGATTCTCGCCTCGGAGAGGCGAGCTACTATCTATTCTTCCAGCTCTACCTTCAGCCAGGCCTTGGCGAAGGACCAATCTTCGTCGGCCGTTGAGGTCGAAATACCAAGAGCACGAGCCGATTCCGCGTGCGTTAGACCCGCGAAAAATCGTAGCCGCACCAGTTCTGCCATCCGCGGTTGCTTCGATTCCAGCTTTTCCAAAACATCCGTTAGTTCCAGAATGTCGAACTTTCGTTTGGGAGCTTCACGAAGCGCAACCGACAAGTCCATACGCTGGTAGTTGCCGCCCGCCTTGAGGCTTTTCTTGCGACGGGCATGATCCACGAGGATTCGCTGCATCGCTTTGGCGGCAGCTCCAAAAAAGTGCCCCCGTCCATTCCAGCGGATATTCGCATCATCCGGCCCCAGCAATCGGATCCAGGCATCGTGAACGAGCTCCGTTGCCTGAATCGTTTGGCCCGGTTTCTCATGAGAAAGTTTTGCCGCCGCCAGTTTTCGCAGCTCCGCATAGACCAACGGCAGCAACTTCTCCGCCGCGGATTCATCTCCCGATTCCAGGTCCGTCAAAATTTTGGTTACGTCGTTCATGTTTAAGTAGCTCGGCTCTCCGAGCCGTGAGGTTGATGATGAAATGATTCTCGCCTCGGAGAGGCGTGCTACTTTGATTAAACCGTCTGGAATTGCTGGCACAGACTATTCAGTTTGATAAGCCACTAATTGTCACCTTGCCCAATCAGCTCTTGGGCTTCGTCGCGAATTCGAACCAGGTCTTCATGATTGCTGTGGTTTGATTCGAGCCACTTTACTCCTTCGCCCAACAGCTTCCTCGCTTCTTCCTTTTCGTCGATCTGCCATTTGGCCATCGCCAGAAAGAACAGCTGGAAACCGGCAGCCGATTCAGCCCCCTGCGCTTTGTAGAGCTGAATCGATCTTTCGATTTCCTCAATCGACGCATCCCAGTTGCCCAGGCGATAGTGAGCGCCACCCACAGTCAGCGTGCTCTCGATGCTGTTCGGGTTCAGCTTCAAGGCTTTCTTTGCGAGTTGAAGGGCCTTTTTGGGACGGAATATCGCGCCTTCTTTTTTCGATATCAGCATCTGTGCGAGACCGCCGAAGGACCAAGCGAACCCGAGTTGTTTGAAATCTACAAAGAAATCGCAATGCCTCTTGTTGAAGGCGCCTCCCTTTGAGCCAGAGGAGGTGTTGGTCATGGATCAGGCTCGGATTACCAAACGAGATGATATCGTAGCACCTTGGTCGAGATTGCCAAACGATTCTGTACCGGAACTACGGTTGCGAAATCGGCAAAAACCGGTTTGGCGCCGAAAGCACCAGACAGGCAGCGGCTGTGCAAAATGTTCGACTGGTAATGCAGTGGTGGCCGGTCCAACTACCGTCCTTGTTCTGCACGCGAATGACCTTGTCACGCACCATCGGGAACCAGACATCCCAATCCTTGTCTTCCTTTTGTAACATTGCTTCGGTGACCAGATGAAAGGCCAGATAGTCTTCGCCGCCAGCTTGATTGAATGCGGTGTTATCGCGTTTCAAAAACGTCATAACCTGGTCAAGTGCTTTCTTCGCGACTTCCTCTTCCTCCAAACCCATGGCGTAGAGGACACGCAGTCCCGTTGAGTTTTTGTACAGTGTGTGCATCCAGTTGTCTGGATCAACTGACCGTCGCTTCATTTGCTGGATCAGATGTTGAGCCGTCTTGTCTGGCGAGCCACCCACGGTGAACCCGGCAAAGTTTGCAGATCGGAGGCTTTCCCAACCCATCACCGTCCCCAAAATCGGCGCCCAGGCTTCTTGCCCCCAATCGCCACTGGGTAGTTGAGCTTTGACGACCGCATCGGTGAGTTTCTTGATCGCTTCCCGAACCCGCTTTGGATGTTTGACTTCCCCCGCGACCTGACCAAGAAAGAGCAGCGCGAAAAACGAATGAGCGTGAATCCCCAGATCACTTTGAAGTTGTGACCCCATGCCAGGAGAGATGTTTCCACTCGTCATCCGCTCAACGCGTCCAACAAGATACTCAACAATTCGATTGAGGTGTTTCTTCTGGAGTCCGTGTTGAGGCGTGCTTCCATCGGCCAGGAGTGCCAAGCCAGTGATCGCGGTGCAACCAACATTTGGCCGTGCACCAATGTCAGTGCCATGAGCGCCGTGGCTAACTTCGGTTTTTCTTAGCCACTGGAAGCCACGTTTGACTGCCGCGATTGATTCGCTGGTCAGTTCTGGCGGCTGATCTTTTTCGTTGTGCCAATGGAAAGACCAGGAGGATTTGGCAACCGGCAAGAGTGTGAGTCCTGAAGCAAGAATTCGACGTCGACTAAGATACATCGCTGGCCTCTTTCGTTACTAATAACATTAGCCCGTACTTATTATGTCGGAATGTGATTCAAAGGTCAAATTTGGCAGGCTTTCCCAAATTTTTCATAAAGTCTGACGTAGTACCTTCCTGTTTCAACCCAGTGATCTTGTTAGATGTCAGCTTTTCAAAGGCTACCGTTCTACCGGAGACTCAACAGGCGGTTCATTGAATTACGCTCAGCGACAACAATTGAATTTTCCCTTGCGATTCAGATACAATTATTTGCACCAACGCGGCCACGATAGTCAGCCGTACTGTGAATTGTCTTTTGCAAGGATCGAAGACCATGCCGAAGTTTCGATTTGGAATGCTGCTGCTGTTGATTGTCGTCACCGTCTTCGCCCTGGCGATGGCATACATCAGCTTCAAACGCGATCGCGGCACCGACCGTTTGGTTGAAGTCATCCGCGATGCCAGCGAACGGGAGAAGCAGGAAATTACCGAGACGGTTCCATACTCGATGTGGCGACAGGAAGACGTTGTCGAATATAAACTCCTGTCAGAGGATCCCAAATCCAAAACGCCAGTCGCCAATGAAAAGACTTTCCTCGATCGACTGTTGGGCAATGTGAGCGAACCAGTGGCTGTGTTAAACCTTGCTAAAGCCCTGATTGACAGTCGTTACGCACGCAAGCTGGGCAAGAATCACGCAGCCACCGAAATTGGATTCTTGCGGGTGAGCAATTGCGATGTTGGACCCGATGCGGAGCCTTTTTTTCAGGATTGGAACTTGAAGCGGGTTGTGATCCACAACAGCGAAGTGCCACAAAGCTGGGTCGCCGCTCTGGCCACGACAAGGATTGAAGAACTTGCCATCGTCGGAAATTGCGGCGCGCTTACAGTCGATGAACTGGTCGATCAAATGGCTGCCATCGGCAACAAGGAAACAGGCCCGCTCGTCGTCCAGGTGTGTAACGGCGCCACCACCGCGATGCAAATCAAACAATGGAACGAGAAATTCTCCCACTGCACCGTTCAGGCGGTGGCTTTCATTGGCCATCACGACGCGGGAGACCAACCTCTTTCTCAAGCCGACCCGGACTACACCAAATACATGGAGCTTACCTGGAAACAGCTTCACCAGGAACTTGCCGGCCTTGATCCACCAGCGCTAAACGAGTTCAATCCGCCAGCCACCGACCAACAGATCGCCGACCTGGAAAATTACATCGGCATTCCACTTCATCCGACCTTTCGTGCCTATCTCAAAATTCACAACGGCCAGCCCTCAATGGACGACGAACTGGTATCGATGGAAAAACTCCTGACCATCGAAGAGATCAAGAGCCATTACGGCGAGTGGCAGGGTTACCGTGATCATGATGAAACAGTTGAGTACGACTTCAACCCTCACTACGACAGCTGGGTCAATCCAAATGTCGTTCCGGTAGGTACTTCGGAGGACCACGTCATCGGCGTCAACCAAATCACTGGAAAATTGGTTTACTGGTATTCCGAGGAACGCCAACTGCGATACGTAGCTGACGACATCCAGCACTACTTTGAAAAGATCATTGAGCTGCTGCAAAAGCGCGAGTTCGGGAATCAGCCGTGGCCCGATGACTTTCGCGATCAGAAAGTACAAGTCTGGCGCGACTGATCCGCTCTAATCCTCCGATCGAAGCAAGAATCGTGGCAATCTTGACGGCAAATTTCATCGAACGGGTATCTCCAGTTATTAAAACCCTGTGCACTCATGAAAGCTCAAGTGGTTCAGTTCTTCAACGGCTTCAGTTCTGCCGGAGACTCAACCGGAGGTTCAACAATCCTGGCGATCTTGCCATTCTTCTGAATCTCGTTTCCTTTTCCGCCACGAGAGGTGGTGCGATACTTGGTCGTTGAGATTGTCTTTTGTGCGCCGCGGTTGGTCTCGACGACGAGTAAGTCCCGATCACCAGTCGAAGGTTTGAAGCCGAGCAGTTTGTCGCCCTTGGCAACTTTGATCAGCATCACACCACGTCCGGCTCCTGAAAGGAAATTGATTTCCTCTGACGGGCAGATCATGGCGCGGCAGTTGGCCGTGATCGCCAGGATCGTTTCGTCGGAAGTGATCGCATAGGCGCCAACGAGCTCCGCACCCGTTTTGACACGAGCGAAACGACGTCCACTTTTGGTGGAAGATTCCGCATGAGGTTGTAGGCTGAATCGCATCGCGTAGCCATCACTCGATGCTGCCAGACCATGAATTTCCGGAAGGTACTCGTCTTTTGGGTCTTCCTTGATGTTGCCAATCACACGCGTGTCAAACGATATCACCGAAACAATTTTCTCGCCGTCTTTGAGCTTGAAAAGTTTCTGGATCGGATCGCCGAATCCTGTCGAAGCAGGAATGTCGATCATTCGAGCCGTATAACAAAAGCCCATGGAGCTGAAAAAGCCAACGGTGGATCGTGTCGATCCAGCAACAACCGCCAGGACGCTGTCTCCGCTGCGAACGCGGCTCTTGGAAGGGTCGGCAATTTGTTTCTGACGTTTGACCCAACCATCGGTCGTGACCAAAACGTGACAGTCTTCGGCCACGATGAAGTCTTCGGCGCTGTATTCAACAACCGCTTCGGCTGCTTCGATGATGGTACGTCGTTTGGCTTCTTTTTCCTTACAGAAGTCTGCCAGTACTGACTGAATTTCTTCACGAACGATTTTCCATCGCCCTGACGCATTGGTGTCTTCGGTATTTTCTTTCAGTAGCTTGCGAATCTGACGAGCCCGCTTTTGTTTTTCGTTGAACTCATCCTGGATCAGGTTGATTTCCAGTTTTGCCAGTCGATAGAGTTTCAACTCGAGGATGGCGTCAGTTTGTTCCGCGTCGAGCCCGTCCTTGCCTTTGCCGACAGGAAATTTCTTCATGATCTTCTGGGCTGCGTCGGCTTTGCCATCGGAGCGACGAATGATACGAATGATTTCGTCCAGCGCATCAAAGACTGTCAGGAAACCTTGCAGGATGTGCAATCGTTTTTCCAGTTTGGCCAATTCGTTTTCGAGACGCCGCGTAACGACTTCCAGGCGGAACTGCAGGAAATACCAGAGGATCTCTTTAAGTCCGAGTCTCGCCGGAGCACCGACTTCCGGATTTTCGGTCGGGACCAGGCATGTCAGATTCACGCCGAAGTTCGACTGGAATTTCGTGTTCTTGTAAAGGAAGGCCAGCACCTTTTCGGGGTCGGCGTCTTTCTTGAGCAGTAAATCAATGCGCGTATCGTCGGTCGAAAGATCGCGAGCTTCGACGACCAGCGGAAGCTTGCCGCTGAAGACCATCGAGTTGATCGATTCGACCAGGTTGGCTTTATTGACCCCGTATGGAATCGAATCGATCTGCAGGATCTTGCTACGGGAACCCTTGCCGGCAGAGACGACTTTCGAAGTGCCGCGTAAAACGATGCTGCCGTGCCCGGTCGCGTAGATTTCGCGAAGCTCTTCCTTCGAGTTGATCACCTGGCCGCCGGTGGGAAAGTCCGGTCCGTGCACGGCGTCGTTGGCAACCAGTTGGTAGGCTTTGATTTCCGGATCTTTGAGAAGCTTCAGCAACGCGTTGCAGACTTCTTTCAGATTGTGCGGCGGAATGTTGGTCGCCATGCCGACGGCAATGCCGGTCGCACCATTGACCAACAGGTTCGGAATCCGTGACGGAAGGACGACGGGCTCTTCTCGCGTTCCGTCGTAGTTGGCTTTGAAGGGAACCGTGCGCGTCGAAAGGTCCGTCAGAACTTCGCTTGAAATTTTCGTCAAGCGACATTCGGTGTAACGCATCGCTGCTGCGTTGTCTCCGTCGACTGAGCCGAAGTTCCCACTACCATCAACAAGCGGAATGCGAAGTGAGAACGGTTGTGCGATTCGTACCAGCGCGTCGTAGATCGAACTGTCACCGTGCGGGTGCAGGTTACCCATCACGTCACCGA
>CAYUNP010000270.1:0-6280 GCA_964446085.1 uncultured Pirellulaceae bacterium
TATTTCGAGCAAAAAGGGCCGATTTACCGGAAATAGTCTGTGAAAATTTTCACGATGTCGATATGATCCCAGCACAGACGCGGTTCGATTAAGGGGGCTGATCCATTTAAATGAAGTTTCCGCTTCTACCCCCAAGACGAAATCGATCCTTCCGATTAGCATGCTGCGTTTTAATTAGTGGCCAGTGTCGCACGAAGCGGCTGAACAACTTTTCCACCACGATCGCACGGAATTTTCCATGCTTAAGACAATCAAAAAGGGGTTGGATGTTCCAATCTCAGGGCCACCGGTTCAGGATATTTCCAACGCGCCGGCCCCAACCACCGTGGCGCTTCTCGGTGATGACTATGTTGGCATGCGTCCCAAGCTGCTTGTTGCCGTCGGTGACAAAGTAAAAGTTGGTACGCCAGTCTTCGAAGACAAGAAAACAGAAGGCGTCGTTTACACTTCGCCTGCCGCGGGCACGGTTAAGGAAATCAATCGCGGTGCCAAGCGACGTTTCCTTTCGTTGGTAATTGAAGTCAGCGGTGACGCTTCGGAGTCATTCGACAGCCACAAAAACCTCGGTGACATTAGCCGCGACAAAGTGCAGGACTTGTTGGTCAAGTCGGGTCTTTGGACAGCACTTCGAACGCGGCCTTACAGCAAAGTCCCACAGCCCGGCACCGAGCCGCATTCGCTGTTTGTTACTGCGATCGATACGAATCCTCTGGCCGCCGAGCCCGAGTTGATCATTGAGTCGCAAAAGGAAAACTTCGTCAACGGCTTGACGGTTCTGTCAAAACTGACCGAAGGCAAGACGTTTGTCTGCACACGGGAAGATTCTCGGGTGCCTGGCGAAAACGTGCCCAATGTAAACTTCGCTCAGTTTGCTGGTCCGCATCCAGCCGGTTTGGTCGGGACTCACATTCACTTCCTGGATCCGGTGAACGAAAAGAAAACCGTCTGGCACATCAACTACCAGGACGTGATCGCCGTTGGGCATCTTTTTGCCACTGGCGAATTGATGACCGAGCGTGTCGTTTCTCTGGCAGGTCCGCTGGTCAAGGAACCAAAGTTAATTCGCACTCAGCTTGGTGCCTGTATTGATGGCCTGGTCGAAGGAAACGCGGAGCTGGAGAATGCTCGCGTGATCTCTGGTTCGGTGCTGACTGGACGAGCGGTTGAATCGCCAGAGAACTTCCTGGGACGATATCACAATCAGATTTCTGTCCTTGAAGAGGGCAACAAGCGAGAGTTTCTTGGCTGGCAGTTGCCGGGGCCGGACAAGTATTCCGTGACTCCGATTTACGCGGGCTCGTGGCTCAAGAAACTGTTTCCCATGACGACCAGCAGCGGCGGAAGCAAGCGTGCGATGGTTCCGATGGGGACTTACGAAAAAGTAATGCCGATGGATATTCTTCCGACGCAACTTCTGCGTTCCATCATCGTTGGTTCCCAAACCGGCGACACGGAAGATGCTTTGCGATTGGGGGTTCTTGAATTGGATGAAGAAGACCTTTCGCTGTGCACTTATGTTTGCCCAGGAAAATACGATTACAGTTCGATCCTGCGAGATAATCTCACGCTCATCGAGAAAGAAGGATAACGGCCAATGCAGTTGTTGAGACAAATGCTGGACAAAGTGGAGCCGCTCTTTCACAAGGGCGGGCTACTTGAAAAACTTTATCCGCTGTACGAAGCGAACGATACGTTCCTGTACACGCCGGGCGAAGTCGCGCACGGAAAGACGCACATTCGTGATGCGATCGATACCAAGCGTATGATGAGTATGGTGATCCTTGCGTTGCTGCCATGTATTTTCATGGCCTGCTACAACACGGGATATCAGGCGCAGAAAACAATCGCCCTCACGGGTTACACGCCTCCAATTCACGACGTTCAGGAAATGGTTTGGAGTGGATCATGGCGCTACGCGGCGCTCGATGCGATCGGCATCAGTGTCAGCGGTTTGGAAGGCGGCTTTATGAGTCCATCCAACATCCTGCCATGTTTTATTCACGGCTTGTTGTTCTTCTTGCCGGTCTACATCGTCTGCATGGCGGTCGGTGGAACCTGCGAGCTGATCTTCAGCGTGATTCGCGGCCACGAGATTAACGAAGGCTTCCTGGTGACGGGGATGCTGTTTCCGTTGACCTTGCCTGCAACGATTCCCTTATGGCAAGTCGCCGTGGGGATCGCGTTTGGCGTCGTGATCGGAAAAGAGATCTTTGGCGGAACAGGTAAGAACTTCCTGAATCCGGCTTTGACGGCGAGGGCGTTTCTGTACTTCGCTTATCCAAAACAAATCAGTGGTGACAAAGTCTGGACGGCCGTTGGAACGTTTGGCGAAACGTCAACTTCAGAATTGGTCGATGGTTACTCGGGTGCGACGATGCTTGGTTACATCGCCAATGAGAAGACTGGCACCGTTTCCGAAGTACTGACGAAGATGTCCGAATCGTCATCAAATATCACAGCATCGACCAGTTGGTTTAGCTGTTTCATCGGCGACATGCATGGCTCGATGGGCGAAACCAGTACGCTGGCTTGCTTGATCGGAGCCATTATCCTGATCGCGACTGGCGTTGGGTCATGGCGAACGATGGCAGGCGTTGTTGGAGGTATGGTTGCCTTTTCAAGCTTGCTTTGGGTGATTCCGTCTACTGCTCCAATCATGGATATTGGGCCATTTTGGCATTTGGCGATCGGCGGTTTTGCTTTCGGTACGGTGTTTATGTCGACGGATCCAGTGTCCTCGGCAATGACCAATCAGGGCCGAATTATCTATGGAGTATTGATTGGCGTGCTGACCGTCATGGTCAGGGCCATTAATCCAGCGTTCCCTGAAGGGATCATGCTGGCCATTCTTTTCGCTAACGTTTTCGCTCCGCTGATTGACTGGTTTGTAGTCGATCGCAACATCAAGCGACGGGAGGCTCGTTATGCCACTTGAGAACATTAAGAAGAATAAAGACAGTCCGCTAAACACAGCAATCGTTGCCGGTTCGCTCTGTCTGGTATGTGCTCTGGTTGTCTCTACAGCAGCTTCGACGCTGAAGGAGATTCAGGAAAAGAACATTGCACTGGACCGCAGAAAAAATCTGTTGGCCGTGACCAAGTTCGCGCCTGAAACGATGAAGGATTCGGTTTCGATCAATTCGACGTACGACGAAAACTTCGACACCTTGATCATTGATATGTCGACCGGTGAAGAAGCTTCCGAAGCGTGCCTCGCTGCGATGAAGGAGATTGGCAAAACCTGGGAAGACACAAAGGTACTGAAACTGAAATACGATCAGTTCAAGGCTTCCAAAACCAAACTCAAACAGGTCTCCGACAAGATCACGGGCGACGATCCGGCGAATATCAAGTATCGCGAAAAGTACTCGTACGTTTACCGTTTGAAAAATTCGGACGATTCAACAAAGATCTGGGTTTTGCCAGTTCGTGGATACGGCCTCTGGTCGATGATGCACGGCTACCTTGCGATCAAACCAGACTTCCAGACTGTCGAAGGTTTGGTCTTCTACGATCAGGCCGAAACGCCCGGACTTGGTGGCGAAGTCAAAAGCCAACGATTCAAAGACGCGTGGCCCGGCAAGCAACTGTTTGCTGAAAACGGAGACGTTCAAATCCGCGTCATCAAGAGTGCTCCAGACGATGGATACAGCATCGATGCACTGTCCGGTGCCACGATTACGTCCAATGGAGTGACCAACGCGATGAAGTACTGGTTGGGGCCCGAAGGGTTCAAGCCGTTCATCGATCGCCAAAAAGGTATTTCGCAGCCTGTTCCAAAGAGTACTGTTGGAGTAGAGAATTAATCATGGCTAAAGAAAAAACAACCAAAGAACTGGTGGTCGAACCAGTCTTTGACAACAATCCGATCGCTCTTCAAGTGCTTGGCATTTGCAGTGCCCTGGCTGTGACGACTCAGCTGACGACGTCGGTCACGATGGCAATTGCCGTGATTGTTGTGACTGCATGTTCCGGCTTTGCGGTCGCTTTGATTCGCGAGTACATCCCATCAAGTATTCGCATCATCTGTCAGATGACGATCATTGCTTCGATGGTGATCCTGGTCGATCAGGTGCTGCGAGCGTTCTTCTACGATCTCAGTAAAGAGCTTTCTGTTTTCGTCGGCCTGATTATTACGAATTGCATCGTGATGGGTCGAGCGGAAGGCTTCGCGATGAAGAACAATCCGATCGCCAGTTTCTGGGACGGACTTGGAAACGGATTGGGCTACGGCTTGATCCTGATCGTCGTCGGTTTCTTCCGCGAGTTGTTCGGCAGTGGAAACCTCTTTGGATTCAACGTTCTGCCGCTGAAGGCTGACGGAGGTTGGTACGAGCCAAACGGCTTGATGCTGCTTTCGCCAAGTGCTTTCTTCATTATCGGAATTTTCATTTGGGTTCTGCGAACCTTCAAACCTGAACAAATGGAGGCAAACTGATGTTTGATTCGATTTTTGAACCAGATGAATTGCTTTCGCTGTTTTTTCGATCAGCGTTTGTCGACAACCTGGCACTCGCCTACTTTCTGGGCATGTGTACGTTTCTGGCCGTTTCGAAGAATGTAAAGACTTCGCTTGGTTTGGGTGCAGCGGTAATCGGCGTTCAAATGATTACCGTTCCGGTCAACTGGGTGATCAAGGAAGCGTTCCTGAAAGAAACCGGCTTGATCGGTGTGGACTTGATGTTCCTGAATCTGATTTGCTACATCGGCGTGATCGCTGCGATCGTTCAGATTTTGGAAATGGTTCTCGACAAGTTCTTCCCGAAACTTTTCAATTCGCTCGGGATTTTCCTGCCGTTGATCACGGTGAATTGCGCGATCCTTGGCGGAACACTTTTCATGGAACAGAGAGATTACGACTTCCCGCAGGCCGTCGTTTTCGGAATTGGAAGCGGGTTCGGCTGGGCGGTTGCGATCGCTGGACTTGCCGGCATCCGTGAGAAGCTCAAGTATTCTGATATTCCTCCCGGGCTTCGTGGCCTTGGAATTACGTTCATCATTGTTGGTTTGATGGCTCTTGGTTTCCAGGCTTTCCTGGGAATCTAGTTCATCATCGTTCACCGATTCCGTTTGCCTGACATCGTTCGAATTTAGCTGGTTAAAGTTATGGCCATTTTCTTTGGCGTCCTTGTTTTTACATCTGTCGTACTGACACTGGTTGGCATCATTCTCGTGGCGAGGAATTCGCTGGTGAACACGGGTGCCGTTAAAATCATGGTCAACGGCCAAAAGGAAATCGAAGTTCCTGCTGGCGGTAAGCTCATGGGTGCTCTCGGTGACGCCGGAATCCTGGTTTCCTCTGCCTGTGGTGGCGGTGGTACTTGTGCTCAATGCCTCGTAAAAGTTCACTCCGGTGGTGGCGAGATCCTGGATACCGAAAAGGGCCACATCAGCAAAGGTGAAGCTCGTGAAGGGTGTCGTCTTTCATGCCAGGTTGCAGTCAAGCAGGACATGGAAGTTGAAGTTCCCGAAGAAGCATTCGAAACAAAGAAGTGGGAGTGCACGGTTCGCTCCAACGACAACGTGGCAACGTTCATCAAGGAACTTGTTCTGGAGCTTCCCGAAGGCGAAGACGTTGCCTTCAAAGCTGGTGGCTACATTCAGATCGAATGCCCTCCGCACATCGTGAACTACAAAGACTTTGACATTCAGGAAGAATACCATTCTGACTGGGACAAGTACGACGTTTGGCGTTACAAGTCAGAAGTCGACGAGACCGTTATTCGCGCTTACTCGATGGCGAACTATCCTGGCGAAAAGGGCATCATCATGCTCAACGTTCGCGTCGCATCGCCTCCACCGCGAGCTCCCGAAGGCACGCCTCCAGGAAAGATGTCGTCGTTCATCTTCAACCTCAAGCCGGGTGACAAGGTGACGATTTCTGGTCCTTACGGTGAGTTTTTCATCAAAGAGACGCAGGCTGAAATGCTGTACGTTGGTGGTGGTGCTGGAATGGCTCCGCTGCGAAGTCATATCTTCGAACTGTTCAAGAATCTGAAGACGGGTCGCAAGGTATCGTACTGGTACGGCGGTCGAAGTCTTCGCGAGTTGTTCTATATCGACGAGTTCCGTCAGATCGAGAAGGACTTCCCGAACTTCACGTTCCATTTGGCATTATCCGAGCCGCTCCCGGAAGACAATTGGACAGGTCTAACGGGTTTCATTCACCAGGTGGTTATCGATAACTATCTGAAAGACCATCCTGCTCCTGATGACATCGAGTACTACTACTGTGGTCCTCCGATGATGAATAAATGTGTCTTGCAGATGTGCGAAGACT
>CAYUNP010000271.1:0-2611 GCA_964446085.1 uncultured Pirellulaceae bacterium
AGTACTGTCCTGTTTTGAAAATGGTTGTCTTCTGGTCAGACAAGCCAACGCTTGCAGACTTGCAAACTCAAACTAATCCCGCTTACGGTTTGCAATTACCCAAAAGGGTTTGCTCAATAGTGATCGAAACGAATACGAAGTTGAATTCACCCAGCGATCTGGAAGATCGTGTTCGTCAACGAGCTTTATTTTACAGCATCCATTTCCGGCTATGGGCTTCCATTGAGGCTGCGAATGAAGTTTTGCGCTTAGCTTAAAGGTGATCAACCCATCCTGTTTTGGTTGCTCATGATCGCCTGAGAGAACTCAAAGATCGCGTCTCCATTGTCGTAGCCCCACATTGAATTGGGGCGTTTCCATTCAAGATCGCTGCTGCCGATTTCCTGTCCATCCATCGTTGCCGTCAGTTGAGTGAATTCAACGTAGTCGTCTTCATTTGCCGATTCAACAAGTACGCCGAAGTAAAAGACCAGCCAGTAGTCTTTGTAGTCGGTAATCTTACGGTCGACATTGACCTGCGAGAACACCCAACCACCGCGACCATCGGAACACAGTTTACGCTCGGCATCGAATCGCTTTGCGGGCGCCGAAGCTATCAATTTCAAATCCATGGGAATCCTGTCGCAGCAAATGAGTTTTGTGACCGGTTCCCTCGAATCGGATTTTCACGCTGATGCTGCATCAGTTTTGACAAACCGAACCGAGTTACCTGCGGCAACAGCCCTCTCATCTCGGGTGAATGACACGGATTGTCCATTTCTGAATCGTCACTCAAACTCATCTCAACACAAGCTGAATAATATTCGTGGATCAGTTCAGGACAACAACGCAGTCAACTCTTGGGGGCCAGCTCTACAGCAGCTGCCTTCAAAACTTCGTCGAAGAGTGATTCTCGTTCATTCGTTGTCGCTACCACTCGATCTTCTTCACCCTCTGCGACAATTTTAATTTGCAAACATTCGAAACAAATGATGAACCTGGTTGGCTTACCATCGACATCCATCTCAATCGCGTGTCGCGGCCAAAAACATTTGGCCATCGTTCCGTCGCTTTCGTTAATACCGGCGTTTAACGCAGTAACCAGTTTCTTACGGGTCGGCACATCCTTGATTTCGACGCTTCCCAACACAGGAAATCCATCAAAGCCATTTCCTTTGACCAAGTCGTCCTCGCTCGCCTTTCCATCAAGGGAGTACAGCGTCACTGGCGAGCTTGGCACAATGTCTTGAGCGGTACGACTACAGCCAACGACAACAAAGACGTAAAACGTTAGCAGGAAACAGATTGGCAAGAATCGATTCATCACAGGTCTCTCCACGCTTCAGATGTGTCGCCAGAACCCAGTTTAGCGTGATGACGTTTAAACGATCACCGCGTCTCAAATTTCGCCACGCCAAATTTGCATCGGGAAATTGACTCAATCACAAATTGGATTCGATAAAAGAACGTTGCAGAGCAATTGTAGTCGATCAAGAGCTTGTGATGTTTTCCGCAAGAGGCAACGCTGCCAATTTCGTAAACATTTGGAGAGTTGCCGAAACTTGCAGCAGCGAAACTGCCAAACAATTTCATCAATTGAATTCCTGTCGTCTCGCAAATTAAATTTCACATCAACGTTAGCGCACAAAAACCAGTTCACCTTCTTCAAGTCGCACCTGGCCGCTGGTTCCATTTGCATCAATGAACTGCGCTTCGCCGCCGTCGAAGAGGATCCTCTTCAGTTGCGCCTCAGTGATAGCGAATGGCTGCAGAGGATGTACATCATCAACAGTAACAGACACCAGCACGATCGAATCCGGCAACTCAGCCAACTTTCCGCGAGGTTCGCCATCGTCCGCCCAGATCGAATGATCGCCTTTGAGCGCGCAAGGAAAAAAGCCATCGCGACAATACCAATCCCAAAACGTCTCTCCAAGGTTGACCGCCTCAACATTTTCAGGTGCGTTCCAGGGTTTCGTGGTGTCAAGCTGAGCCAACATGGACTCGTCCCATTGGGGCAGGGCGAATACAAGCCAGCTAAATGCGGGCTTGCCACTGGCGTCGAATGAATGCCTCGCAGGTAGTGCTCCCTTCAAAGACTGGTAATTGGCCAGAGAGAGATGGAGTTGCCCGAGGCGCCCAACAGCGCGGCTGCGAACAGCTTCGTGTTGAGCGTTGCGAACCACAATCGCCGAGGCAACGCATACCAGTACGGCCAAAGCAACAACGGTGACAAGAAATATCTTTTTCATAAATTGTGCATTTGCCAAACGAGTTAGCATCATGACGCAGCGATCACCGAGTTGTGTGATTTAACCTGTCATTCAAAACCACGCGACTCCAGCACTTCGCGACCATCGTTTGGTCACGCGTTTGTCAATCGATTTCCAGCGAGAGCCTATTTCAGTAATTCAGTCTTGTCCTTGATCTTATCGACTTTATCCCGAGGAACAGCTTTTGAGTTTGGCATCAGGTCAACACAGTGTTAACTGGTGATCGCGTCCATCAGAACCAGAGATCATTGACAAAACTGGTTTCAGGTTCCAGAACCGATTTTTCCACACCTGCCATTTCTGCAACCAACTTGCAAACCACATCCCAGACATCGTTGGAATCATCCGGGCCGAATTCG
>CAYUNP010000271.1:2711-6239 GCA_964446085.1 uncultured Pirellulaceae bacterium
AATTCGCATGTCAACAGACCTCGTGGCTAAATGCTTTGTGTCAGGCACGGAAAATTCATAGGTTGTTATGAATGCTGTGCCGGCTCCGTAATTGTCGTGTTCCTGCTTTACAATTCGACAAACGATTGGTTTACCTGATGCGGTTTTTATCGTCGCACCATCATCCTCCAGGTTCAACGAAGCAAAATCCACCTGGTCACCTTTGGTATCTGAATTGTTGCTTGCCGCCTTTCCATCGAACAGGAATTGGGAGAGATTCTGAGGGTTATCAGGTTCACGTTGAAGCACAATGGTAGAGGCGACGAAACAATCACCAACATTCTCAAGTTCAGCCTGCACATCCTGGAATTCGGGTGAAGACGAGCATCCAACATGAACTACGACAAGTAACAGTAGTAAGAATCTCATTTAGCCAACCTTGAGAAAGACAGTGTTCACCACACTGGATCCAGCGATCATCCCATCCATAAACATGCGTAAGTCCAGCTTTGCATCGGAGTACCATAGCATCGAGAAATCGAAATCGAAAATAAATCCAAGGAGGGACTCGAACCCACACGACGGCGAAGCCACCGCCCGGTCTGATCAAACCCGCCCGAACGCGTGCACGTTGTGTTATCACGCGGCAGCAATCAATCAGTGCATACTGGTCGCTTGCAACTACCGACACAACCACCAAACCAGAACAGTAGAACAGAGGCCGTCGCGCAGACGCAGGTAATGGTGGTCGAAACACCAATTTCGACACCGGGAATTCCGCTGGCGAACAGGAACGCCGGAAAAAGCAGTGTCCATCCTACAGCCTTCAATTTGCATTTGTTCATGTGATCAAACCAGTGCGAGTCAAATTGGATTCAAGCAGGAAATTGTAACCATGACCTGGAACGTTCCTCAGTTGAATGGAAAGTCGCTCAGCCCATCGAAATCTTGCAGACAAAGTGCAAAAAAGTCTGATTTAGTGAAATCCTGAGAGTAAAAAAGACAGTAGCATCCATTCAAAACCACGCGCAAGTCCGCATTCCCGCAATCACATTGCTATCCAGACTTTCCACTTTCAGGTTCGAATTGAGATACCGCTTCTTTGGTGAGAAGCATGTAAAGCGGAAAACCAGCGAGCGCCACGATCAACAGCAAGCCGCGAATGGCCAAGCCTAATGGCCAATCCGAGACAACCACTGGTCCAAAACTCAACGTCGCCCCGGCTATGCCACGAAAGAGCACAAACACAAAAGCACGCGCAGGCCGGACTGCGCGTGCATCATATTGTTATTTTCCGTTTTCTGGATGGCGTTTGAACACCTGCACAGTTCCAACAATGTCTGATGAATGTTCCGACAGTGATTGTAGTAGCTTTTTGGAATCGCAACGAACCGTTGTTGAAAACGTGAAATGTTCGATCACCGCAGCGACACCGTCATCAAACAAATGTTCGCCAATTTTGCGGCCATCAATCATCCATACGTATAAATGATCATCTTTTGCTGCCGCGATAGCCAGTCGACGATACATGATCTCCTTGCCGTTCTTGAGTTCAATTTCGATGATTGCATGAGGAAAATCCTCTGAGATTTCGTAGGTACGGAATTCGATGATTTCGTCATCGTCGCTGTTCGCCGAACCCGCCAATGTCGCCGTATACACCCCATCGTGTTCAATTGTCATTCGATATGAATCAACGTCGTCAGCATCGAATTCCCGACTGGGTGTCGGAATCCATGTGCCCGCGAATCCGAAGTCGCGATCCGATGACTCAGCGATGACTGTTTCGACTGGCGCAAGCCCTGTTTGGACATTACAACCCGATAGGCAAAACAGGAAAACGCCGCATCCAAGCAAGAGTAGTCGCATTACATACCTCCGTGGCATCGATTGTCAGTTCGAAGAATGATAGTGCGATATTGATCGTTGGGGCAACAGACGATTCGGTCATGCCAGCATCAGCTTCGACCAAGACAGATGACGGCAGTGATCACCGGGTCCGACATGTGATTTTCCTTTTCAAACCACACGGAATTCCTCGCTCATGCATCACATTGTTATCCCGTGACTATTGCAGGGAAGTTCGATCAGTTTTTCCGGTGCCAAAGATGAACCAGCGAAGCCGTTCCACCTACGATTAAAAACAAACTCACCATGCGGGAATTTGACACGTAGGATTCCGCTGCTGACGGCGGGATCCTGCCGTCTGGTCCAGGTTCAACGGCTGACACGCAACAGGAAAACCAGCCAGCGAGCGCCAAACACAGGATAGGCAAGCAAATGAACTTTGGGTTCGCGAAAATTTTCATATTGGCAATAGAGTTTTAACAAGCAGGACAACGTCGGTGATCCGAACCGGAACAGCGATCATCCATTTCAAAACTCGCGCGAGTCCGGCTTCACGTATTTCTTTGTTATCTCGCGATCATTCGTATCGACCGTTCTCAAATGGGAGAATGGGATCCTCGCCGTCCCATTCTATCGGTATTTGTTCACGATCGACAGCATATTCTGCTCCCAGATAGCCGGCCGTTTTAACTCGCAAGCCTGTCAACCAGTTGTAATCAACCACCCATGTCCAGTGATTGCCTGAGTGCATTGAGCCAGCATCATTGAAGTGGATCGCGTACTCGCTACCGTTGGGACTGGTGATGGTTCCACCGTCAACCGATGCCAGAATGTAAGCTGTTGATTTCGCTCCGGCAGGTACAAGTTCACGATAGCCACGCAGCAGCAAGAGCAGGCACGTCGCAACAATCACAGTCCGTTTGATGATGGTTTTGAGTCGATTGTTCATGCATGAAACTCAAGCAGGTTGAAGGCAGTGATCATCGTACCAGAACGATTGATCGTCCTTTTTAAAAACACACGCAAATCGGGCTACGCGTCGTCACATTGTTATCCTGCGTTTTTCACTACAAGTCCGTACAACCACTGTTTTGACGTAAACGCAAATTTCAGTCGCGATCTACAGAAAGTGTACGACTGCCCTTCCCAACAGGGATTGAAAATGTTTTCCTCCGGATCGTTTCGTTGTCGTTGTATTGTATCACGACAAATTTTGGTTCGTGCCTGGAAGTCTCGCTACCGGATTGCTTACCCGAAAACGGAAGCATAACGAAAGCTTGGCCGGTTGGATCAATTTCCAGCGGTCGAAAAATAACTTCATTCGTCGTTGCCCCGTATTCCTGAACGCGTGCTGCCTCGATTTCGTTCCAGCAGTAAGCCAACGAAAACGTTGTGCTCGGAATTTCTTTGTCGGGCCAGGATATTACAAGCTGAAAATGTCCGTCGAATACTGAAACCACACGGGGAACAGCAAGCCAAAGGACCATGCCCAGAACCGCAATTGCAACTATCATTGCCGAGAATCTGAATTGCATACTGCTCCAAGCGAAATAACGTCTGTAAACACTGGGCCGGAACCAGCAACCATCCATTTCAAAGCACGCGCAAGTCCGGCTTCGCGTACATCACATTGTTGTCCGCCGAATCGTGAATCTTGATCCATCATTCTGTTTCATAGAAATATACGCCATCCGTTACCTT
>CAYUNP010000272.1:0-6203 GCA_964446085.1 uncultured Pirellulaceae bacterium
GCCAATACTGCGGCGAGACGCCGCAGCCACGGTCTGTGGCAGGGGAATTCACCACAGAATCGTCACGTCAATTAGAGTTCACTGATCTTTTTGAAGTCGGCCTTGAGTGACTGATACAAATCCTGGAACACAGGGAACGCCAGGTCGTAATGTTTCCTTGCGGCAGCCTTCGAGGAAGTCTTTTCGACAACTTTGATCGTTGCCTTGCAAGCCGCCGAAACATTTTTGTACTCGCCACCGCCAACCGCTGCCAGCAACGCGACGCCAAAAGCTGGACCCTGTTCCGCGTTGATGCGAACAACATTCTGGCCCATGACTCCGGCTTGAATCTCCCGCCAAACTTCAGATTTCGCGCCGCCGCCTGATGCAATGATCTTCTTCACAGGAACGTCCAACTCTTTGATGATGGCCAGACTGTCGCGCAGCGCGTAAGCCACGCCTTCGAGAATCGATCGCGTCAAATGTCCGCGCTGGTGTTTGAGCGTCAAGCCGACAAAACTTCCGCGAGCATACGGGTCGGCGTGTGGAGTTCTTTCGCCAGAAAGGTAAGGCAAAAAGAAAAGACCCTCGCTGCCGACAGGAATTTTGTTGGCTTCGGCGATCAAGGTTTCGAAAGGATCTTTCTTTCCTGACGCCAGTTCCTTTGCCATCGTTTCCACAAACCAGTTCAAAGCTCCAGCGGCCGTTAACGTCACGCCCATCATGTGCCACTTGTCGCGAACAGCGTGGCAGAAAGTATGCAATCGCCCGGTTGGGTCGACTTTCATTTCATCGCTGTGTACAAACATCACTCCGCTGGTTCCAAGGGACATCGAAAGCGTCCCGCTGTTGACGACTCCCGTGCCCAGGGCGTTGGCGGCGCAATCTCCGGCACCTCCCACGACAACGCAGTCTGTTGTTAGCCCCAATGCTTTGGCTGCGTCTGTAGTTAACGTTCCTGTCACGTCTTCGGATTCAAAAACTTCACCGAACAAATCACGATCGAGATCGAGTTTGCTCAACAGCGGTTTCGACCATTTTCGTTTGGCGACATCCAACAACAGCATGCCACTGGCATCGCTGACTTCCGTCGCATAAGTTCCCGTCATGCGACGACGGACGTCATCTTTGGGCAACAGGACTTTGCGAACCCGGTCGAACTTCTTCGGCTCATTGTTTCGCAGCCATAAAATCTTCGGCGCCGTGAACCCGGTTAAAGCCGGATTGGCAACCATTTTGATGAGCTTTTTCCTCCCACCGGCAAGTGATTCAATTTCCTCGCATTCGGCAGCGGTTCGCTGATCGTTCCAAAGCAACGCTTTACGGATGACCTTGTCGTTCCTGTCCAGAAAAACGCTTCCGTGCATTTGTCCAGAGAGTCCAATACCCTTAACCGACGCTGGTTTGACTTTGGCTTTACGAACCGTCGCCTTGACCGTCTTGCAGACCGCGGACCACCAATCTTCGGGATCCTGTTCGCTCCACAGCGGCTTCGGATGATAAATCGGATAGGTCTGCGAGGACTCGGCGAGAATTTTCCCGCCGGGCTCGATCAGGATCGTTTTGGTGCTGGAAGTTCCGATGTCAACGCCAAGGTAGAAGCTCATATGTTTTTGCCAAACATTCCATAAAGAGATCCGTAGAAATTGTCGGTCAGCAGCTTAACATATGAAGAAACATTGAACGAATGGACGGAATGAAAACCAATTCTGAAATTAGCCTTCGCACCGTGATTTGGCTGCTGTTTGCCGCAGGTGCCGTTTTCATGGCGCTTACCGGCTGTGAATCGAAATCCAAAAGCGGATTTTCCTCGGATGAAGAAACCACCGAGACCTACGTCGCCAAGCCGAATCCTCTAAAGCTGGTCTCGATTGGAGTCCCTGGTTTTGACGATGAAATTTCACGGCAGTGGTCAGCGCAGCGTGATGGGGAACTGGAGATCGAACATTTAAGTCTCGACGAGTTCCAGGAGTCCGAGACGTTTCCTGAAGATGTGGATCTGGTGATTCATCCGTCTTCGATTATTGTCGACTTGATCTCGCGAAAGCTAATCCGGATTTTCCCAGGCGAGACGCTTGATGATGAGAAGCTGAATCGTTCCGCGTTCCTGCAGCACTTTCGTAAATCGTTGGTGCGGCACAATGACAAAACCTGGTCGATCTCGCTTGGTGGACAGCAGTTGCGTTTGCTTTATCGCAAAGACATTCTCGATGCGGCCGGGATTGAAGTGCCCGCGTCCTGGGAAGAACTGGATCGCGCTATTGCAAAGCTGAAAGATGTTGATGCGGCGAAGGATATGAAGCCGATTCTGGTTTCTACTGCCGATGGCATGGCAAGCCAGATGTTTATGGCTCGTGCCGCGAGTGTCATTCGGGGACGCGGGAAACTGACTGCGTTCTTTGATCGCGGGACGATGAAGCCGATGATCGAAGCGACTCCTTTTGTGAACGCGTTGGAAAGTCTGGGCGCTTTTTCAAAATCGGCTGGGGGTCAGCACTCAAACAAGGAAGTGTTCGCAAAGTTTGCTGCGGGAGAAGCTGTCTTTGCGATCGCCTGGCCAGTTGCGTCGAGTGCGATTGATGTCGATTCGCTGGAAGTCAAGTCTGCGGATTGGGGAGTGTCACGGTTGCCTGGATCGGATCGCTTTTATGATCTCAAGGCATCTCGCTGGCAACAAAGAAGTAACAACGACGAGACAAGAGTTGACTTGCTGGGAATCGAAGCGAACAACATTTCGATTACGGCAACGACAGCCAACGCGAGGAACGCTGCCGAGTTTGTGATTTGGCTGACAGAGAAACGTAACAGCCAAAAGCTGTTGCAGGGCGTGGCGGCTCCTTTTCGGGCGACTCACCTTGCCAGAATTGGGCAGTGGTCTGGCCTGGAAGAGATCGATCGGGAATTCTGGGATCAGTATGCTGACTCGGTCAAAGAGACTCATCAATCGCGGATCTTTCTCATGTTCCCCCAGATTTTGCAGAAGCGGCAGTACTTGAAGCTGCTGGATGAGGCGATTGTGAAGTACCTTAATGCTGGTCAGCAGGACGCAAAACAGACTTTTAAGGATGTTGCTCAGCAATGGGAAGCTCTGACGGATTCCTTGGGCCGTGAGGATCAGATTTATGAACTTCGACGCGGAAATGGGATTTAGCGGCGTTTCGACGCAGGCACATTCCAAAAATTCGGCGGTGGAGGCGTCTGAGCGTGAATTGCCGTTTTTTATGACGGTAGCAGCAGCTAGACTCTGTTAACTGCAAAAAGAGAACGCGTTCACCGACCGGATACAACATGTCTACCGAGATTCAACAACCCCAGGATAAAAAGCGTCCCAGTGACGCCGCCAAAGCTTCTTCTGTCGATCAAGTCGCCAAGGATATTCATGTTGAATCAGAGAAGCTTGGCAACCGGGAGCGGATTCCAAAACCTGAAGGTGTGAAATCCGGCCGGATTCTGTGGGAGTATGTGATTCCCGTCATCGGCTTTCATCTCATGATTCCTCTGACGATTGTCTATTACTCTTACCTGTTTAGCTGGTGGGGTGTCCTGTTTCTTCCAGTCGGAAACTACATCTTCACTTCGATGGGAATCGGTGCTGGCTATCATCGACTGCTGACTCACAAAGGCTTCGACTGCCCGAAATGGTTCGAGTACACCCTGGCGACGCTTGGCGTTTGTAGTTTCCAGGATTCTCCCGCACGCTGGGTTCTGGTTCACCGCGTGCACCATCAACACAGTGACCATCAGCCGGATCCGCACACGCCCCACGTTAGCGGTTTCTGGTCGCATATGGGTTGGTTGTTTGTTGACAACACCGACCTCTCAAAGATTTCAGCTTACGATCGTTACTGCAAAGATCTGATGCGAGACAAGTACTACATGTGGTTGCAAAAAGGCCAGATGTGGATTGCTGTTTACGCCGCGCATACCCTTTTGTTTGCGGCGGCGGGAGCGATCGTCGGTTTGTTTACCGGAAACGTTTTGCAGATGACGGCTCAGTTCTTTTTCTGGGGCGTGATCATGCGGACGATCTACACCTGGCATGTAACGTGGGCAATCAACAGCGCGGCTCACATGTGGGGCTATCGCAATTACGAAACTCGTGAAGACAGCCGAAACAACTGGCTGTTTGCGATTCTTACTAACGGCGAAGGCTGGCATAACAATCATCATGCTGACCCAAGAAGCGCTCGACATGGACACCGTTGGTGGGAAGTCGATATCACCTATTTGACTCTGGCTGGCCTGCAGAAGATTGGCCTGATCAGCAATCTTGCCATGCCAAACCATTCGGCGCTGGAACGCAAAACTCTGGAATAGAGTTGAACTTTCGGGATCAAATCGATGTTGTTGCAAATCGTTGAAATTGCGACAATCTGGCCATGGGAAAACGGATTGCATTAACAAACGGACGAAGACTGGTTGACGATGTAATTCGTATGGCCAACAGGACTCCGTTGGCTTCCGTTTCGTGCGATTGGGATCTGAAAGACGTTGCCAGGCTCCGGCGAATGGCCAAGCCAAAGATCAGCTGGAACGTGCTGGTGATCAAGGCGTTCGCTGCGGTGGCCCAACAACAGCCGATGCTCCGTCAGGGATACGTTTCGTTTCCATGGGGGCATCTCTATGAGCATCATCAGAGTGTTGCCATGATGACGATGTCACGTGAGTATCAGGGGGAAGAGCGGCTTCTGTTTGCGCGTTTCAACGAGCCCAACAATCACACACTGGTGGACTTGCAGGAGCAATACAACTATTTTCGCAAAGCTCCGATCGACGAGATCAAACAGTTCAAACATCAAATTACGTTTGCGAAATGTCCGGCGTTTGTGCGCCGTTTTGCGTGGTGGATGCTGTTCAATGTTTGGCCCATCAAGCGAGCGTTCCATATGGGTACTTTTGGGATGAGTATCTCCGGGCACCGTGGTGCTTACGGAAATCGACATCTTGGTCCCAACACTGCCACCATTGGCGTTGATCCAATGCCGAAAAACGGAATCAGCCGGGCCGTGCTGACCTTTGACCATCGTGTGATCGATGGCGCTCCCGCAACGGATGTCGTTTTCAAAGTCCACCGCATGCTTAACACGGCGATTCGGCAAGAGCTTGCGAAAATGGCCGGCGTGCATCCGGCGACGCTCAAGCCACTGGCTGATTCGGACAAGAAAGTCGCCTGATCAAAAAGGCGTTAAATGTGTCGCTTGATGTGTGGCACTTCTGGAGAAATTGGCCAAGCAGAAAATGCCTGGCCAACTCGTACAGGTCGATGCGTAAATCAGGATGTGTTTGTCAGACCATGTACTGGTTACCACAACTTAAGCGACACGTCGGCGCCGAACAAAAAAACCGCCCAAGAGTAGCACCAGTCCCGCACATGAAGGTTCTGGAACGGATTCGATCCGCAACGTTGGCGGAGCAAAGTCCGGATCTTCCAGCGATGCAAAACCGATAGTCGCAAAGTTGTTTGTTTCCAGACGTATCGTCAGGAAATCTGCCCCCGAGTCGACGATCGACTGAAACTCCGAAAGATCAGCAAAATCGAACGTCAATAGATCACCACCGGTGACACTCAGATCCGAATCTACGACAGCCTGATCGCCGAAGAAGTGGTCAAGCACGAAGACTATGCGATCTTCAGTTCTTTACCCGGCGCTTCGGATCTGACTCACAGTCGCATGATCGCCGCGATGGGAGATGATCGTTCCCGTTATCCTGACGCCAGTTCACTGCAAGCCGCTTCAGGGATCGCGCCGCTAACAACCCAGAGCGGTAAACATCGTTTCGTGTCGGCCCGTTGGGCCTGCACAAAGTTCCTCAGGCAGACGTTTCACGAGTATGCGGGCTTGTCGATCGCAAAAAGTAGATGGGCAAAAGCGTACTACCAACAGCTACGCGATAAAGGAAAGGATCCTCACACCGCCAAGCGGGCACTGGCCTACAAATGGCAGCGAATCATCTTCCGATGCTGGAAACAAAGAGTCCCTTACGACGAAGAAAAGTACATCCAGCGACTCAAAGAAACCGGCTCACCACTCTACAACTTGATCGAAACATAAAGTGGAAAAACTGTTGACAAAACAACTCAGAAAAACACCGAAAAATCCCCCACACACTTGACCCGTTGCCTCAGATGTCTTCGCGTGCATCACATTGTTATCTGGCGTCACTCGGTTTGGAAGAACTCAAGAACGATTTTGCGCCAGAGGTCTTTTGGCCTCTCTAAGTGC
>CAYUNP010000273.1:0-6148 GCA_964446085.1 uncultured Pirellulaceae bacterium
CCTCTCAAGACCATTCCCACGCCGCCAAGGACAAGCACCGAAGCGAAAACCAATCTTAAACCAAGAGGTTCAGCTCCGAATATCAATCCACCAAGCGCTGCCAATACAGGAACCAACAGTTGCAGTGACGCAGCTTGAGCAGAAGTCAAAGACCGCAGCGCCTCATACCAGATCGCATACCCTGCCGCGGAAGTTACCACACCGGAAACCACCGCCAAAATCAGACCGTGAGTGGTCCAGTTCTCCGATTGCCATCCCAAACCAGCCACGATCAATCCAGCGGGAATCGCCATCGCAAAATTGCCAGCCGTTGAGCGCAGCGAATCCCGGGAACCTTTGCCGCACAGCGTATAGCCTCCCCAAGCCGCTCCAGCCAAAGCCATCGATGCTCCTGCGCCCAAAGAAGGAGCCTCTGCTCCCGGAGCCAACAACCAGGCCAATCCGCCCAGCGCCACAATCAATCCCATCCACTGACCGGCGTTAGGACGGTCGCCCTGCGTGATTGCCCAGCCGATCATCGTTACCTGGACGGCGCCAAAGAGCAGCAGTGCTCCCGTGCCCGTCGACAGTTCAAGATAAGCGAACGAAAACGCGACCATGTACACAGCCAAAAATGCGCTCGCCTGCAAACTTCCGCCGCTACGGGTTGCTGCCAAACCTGAGCCACGAAGTGACACGAATACCCAGAGTGCCACCGCCCCGGTTGTAATCCGGACAGCAGTGAAAAAACCGGCACCGATCAAGTCTCCTTTAAGCGCCAGGCGACACAAAACGGAGTTGCCCGCGAATGCCAACAGGGCCAATGCCGTCAAGACGACGATTCGATATCCCGGATTTTTGGCCGACGGCGTCACTTGCTCCATCATCATTCCTTACTTTTCCTGCATCGAATACCACTGGGTTGCTGATTCCGCATCGCCAGCAACATCGCTGGTTTGAGAACCTTTGCGAATAAATCGTCGTAGTCGTTTGGTTACCATTGCACTGCTGATCAAGTCCTGATCCTGCAAGCCCATTGTTTTCATCAGCTCAACAATTTGTGGCGGCACCGTTCGCTTTACCATTTCGTCTTCCATCGCGAGGTAGTATCCAATTTCGACCCTGGCGGGAAGTGAAATTGCAAACTGAACAAGCTCCTCATCCCTGGGGCCAAAAGGATGGCGTTCGGCAACCAACATCGCAATACGATATGAAACTCGCACCTGAACATCTTCATCGCCAGTCTGTGACATATCAGGCAACGGCGTCGCCAAATCCGCGAGCAACAAATGCACTCGCGAGCCCGCATCATCAGCGTGCTCGCGAAACCAGTCTTCGGTCAGTGGATCGCTCTCAATCAGGTATTCCAGCCCATGTTGCTCAAGCATGGTTTGGCAATCGGAAAACGTATCCTGAAAGTGAGCAACCAACCAGACTGCCTTACCCAAAGACTGTTGAAGTCGAATCGAAGCTGCGATCGAATTCCAGAGTGCGACCCGCGTCAGCGCAAACGCATCCGGGTGCCGCACCAGGCGTTTTCCAAACAGGGATCGAAAGAAAGACTTCACCGAACATCCATCGCAACAATAAAACTCGCTGACGTTATACTGTTGGTACATTCAAACTCAAAGGAAAGATCGCAGAATAAGATGAATTCGAACGGGAAAACAAATACAATTCTGCTGCGACTCATCCCCTTCATTCTATTGAGCTTTCTGCTTGCCGAGGCCGGTTCAGCGAACGACACTGTGCCGGAACGCAACATTGTCTTTTTCATTACCGATGACGAAAGTCCAACGCTAGGGTGCTATGGCGATTCAGTGGCCGTGACGCCAAACGTGGACGCTCTTGCCAGAGACGGCGTTCTTTTTCGCAAGGCTTTCGCGACGACGGCCAGCTGCAGTGCGAGTCGTGCTGTAGTTATGTCTGGCCTTCACAATCACAAAAACGGCCAATACGGACACGCTCACAATTTTCACAAATTCAACGCGTATCACAATGTAATCTCTCTGTCATTGCCGCATGTTCTTGCAAAGGAAGGATACAGAACCGCTCAAATCGGCAAGTATCACGTGGCGCCCGAAGCTGTGTTTCGGTTCGAGACAACAATCGATGAAGCGGACGAAAGGAATCCCGTCAAAATGGCCGAGCAATGTCGTGCGTTCATTTCAGATCGCAACGACAAGCGTCCGTTCTTTCTCTATTTCGGCACTCTGGATCCGCATCGCGACGGCAAAGTCGACACAACTTCTCCGCTGGAGTTGAAACCCAATCTGTTTGGCAACATGCCAAAGAAAGGATCCCGAGAGGGAGTCAAAGAAGTCTTTTACGATTCGACAAAAGTACCAATCCCGAAATTTTTGCCAGACACTCCCGAGACTCGCGCCGAAGTGGCTCAGTACTATCAAGCCTGCTCTCGCGTTGACCAGAGTCTTGGTCGACTGATTACCATTCTCAAGGAAGCCGGAGTTTACGACAAAACGCTGATCGTGTTCACATCGGATCATGGCATGGCCTTCGCTGGCGGCAAGACGACCGTCTACGAACCGGGATTGAACGTTCCTTTTGTCGTACGGAATCCATACCATACAAAGCGCGGCTTTGAATCTGACGCACTGATCAGCCACGTTGACATCACGCCGAGTTTGCTGGACTTTGCTGGCGGCCTGGACCACGCATCCAACAGCCCAAAAAAATGGAGCCATGCCAACAAACATTGGCAAAAACTTGGCTTGTTCGGCAAGGACAATCGCAACGGCAACAACCGATTCAGGTCCTATCAGGGAAAGTCCTGGCTTCCTGTGCTTGCTGGAGTCACCGACAAGCATCATGAAACGATTTTTGCGTCACACACGTTTCATGAAATCACCATGTATTATCCGATGCGCGTCATTCGCGATCAAAAGTACAAACTGATCTGGAACATCGCTCACAAGCTGGACTATCCATTCGCATCCGATCTTTGGATCGCGTCGAGTTGGCAGGCTCAGTACCGCAAAGGGCTGGACGCATCGTACGGAGTGAGGACCGTTGAATCGTACATTCATCGTCCCAGATTTGAACTCTACGACATTGAAAAGGATCCTCACGAATCCAACAATCTCGCGACAGATCCAAATTTCACGAGCGTGCTTCGAGCGTATCAACAAAAGCTGAAGGCGTCTCAGGAGAAGCTGGAAGATCCATGGATATCAAAGTGGAAATATGAGTAGAACAACAGTTCAAAGAGAGAAGTATGAAAGTTAACTGGCTATTGGATACCGTCGCGTTGGGTCCGATTCACGACGAACTGGCGCAAGCTGTCATTGAATGTGGTCATAAAGCAACGTCTGCAACACGCCCTAATCCACCTTATGACTGGGACGATGTCGATTCAAACTTCTTTGAGTCAATCCCGGCGGGTTCGTGCACGGTGATCTCAGGGGACATCGACATGGTTACTCGTGTTCGCTCGAACCCCATCTGGACGCCAGGTGTATTTGCGAAAGTCGAAGAATATTTCTGCTCAAACTATTACGTTCACTTTGGCAAGTACGTCCTTAACGGCGACTACCTCATGCTGCCTTTTGGCGAACTGGACCGCCGTAGCGATTTCCTCTTTGCGACGCTTGGCAACGAAGATCAACTCTTCGTCCGACCAGATTCTCCGCTGAAGCTCTTTACTGGCCAGACAATTTCCAAATCAACATTTAAAAAGGATCTTGAATTCCTTGAATTCAGCGAACCTGCTTCCAACGACCTTGACGAATAGGGTCCTGAAGATTCATCGACACATACGATCGTCGACACCAACAATCCGCGCAGCGGTGCTTTCACAAGACAGTTTGTCGTCTGATGAAAACTAGCACTTTCGAAAAATTCCACCCTCGCCTTTCCATCTATCGCAATAGATGATAACATCTATCACAATAGATGAAATCTGTTTTCAGGAAGGAAGACGATGAATCAGAAAAAGAGTGTGTTTCCAGCCGAACTGGAATTGAAGATACTCAAGATTCTTTGGCGCGAAGGGCCTCTTAAAGTTCGCGATGTTCGCAAGCAGCTTGCCAACGAAGGCCGGGAACTGGCCCACTCCACGGTCGTCACGACGCTGAACAAAATGGTGACCAAAAGGTTTGCCAGCAGCACTTCCGAACTCAACGCGTTTGTCTTCGAAGCGACTGTCTCCCAGGAGGACGTTTCGCGTGGCATGTTGTCGGATTTTGTAAACCGGGTTTTTGATGGATCGGCGGTATCGCTGATGTTGAACCTGGTCAAATCCGAACAACTCGAAGATGAAGAATTCGTGCAGCTACGAAAGCTCATCAACAAGGAAGCCAAAGGGAAGGGCAAAAAATGAACACCATTTTTTCACTGGACGGTACCCTCTCTCTTCGATTGGCAATCGCGTTGTTGCATTTTCTCTGGCAAGGGCTCGCTTTGGCAGTCATCGCCGTTGTTTGCAACGCTTCGATTGGGCGCAAGAGTGCCAAAGTCAGATACTGGATCAGTTTTTCGGCACTAATGTTGATGCTCGCCTGTTTGCTGGCAACTTTTGGCTTGGTCACCGTCGAAGGAACCCCCGCGCCCAACGTAGCTACCCTGGCGTCCGATTCCGTTTCTCAAAACGTTGCGCTAGTGATGCCGGAACAGGAAGTCGCCGGAGACCCTGTGGTTGATACGACCGCCGCCAATATGGCACCGTCTTCCAGGCCTGGGCTGCAGTCTCAAGCCCGTCAATTCCCTCAAATACAAAACACATTTTTCGAATCCTGGGCGTGGTTGGCACCCTATGTTGCCATCGTATATTTGATTGGCATCGCATTGATGGCCATTCGTTTTGCCATCGCCTTTTATGGTGGAGATCGATTGCGGCGTGGGGCGCAAGTCGTCACTAACAGGCAGTGGTTGAAGAGCCTCGACTCCTGTATTGACCAGGTCAAATGCTCGATTCGCCCGACGCTGATGACTTGTGACCGTATTGCAACGCCATTGATCGTGGGTGTGCTGAAGCCGGTGATTCTACTACCGACTTCATTACTGTCGGAGCTTGCTCCCAGTCAGTTGGAGAATATCCTGTTGCACGAATTGGCTCATCTGCGTCGTTTTGACAACATCGCGAACCTTCTGCAACGCATTGTCGAGACGTTGCTGTTTTTTCACCCGGCAGTTTGGTATGTCAGTCGTCGAGTCAGTGATGAAAGGGAGAACTGTTGTGACGATCTGGTTCTTGCTGTCGGCGCAGAGCCAGGTGGCTACGCCGAAACACTGGTGCGAGTGAGCGAACTTGGCCAGCAACGTGCCAAACTGGCTGCAGCAGCATCGCTGGCCGTAGACGGCGGTCGCAAGTCTCAATTGCGAACTCGTATTTCGCGTGTGATGGGAGTCGAAGACAAAACGCCGTTTCGTTCGTCCCGGGCTACAACCGTTTTCGTGTTGTCGCTGCTTGGTATGTTAGCCGTAAGTCTGTGGGCTCAATTGGAGGCCAGTCCAACGGCACAGGCGGAGTCTGAAGGCACGCTGACGGTTATCGTCGTTGATTCCGACGGAGCCCCGATTCAGGGAGCCAGCCTCGAAATCAAAACATGGGACAGCCACTGGAAAAACACAGACTTTAAAGGCACCACGGATATTAAAGGTGAGGTGTCATTTAAAGATTTTGAGCCCGATGACTATGCCGCAGCCCTGGTGAAACATCCTGACTATGCACCGGTACTACAACACTTCTCTTTCAATGGAGGTCAATCAAGCCAGGTGAGTTGTACGCTCCTTCGCGCGGATGTTGGCACTTTCCGGATCGTATCACCCGATGACAAACCAATTGCTGGCGCGATGATCATGCAGATGGAAGTCGCGAATGCAGAATCCAACAACAAAATGTTCCTTGGACACCGGGATTTTGAGATGTTAACCGGACGGCCCGGCAGCGATTTTGTCAGCGACGCCAGTGGGCTGATTGAAACGCCGCCGCTACCGGCAGGAAGCACAGTCAACCTGGTCATTTTGCACCCTCACTGGAAATATGTAACCGTCAAGGACGCCAAAATTGAAGACCTCAAATCCACCACGCTGGTGATGAAGCCTGGAACCATCGTTACCGCAAAACTGACAGGAGATGATTCGATCCTGAAAGAACTAGAAGGCAAGGAAGTCGAACTGTCCTGGTTCACCAACCATATCGACCAGTCAA
>CAYUNP010000274.1:0-3886 GCA_964446085.1 uncultured Pirellulaceae bacterium
TAGTTTTGTCCCCAGTTTATGGATGGGACAAATGCGAGGAATTCGTCTAGCTGGTTTCGATTGGTGAAATACCATTCGTTAAAACCGAAATCATAACCAGTTTTCACATACCAGATGTTTGTCCACGAGCCTTCGTGAACATGGTCATCCGATTGGTCGCATACTCTGTACTGTGAGTGTTCCTGTTGGCAGGTGCCGTCGCACGGACCGAATGTTTCCCAACACCATCGGTTCGCAAAGTCCATTTCCGCCACAGCAAGTTCCAGCATTGCGCCAAAAGGAAATGTCTCCATCAAGGCCTTCCGTTTAACCCGATTCTCGACTCGTTCAGACTCTGCGTCGTATCCACATTTCAAATAACTTTCAAATGTAGCCGACTTGAAGGTTTTGTATGTCATCTGAATCTCACGCTGTGACGCCTAAGTCAGTCGGGTCAGAGTACAAAAACACAAGGGAGTAACCCGACACGGATCAATCGCTTGTGTTTTTGTTTTCAATAATCGCAGGTTCGCGATGTCTACTCACGAATCGTGCCAGACTGACGAACTGGGCCGGAGCAGACCACGTTAAATTCACGCTGCATTTTACTAATTTTCTTCTCTCGTTGCTTCGAAATTTTTTGTGTCGTTTTCCAGGGTTGCGGAGATATCCAGAAACTCGGGCATCTCTGGATCCGCCGTATTGACGATGAAGCGAGCAAACGGATTGATCAAATAAAACATTTGAATGTCCCTGGAAAATATGAGCGGCGTGCTCCTGAGAGCGACACGCTTTTTCGCTGTGCAATCGTAGTACGGGACTGAACCAATCACACGAGTTTGACCATCAAATTCATGAACAACTGGAATCGTGTTTTCTTCTTCGTCAGCGCTATCCAGATCAAAGCTAACAGTATTCCAGACGCCCGGTTGCACCGGAATAGTAAAATCATGGGCTCCGATCTCTTGCGGCGCGTTTTGATCATCAAATGCACGTGACTTGGCTCGTTGATAAACAACCCTGTACTTGATGTTAAAGTCACCATCGTCACGGCACATTATCCTGAGCTGGCCAGGTTGATACGTGGGAGCCATAAAAATTTCGGCTTTCCCGATCAAAATCTGCGTTGGTGTCAACTGCTCCACTTCTTCACCGTAAAGTAACTCAGTGGAATAGATTCTGGAGTGGGCCAATCTGGTTAGCAATTCGGTCATGCTCAACTTTGCTTCTGCTTCCAGAATTCGTTGCGATCGTGCGGCGTTGGTTTTCTCTGACATCAAACCGAATTCGACTGCCAGTCTGCTTGCCTGCCTTGAACGGTTGATGTTATAAGCGACTAGCCCCGAGGTAATCAAAACGATCAGGAGCAATTTCCAGATTCTGTTATTCGTTTCTGGAGTCATCAACTATCACATTTGTCAAAGTTGCAGAAAAACTGTGTGTCTTGTTCGATTTGCTGGTTCGGTAGCTACTATCCATCAGAGTCAGCGACATATTGTCGTTTTCCATATGAGCGATTCCTGCAACACCGCCACTGGTGGTCCAGGAGTCAGATTCGAATCCGATGTTTTGTCGCCAGACAACCGATTCAGCTTCGTCGATGAAGACTGTTACATTGAGCTCGTGTTCGTCCAATATATCACCAGTTGGCTTTATCGAATTCCTGATTTCAATTGTGTACTCGCCAGCCTGAAGCGACAAATGCTCTGTCTTGTTTTTTGATGATTGACCAGCACCAAATCTGAAATGGCCACCAAGTTGAACTTGACGACCAGCCGGGACATGGATCTTATAAACGAAATCTGACGGCGACAGGGTTATGCGAGCAACAGTTACACGTTGGTCTACATCTGGTTTTAATTCGAACGATTTGATTTTTGCCGTTCTAAAAATCCTGGTCAGACCTTCGTAATATGTGGTCTGAGCTTGATAATTAGTCTGGGACTGTGCCAGCCTACTTATCCAATATGGCTGGCTGCTGCTCTCCAGTGATTCCAAAGTGTTTTGTTCGGTCTGAATTTGCTCGGACAACTCATTGCAAAACCTGTGTTGTAACAGGCCGTTGATCAACAGGGCCGCCCAAAGCAGAAGTAACATCAGTAAACGCAACGAGAATTTCACGATTGACGTCCTAACCATAACGGACAGGAATTGACTGAGCTTTTAAATTTAGAGTCTGGCGACTTTCACTGGCCGCTGGCCATAAATTCTGTTGGTGTATTCCATTGCCACGGTCCATCGTTGCCTTGCCATGGAACTTCTCTACCATTCCTAATCAGCATTTCCATTCCATGTTCCTGCTCCCAAGTGCAGTGGCAACTCAAAACGATGTAGTCATCGGGCGAATCTGCCAGACGCGGAATCTTGATTTCAAACCCATAGTGCTCGCCAATGTTTTCCCGATTCATGACTGGCAACCCGTACTCTGCGGTTAGGTCGCCTACCGCTTCCTCGAAGTCTATTCGATTTTCATTGGCAGCACCATCCATCGCAACTCGAAGCGATTGGTCATACCGTTGCATCCTGTAAATCAGCCATCGTTGGCGAAGCGTCGGCGCCGTCTGCCCTTCTTCGAGGATCACATAGACATGGCAACTTTGTTCTCCGAGAAAATCGACATTCTCAAGCATCTCAACCATATAGTATTCGTCGAACTCTTGAAACGAAAAGTCAATTTTTTTCCACTGTTCGTGTACTGCGAGAAAAACACCTATCAGCAAAACGAAAATCAGGACTGCGCTGAGCCTGAACTGAAAGCGCCGATTGGGTTTTGTTTTTGCAGCCATGATGTCGAAGATCCTTGAAGTCCTTTGGTCACGGAAAACGAAACCAACTTCTGTCAGCATTTCGCTTTGCTCTTCAAGCGTCACGGAAAAATTCCGATTTGGGTCGGTATCATTGCACCCGAAAATTGTATCTCAACAAGTGAGCCGCCGTCGCCGGATCGTCAAACCCAAAGCCAGAATTCCAGTCAGCCCCAGAGTTGTGGGTTCTGGTACTGCAACGACTGTTAGCGAAATCAATTCGCTCGCGCCAAAATCGGGGATAAAAGTAATCTCCGGGGAAGAGAATGCTGCTTCTGTGGCAAAGCTTCCTGCGATCAGATTCGTTGCCGTTCCCAAAAAAGCACCACTGGCGTCGCGATCAAGTTCGAACAAGCCACCACTGCCGGTGACGAACAGATCACCTTCGGAATCAGCCGCCAAATCAAAACCTCCGCTCAGGCTGGTAGCCAAAACTTCGGTACCGCCAAAGCTCAGGCCGGAGCCAGTTTCGGTGATCGATAGCCGAGAGACGGTGCCTAAAAAATCGATTTCATTGACATCCTGAAATACAAGATCATCGTTGACGTCAAACGCGAGTCCCGCTCCGAAATCCAGTCCACCGACAACCTGCGTGGCCGAACCGTCACTGAAGGCTTGGTAAACGCCTCCCAAACCACCTCCATCGGCCGTGCTAAAAAAGACTTCGCCGGTAGATCGAACGGCGACATCGTCGATGAAATCGAAGCCGGAAACCAAAGTATCCACCTGACCACTGGTGACATCGATGCTGAACAGGCTGCCAACTCCGTCACCAAACTGCTCGTTGTCAGTTACCAACAGCCGTCCGGTTGAGCTATCGAATGCCGCTCCGCCCAGACTATCCAGACTGGTGCCGGCTTGTAGATTAATCGTGCTCTGGGTTCCATCAGACGCAATGGAAAGAATGCTGCTGGCGCCTCCGCCACCAAACACAAACAGTGTTCCATCGGTTTCAAATGCCAATGCACTTGCACCAAAGGGCAGGGGGGTTGTGGTTTGAGCCAGGCAATTGGGAGCCACATACAGAGTTAATGCGACCAAAGTCAAAACGGCAAATCGATAGTTCATGTTGTTCCAGTAAATCAAAAGTTGTGATTCGTTTC
>CAYUNP010000274.1:3986-6098 GCA_964446085.1 uncultured Pirellulaceae bacterium
GTCCTGAAGTCGATCAGTTGATGCACGTTGCCCTGTTCGATGAACGGCAACAAAAACGCACTCCAGGCAATTTGAGTATCAGTCGGATTTCCCGTGATGAGGAAACTGGTTCCTCCAACAGGAAACTCGCCGTGTGCCGAGTGGTGATTCTGTAGGGCCAACCCCTGCTGCCGCAGGTTGTTAAGGCAAACGGTACGCCGCGCGGATTCACGAACCATCTGGACTGCCGGCAACAACATCGCCACCAGGACTCCGATGATCGCGATCACGACCAGCAGTTCAACCAAAGTGAAACCGCATTTCGACGACAATTTCATGGACATTCGGAAACCGCAGCATCGAAAATGTGCGCAGTGGTTCCGTCAAAGGATCATTGAGTAAAAACAGGTTACTCTTTGTCGAACCCTACCCTCGCGGGACCGATCAAAAACACGAGCTGGCAGGTATTCTGACTTTTGACCAGGGAGTTCAGCCTTCTCGCCGTTAGGCAATGGCATCGAAAAGAACTCATCCTGTTGGCTCGTCAAACAAGCCGTGTCAATTTACAGCGGGCGGGGCCGTACCGGATTTTCACCGGATTCCCTTGAACGAATCGTCAGCAGACAACCCGTCACCAGTCATGTGAGTGCTGCGGATTGTAATTGAAGCCGAGTCCCTTACAAGTGCTCAAAATGACTCAGATAGACACCGCTGGTATGGCGTGGCGCTGACTGTGTGGCGGTCTACAATCCAAAACCGCCTTTGAATTGACGAACGGCCAGCAAAAGAATCACTACGATCATGGCGATTGCGATCGCATTGAAAACTTTGGAATTCACATGCCGTGACATCAACTTGCTCTGGTTCGCGATCAGCAAAATAAAGATCGCCAACACGGGCAACAACAAACCGTTGGCGACTTGAGCAACAGCAATCGCTTGCTGAGGACTCTTACCCCACATAATTGCAGCAATGACACCGGCCAACACGACAATGACCGCCACGATACGAAGCCGCCAATCTCCCAGATTATTCGGCCAACCAAAGCAACCCGCCGCTGCATAGGCTGCTGCCACCGGAGCCGTAATAGCGCTCGTCAAGCCTGCGGCAAACAATCCGACCCCGAACAACCAGGGAGAGAGATTGCCCAGTGCCGGACGCAGCTGATTCGCAATATCGCCGATACCGGAAATGGCACCCGGTTGTCCAGCGGCGCGAACTTCCGAAAACGCGCTCGAGGCAGACAACAGAATCGCCGAAGTAACGATGCCTCCAAGAGAAACCGAAAGGATCGTATCCCATCTTGAATTACGAATCGCGGCAGCTTTTTCTTCTTCAGTGTTGCAGTCGCTCCATTGAGTCGCGGCAAGACTCGCGTGCAGGAACAGGTTGTAAGGAACCACCGTGGTTCCCAAAACCGCAATCAGCAACCACAGTGAACCTTTGGGAATCGAGGGCACCAAACCGGAAGCAATTTCGCCAACTGGCGGAGCACTCATCAACGTAGCCGCAAGAAAAAGTAAACTCATCAGGACCACCAGGCCCGTCAACAAGCTCTGCAGCACCGAAAATTTGTTGAGACAAATCACGACAATCGCAAACGCACCGATCGCTCCTACAATCAACGGCAACATTGGATTGGCTTGCTCATTCTGCCGGGCAACATCGATCCCCGTTGCCGCGCCAAGAATGTTCCCCGTTTGATACGCCGCATTTCCAATCAGGATTGCCACGACGATCAAAGCTGCAACGCCAAAGCGAACCGCAGGAACACGAACCAGTTTTCCAATCGCCTGGCCGAGTCCTTCTTGCGAGATGATTCCAATGCGAGCAGCCATCTCCTGGAATACGATTGTGGTGAGACAGGCAAACACGACTGCCCATAGTAGCGACGTGCCGTACTGAGCTCCGGCTTTGCTAGCAGTCACAACGGTGCCTGGCCCGATAAACGCAGCGGTAACCAGTAGCCCAGGGCCGAGTCGAAATCGTTTTGGAGTGGAGTCATTCATAGTCAAAGCTTCGTTATCGCGTGGCAGAGGCCTCTACCCATTGTGCACATGTTAAACCAATAGTAACTGCCCTGGCGAGCGCTATCAGCTTGGAAAGCTGAGCGACAATGTCGCTCGGTTCTCC
>CAYUNP010000275.1:0-6069 GCA_964446085.1 uncultured Pirellulaceae bacterium
AACGGCAAGCCGCAGGCGACTGTGTTTGGGCTGAAGAACTGAGGATAACACGGCTGCCAAACGATCTGATGAAACACAGGCTGGAAGCCTATGCCACCAAGGACTACGTATAGCGAACGCCTTGATGTTCTTCTTCGAAGAAAACAGGCAGCATCGCATCAGCATGCAGGAACCCTTTGCGAGTCAATTCAATTTTCGAATCGTCGAATTCAAGCAATCCGTTTTCACGATGTTCGGCAAACTGCGAGGACCACTGCTCGAGAATGTTCACCTCGAACTTGTCGCGGAAATATCCGACATCCAGGTAGCCACGCTTTAACTGCAAAATCATTTCGCGAATCAACAGCTGGTGAGGAGTCGGTTGATAGGCTCGACCGAGCGGCAGTTTTCCGTGCTCCATCAGGTCGGCTTGATACTGTTTCATGTCAGCTTTGTTCTGATAGTGCACGCCTCCGACGTGGCCAAAGCTGGCGATGCCAGTAGCCAGCAGATCGGAGCCCTGCCAGAGATTGTCGCGGTAGCTGAAGTTAACTTTGTCGTTGTCCTTCACGACCGTGTAAGCACTGCTGATCTTGTAGCCTGCGGCGAGAAACTGGTCGTAGGCATAATCCAGCCATTCGCGTTTCATCGGCCAGTCAGCGACGGGCGTTTCAATCTTGTTGCCAAGAATGTCTTTGGAGTAAACCGTGTTGTACGGCAGTTCCATTTGATAGATCGTGACGCTCTCGGGAGAGAACTTGATCGCTTCAGCGATGTTGAATTTCCAGTTCTCCCATGTTTCTCCAACCATGCCGGAGATCAGGTCGATGTTCACGTTCGGGAAATCAAGTTTCTTGATCCAGTCCCAGGCTTTGTAAACTTCTTTCGAAAGGTGAGCTCGGCCGTTCTCTTCCAGGATCGAGTCAGTAAAGTTCTCCACACCGAGGCTCAGTCTCGTGACGCCGAGCTCTTTCAGCGTCACCAGTTTTGATTCCTGAAGAGTACCTGGCTCGCACTCGAAAGTGACTTCTTCCGCCTGGTCCCAGTTGATGTTTTCGCGCAGACGATCGACCAGCGACGTAAGTTGGCGTGAACTCAAAAACGAAGGCGTTCCTCCGCCGAAGTAAACGAACCGGAACGGGCGACCCCCCATGACTTCCTGTTTACTGACCAATTCGATTTCTCGACACAGGGCAGCAACGTAGGCTTCAATCTCTTTTGCGTTCTGATCAGTGAAGACTTTGAAGTAGCAAAACTTGCAACGCTTGCGACAGAAAGGAATGTGCAGATAGAGTCCCAATGGCGTATCGGCAGGCGGAGGCGATTGCAGCGCAGTCTCTACGGTCGAGAGATTGTCGGCGCTCCATTGTGAGAACGGTGGGTAGTTGGAGATAAAGTAACTGCCAACTTCGGTTTTGGTCGATTCGGCCATGAAGATGTCTGTCGTTTCGAAAGGAAAATTCCGATTTGATTTGGTGCACAGGCCAGAGACCAGCGCCACCTTTTAGAACCAGAGTACAGTGATCTGGTTTCGATCCATCATAACCGATGAGAACAATTTGCCCGTCAATGGTGCCAATAAAAGCGAATATTGGAACGAGTGTTGGCCGGGCGACAATTTCGCCGGCATTTATTCCAGGGTCTCAGCCTCTCACAGGAATTCTGACACCAAAAAACCCTGCTCAGCAAATCCGCCAAACAGGGTTCGAATGATCGATTGTCACGGCGTGACTATTCGCGTTCTGGCTTGATGCCAGGAATTGGCTCCGCTTCGCCACCTTCGTACTTGGCTTCCGGAATGTGAGCCATCTTGCCGGCAGCGAAGAAGTCAATCGCTTCAACAGTGCTCTGCTTCTCCTGCTCGTATTCGGTTGCTTCGAACGTCGCAGATTCAGTGATCATTTCGATGACTTTGCCTTCGATGATCATGTTACGAAGCGAGTCCATCTGACCCGAACGCTCAAGTCGAGCACGGACGCGGCGAGGCGAATCGTTTTGCTGTGCTGCGATTTTGGCGATTTCGAGTGTGTAATCCGCGTCCGTTTCTTCGACGTTTTCTTCTTCAGCAATTCGCTCAAGAATGAAGTGCTCGCGAAGCATCGTTTCGGTACGCTCAAGAATGTTGCTGCGGGTGCGGTTTTCCTGTTCGCGAATTTCCTGATCCGAGAAACCACTACGTCGCATTTCGATCGACGCTCTTTCGAGTTCACGATGCGATTGACGACGAAGCAGATCCTGCGGCAGTTCCCATGAAGCAGACTCTGTCAGTGTCGTGCTGATCTGCTCACGAACGACTTCGCGCTGACGATACTCAAGGCGACTGGCAAGTCCTTCCTTGATACGTTCGCGAAGGTCAGCCATGTCCATGCCTGTCTTTTCAGCCAAACCATCGACACCATCACCGCCTCGACGCTTCACGTCAAGAATTTCGAATTCGACTTCCAGCTCTTTGCCAGCGAGTTCGAGGTTCTCGGAGAATTCATTGACGGTGACTTTTGTGCTTCGCTTTTCTTCCGCTTCGGCGCCGATGATCAGTTTGTCGAAGTCTTCGATCATTCCGTCAGCCATTGAGAGCGACGGAAGAACCTGAATCGAAAGATCCGAGACAGAGGAAATGTCTGTACCATCAAGCCGGGTTGTGATGTTGGCTTCGATGTAATCGCCAGCAGCGACTTTGTCTTCAACCGGCTCCAATGTTGAGAACTGTTCAGCAAGTCGAGTCAGTTCCGCATCGACGTCGGCGTCCGAGAAATCATATTCCGGACGCTTGATTTTGAGCCCTTTCCATTTCGGCATTTCGAAATCAGGACGGACTTCAATGTTGAATTCAAACTTCAAGTCACCTTCTTCGGGAACGGTAACCTGTTCGTAATCGAGATCGGGCTCGCTGATGGCCGAGAAAACTTCCGACTCACTGATTTGAGTCAGGCTGTCCATCAGCAGTGCACCCTTGACCTGGTCTTCTACCTGCTTGCGAAATTTTTTCTCAACGAGGTTGCGTGGAGCTTTGCCGACCCGGAAGCCAGGAACTTCAGCTTTGGGCACGATCGTATCGAACTGCTTTTGAAAGTATTTCTCAATGTCGGTTCGCGGCACAGTAACTGTAACGTGGCGACCGCATGAGCTTGTTTCGTTGATGTCGAGATTCAGATCCAGCTTCTGTTCTGCTTCTACGGCTGGTGTTTCTGTCGAAGTATTCACTGTCGTCTTCCAAAGGTTATTTGTTCAAAGCCAGAATTCGAATCGGGCCGTCGGGAACTGCAGAGGATTGTAGTTTTCAGAGGCTATTTTGAGGATGAGCCAAAGAAAAAATCATGCGATAAAACGCATGATTTTGATACTGCTGAAGCTATTGGCCTGACGGCCGAAGCCGATCGGCATATTGAGAAAGAGCGGGTGATCGGATTCGAACCGACGACATTCACGTTGGCAACGTGATGCTCTAGCCACTGAGCTACACCCGCGTACTTTTCAAGTCGCACGATTATACGAACACAGGATAGCCTTGCAAGCCAAAAAGCCGTGAAGCGTCCCGCGGTCATCTAACCCAAATGTTTTCGGCGATCGTCGCCAGCAACTAAAGGTGGATTGCCTGTTTTTCGTGCCTTGGTGGTAGTTTTCATTTTCAAATGAACCAGTCCGTTGTAAAAACGTTCTACAGGCTGAGAATCGATTTAGACTCGCGACTCATGGAATTGCCCGGATCACGCCGATTTTGCGGTTGCCAGCAGAGTTTCCGGGCCCTCTTAGGAGAAATAACTGCCATGGGAGCCCCATTATTGGTATGATGACGCCCCCGTAGGGGAGTTTCTTGCCAATTGGCGATATGAGCCATGTTCCATGGATTTTGAGAAAGGAACCCATTTATGCTGTCCGTAAAACTCGTTGTTGTTGGTGGCCAAGCCAAAACCAAGGAAGTTCGACTGAAACTTCCTTCGGTAATCGGTCGTGGGCGAG
Source organism: uncultured Pirellulaceae bacterium (assembly GCA_964446085.1). Taxonomy (GTDB): domain Bacteria; phylum Planctomycetota; class Planctomycetia; order Pirellulales; family Pirellulaceae; genus Mariniblastus. The sequence goes on from CAYUNP010000275.1 coordinate 3,937, forward strand.
AAGGTGTCTCTGTCACCCTGCCTCACAAGCTTGTTAGCCGCAAACACACTGAGCTTTTTGAGCAAGACGGGCAGCTATTCGTTCGCGATCTTGGTTCCCTCAACGGTACTTATGTAAACAATCAGCGGATCGCAGATTCCCAGCCTCTGAAGCCAAATGAGCTTTTGACCCTGGGCGACGTTACGTTTCGAGCAGTCTACGATTTTCAAGGCGTTGCAGCGGATCCAGTGGTTCCGGCGTTCCAGGAAGTCACTCCTTCTGAGAATGTTCTGGACGACGAAGTCGCTCCCAATGAGTCGGATACGGGTAAGAGCCTGGTCGAAGTCAACGCTGCCGATCTCGATGACGCGAATTCCGAGTTTTCACGAGTCGAACCGGTTGAGCAGCCAAAAGAGGTTGCTGCCGAGGAAAAAGTGGCCGCTGAAGCAAAACTACCCTCGGACGCCAAAGAGGTCGCCGAACCAGTCAGTGCAGCTGCCGGATCAAGTGATATTTTCAGCGACGCCCCGCACATTGAAGGGCCAGCTCCTGATAAATCGATCTCTGTAAGTGCTCTGGCTGACCTTCCGGTGTCCCAAAACAACGCCGGATTCGAAGTGCAATTGGACGGTGTGGAGGCTCCCAAATCAATAAAACAGGTGGAAATCGAACTCGATACTCCTGCGCGGGCAGCAGAAACTGAAAATTCAAAATTGGGCTCCTTCTTGAAAAAACTGCCGCGATAGAGCAGACTTTCGTGTGTGAAAAAGAATAACGAAATTGATCGCACTCTCATTCGACGTATTCGAAGCGGTGACTCCGACGCCTGGAACGACCTGATTGCACGATATGAAGGACGTTTGCTGGCCTTCGTTGATAGCCGACTTTCGAATCGTTCCGCCAGCGAGGACATTGTTCAGGAAGCTTTCATTGGCTTTCTCAACAGTCTGCCAAACTACGATGGCCAACGGCCGCTGGAAAGTTATCTGTTTTCGATTTGCGCCTACAAGCTCACGGATCATCTGCGCCGTGAAGGTCGCCGCCCTGCGATTCCGCTGTCAACTGGCGCCGATACCAGCAGTGGACAATGGCAACTCAAAGGCAACGCGCGTCCAGCGAGCAGCATTGCTCGCAGCGTGGAACGAAAGCGGCTTGAAGAGGATGCGTTGGCCGAAGCCATCGGAGACATGATGGCCAAGTGGCAAAAGAATGGGGACTGGTTGAAGCTCAAGTGCATGGAGCTGTTGATCGTCAAAGGGACGCCCAACAAGTCTGCCGCCCAGATGCTGAGCATTACCGAACAGCAGGTCGCGAATTACAAGTTCGATTTTCTCAGCCGCTTGCGGACGCTGATTAAGCGCAAAGGTCTCTCGCAGGAAGTCTTTCCTGAGCTATACGACGAGTGATGAAGACCCTCAATTTCGCAAGATGACGGTAATTATTGCGTTTGAGGCACTGAAACAGGCGGTGTTTCGTGAATCTCTGTTTTTGCTGTCACTCTGACTTTGGTCAAAGCGATGTTTTGGCAATGAATGGAATTTAGTCTAATTCGCAGCGCCACGTTCGAACTCTTCGAATCTTCCGGCCCATTCCTCAGTGCACTCCCAAAGGAAAAAACATGCGCTCCAAGAAACTGTTCACTGCAATGATTGCGATCGTCGCCATCGCCTGCAGTCACGCTCACGCTCAATCTGGCTCACGAGGCGCGTTGTCGAGTCCGATTCAGGCACCGTCAGTGTTTCAGAGCGTGCCGAACTCGTTTGGCTCTGCGATTCCAGCGCAGCAATTCGGATCTTCTGTATTTCCGACACAGCAGTTTGGCAGTCCGACATTCCAATCTCCGCAATTCGGAGTATCCGGATTTTCGAGTTCTCCAGACGTTTACTCATCCGTTGTTGCGCCAAGTAACTCATTCGGTCCGGCAACCATTGGAGATCTTGGATCGAGCCAGGGTTGTTGTAACCAGGCGCCAGTCCCAACTGCGATTCCCAACCTTGCTCCGGTAACATCATGCTGCGGGAAGCTGGGCCCATTGGGCGTGCCTCCACTGCTGACGCCAGCACGAACCTATCGTCCACCGATTGGGCGTCAGGTTGGCAGACCTCTCTTTGGTAAGTGGCAAGGATACTAATCGCTACGGGCTCTCAGTTCGGC
>CAYUNP010000276.1:0-5991 GCA_964446085.1 uncultured Pirellulaceae bacterium
GAATTCAATTAGATTCGTATTTGCTAGTAGCTGGACATCGGAGTGATTAACTCAACAAGCTTCTTGAAAAAGTGTCTCGTAAAGTGAAACAAATCAATGGTGTTAACGAACCCGGATCGATCGAAGTCAGAGACATTTTCAATGTCAGCAGATTTTAGGTAGTCCCCTCTAAAATCAAGCAGGTCGAGGAAATTGACACTCGAATCACCAGAGCCTGTTTCCCCAATGATGTTGCCAAAGTAAAAAGTGAATCCATCCTCTCCTTCGCATCCAGTAAACGCAGGAGCTTTTACTTGAAGCCAGATATTCTTGATCGCCTCATTTTCCCAAATCAGCCAGACTCGGTCTGAACCAAAAGCTCCCTCACCCAGTTCGGTGATTACCTGCACAGGATCAGGAGCAATATCCCACTCGTCTGGGAAGTCGTCATTCCCCATTTTAAAACTAAAGTCATCAACCGTTGCTTCCCTTCCCAGGCCCCATAGGTCGACTACGACTCCGTTGATACCTTTTGAGTATGAAGTGTAGTTCTCAAATTCTGCCATTTGGAAATCGAACAGTGGGGCCTTGTCAGTTGCAATCGCATCTTCGTCGCTATTAGTGTCGTACGATGAATCATTGTAGAATACGTCCGCCCCGACGCCCCATTTTTGGCCTTCTCCTCTACCCCAATTCAATGTCACATTTGAACCTCCAATGGCGTTGTACGAACCAAGGTCAAATCGCACAAAAGTTTCTACGGTTTCAGGACCACCGAATTCCAGCACAATCGTACCTTCGACGTAAGAACACGGCTTAACAAGACGAGTTACTACAATATCCAATCGATCTGTTTCGTCGGTTACAAGAATGCAATTCGATTCTTCGCCTTCCTTTCTGTCGGCGTCAAATGGGTCTTGTAAAATTCCTGTGAAATCTCGTTCTTGGTGGTCGCAGTAGGCATATTCACAACTAATTTCATTGAAACCGCTATGGTGTATCCCATGGAGTAAGTGATGAGTCGCCCATTGACCCGGACGTCCTTTGTTGGGATCGTCATCGTCGAATTCGCCACGAGGCCAAACTAATGGATCTTCACCGGAAGCCCAGTCCCACATGCAGTAGACTTCGTCCCGCGCCCACTCACTATCAAGTAGTGTGAGCCTGAAATCGATCGTGACCCGTTCCCCTGGAAACAACTTTAGTTTTTGACTGGCGTCGCGCACTTTGATATCGTAGAGCACGTCATGCCATACAAATGGGCCAGCGTCTTCTTCAAGTATTGCGCCTCGATCGTAATACCGTAGTTGGACTGATTCTCGGAATTGGAGCCCTGAGACACCGGTTGCAAATGGCTCTGGTTCGTTTATTTCTGGTAAATCTGGAAACCGAGGGGGGACGCGATCATCTACATGCGATCCAGCTTTGACCGCATCTTCAAAAAAGCCCATTTGGTCTCCAACCCCCAGGTCTCCACCTCCTTGGCCTCCACCTCCTAGTTCTTGGGCGTTCAATGTTATCGAAGTCATGAGTGTCATCACGACTAAAAAAAGACATCTCAAAGTCCACATAATCTCTCCTCAAATTCGATTGGATTTCGATTGTTCCAACTAGGATCACTTTTGAGTTCGCAAGACTGCAACGCAGATTGCTGCCACAATGAGAATGCAATTCAAAAAAGATCGTTTAAAATTGGTTGCGTAGATCGGACGGAAATTTGTCAGGGTTTTGTGCAAAAATTCCGATTGTTTTTTTGAAAATGTTTGAGCTTCATCGGCTATTGTAAGTGGGGCTCGTGTCTGTATTCATTGGCCACTTCAAAAATGTAAACGCACTTTTCACGCCGTGAGGCAATGATGGAAATATCAAATTCGTCGTCGCTGTCGATTTCGTTGGATTCAGTTCGAGCTGGAAACGCAGAAGCTTGGTCCAGAGTCTGCGATCACTTTAAGGTTGGTTTGGTCGCCAAAGCCAATCAGCTTTTGCGTCGAAATCGAATCGTAAAAAAAATCAGCTCAGAAGATGTCGTTCAGGAAACATATCTCAAAGCGTGGAAACTCAAGAACTCGTTTAGAGGCAACACGGTTGCAGAGTTTGCCAAGTGGTTGCTTTGTATTCTGAGAACAACGTTTTACGATTTTTGCAGAGCCAACGATTTGGAAGAGACGATGTATTCCGGATTCGATTCGGTAGGAAACGTGAAAACGCCTTCGAAGCTCTTTGTTTCTTCCGAACGTGAGGCGATGCTTTACTATGCCCTTGGTGAGATTGATTCAACTGCGCAAAAAGTTATCGCGCTGCGTCACTTCGAGGGGCTGAAATTTTCCGAAGTCGCCGAGTTGCTCAAGATGAACCCGAATTCTGTGGCTTCTGTTTATCGACGCAACATCAAGAAACTGCAAGAGTTCATCGATGCTCAGCAGGGCTAAATTTCTGTTCCTCTAGCGTTCAAATTCGAATTTGAGATCGCGATTTTTTTGCGCTTCGTTCGGCTTGTCCCACCTGGTGTACAGGTCCACAAGCTGGTTTGCGATCCGACGCATGGCCAACGTGTTTTCGATATACTCTTTTCGGTTGTCGTAACCAGAGCGGGCTTTGAGTTTTTTCAAGCTGCGGAGAAGTAGTCGTTCTGCTTGGTCGTAGTCTTCTTCAACAATCGAACAAACTCCTTTGATCAAATCGATCCGATCGGCGACCGAAGATTCGCGGAGGTATTTGAACTTCATCAGGTCCGGTTCCATTTTTTTCAAAATCGCTTTTGCAACATCTACTTTCCCCAGCCGACCTGCTGATTCCGCTTGGCACGTTTGAGCCTTGAATCGAAACAGGTTTAGTCCTTTGATTGATTTGTTCGGTGAAATGTTTGACAACAGTGTTTTTCCGGTGTCAAAAGATTCTTCAAATTCACCCGCATAGGCATAGTGCTGCATCAGTTCCAACTCGGTGTATAACCGGTTGGGTCGTGAGTATGGAAAAACTTGACTTACAATTTCGTTAGCATCAACAAACAACTCGAGTGCCTTGTCTGGTTGGCCGGCAAGATTAAGTGCCAACCCCAGTTCGTAGGCTGCCATCCCCGCATCGCGCGATACGTCTCCATGGTTGGCTATTCTTGCTTGCCGGACTTTTTCGAGAACTGAAACTGCGTCCTGATAATCTCCAGCACCTTGAAGTATTTGAGCATTTGTCTTGCGCAGGTTGTTGAGGATGATTCCGTTTTCGCCTTCGATTTCCAATGCCATGGGCTCATATTTTTCAATGAATTCACGAGCTCTCGTTCGATCACCAGCACCCAGCAAGGCTTTCACTGCCTGGTATTGGATGTTGATGAAAAGATCATTTCCTGTCGCGAGATCGGAAGAAATTTCATCATAGAATTCGGTGGCGCGTACGAATTGTTGCGACATGTTCAGTGTTTCGATTTTTCGGAACCATAAGTTGCCCAGCTCATAAGCTCTATCATTCTTTACGTTTTCGCAGGCGGCGATTCCATTGTTGAGAGATTCAAGTGCGAGTTCGTAGCTCCTGTTCCGCACCAACGACTCGGCAATTTTACACCGCAACAAAATCGCCTTTTGGTTACCCACTCCAAGTTTTTTAGCCACTTTGTCAAGGAATTCTAAGTCTTTTTGAGGATTATAAGTTGGGGATTGCCAGTCTCCTCTATTGACCCAAAGAGCGATATCCAATTCAAGTGACTTGGTAGAGTCGGGGCCGAAATGCCGATCAGAAAGCAAGTTCGCATCGGTGAATGCACGATCCGCTTTCTCGAATTTTGCTGTTTCGTAGTAAGCTTCTCCCAGTTTGAAAAGAGCTTCAATCGTTAACGGGTGTCCGTCAGGCCATTCTTTTTTGCATTGTTCAACGATGGATTGGTAGTCTGAAATTGCCAGCCTAATTTCCCTATGGCTAAATTTGAGTCCAGCAAGCCCGAACTGACATTCGAGTTTCACTACGGTGTTCTGAGTCTTGTCATTGGAGAGTAGGCTCTCGGTATGTAAAAGCAACGCTTTCGCTGCTGCTCGGTCCCCAGTAGAAAGGTAAACCAGCGCCAACTTGTTTCGAACATCCATTGTTACGGAATCTGATTCACCAAGTTGAGACTCAGCCAACTTTAGAATTTTCTCGAACTCGGTCTTCGCGAGGTTTCTTGCGCCGATACTCTTCAGGCTTTGTGCTAACGGCATCCGAAGTTGAATCTCATGTTTTGGCATTTCGTCTAGATTCAATTTTTCAATTTCAGATCCGAGGTGGATTAGCCGCTCCTTTTTGAATGCGTTGAACTTTGTATCGGTTGCGAAAATGTTGAATTGCTTGATTTCATTGCTGAAGAACGCCACCAGTTTCTCTGCACTGTTGCGTTCCCGATCTGCGACTTGTCTTTCTTGCTCCGCAATTTTTCTCGTCTGATTGGCCCTAAAAGCGTAGAGAGTCGATAACGCGGACCCGGCAGTTAGCGCAATAACTGCAATGGTGGTTGCAACAGCGACACCCTTGTTGCGTCCAATGTATTTTTTTAATTGGTAAGCAGTTGATGGCGGGCGCGCTACAACGGGTTGCCCAATGGTGAATCGTCTTAAGTCATCCGCAAGCGCAGATACGCCGGCGTACCTGCGATCTGGTTCCTTTTCCAACGTTTTCATCGTGATCCAATCAAGGTCATCACGGAGCGTACTGGCCCAGTTGGAAACGTCGGATGTTGAAAGGTCTTTTAACCACGAAGTTTCTTGGCTGTCTGCAAGTCGACGCGAAGGGTAAGGCGGAACCTTATTTCTAATCGCATCAAACAAACGTGTTCGATCTGATTCTTGAAAGCTAGTCCCATCAATGGGAGTCGTGTTGGTAAGAAGTTGATAAAGGATCACGCCCAACGAATAGACATCAGAACGCGTGTCGACGATCGACTTTTGGCCGTTTGCGTCCCACTGCGTCTGTTCTGGACTCATCCATAACGGAGAACCCAACGCCACATTGGCGTCGGTCAGTTCAAGCCTTGAGTTGTCGTTGTCACTGTCATTGGCGGTCGCTTTTGCGAGTCCAAAGTCAATAACTTTAATGTGGGGTTGGCCGTCGATATCGACGACCAAAATGTTATTTGGCTTAATGTCTCGGTGAATGATGCCTTTTTGATGTGCGTGTTCGATCGCGTTACAGAGTTGCAAGAATAGGTCAAGCCGCTTGTTGAGTGCAAGTCGATTTCTGTTGCAGTACTCCGTAATTGAAATTCCATCGACATATTCCATCACGAAATAGGGACGGCGATAGTCAAGTGTTCCCGAAAAAAAACCTTTGGCGATTCCAGGATGAGACATCATCGCCAACGATTGTTGCTCAGATTCGAAACGTTGCTGAATATTTTTTGTTTCCAAACCAGCTCTGATCAATTTGATCGCGACCCTGCGATCGGGTGTCAATTGATCGGCAAGCCATACCGTTCCCATTCCTCCGCGACCAAGCTCACGAATAAATCGATACTCACCGCCAAAGTCTTTGGTTAGCGAATCAGCACACTGCCGCGTCTGTCCATTTTTGAATTCTGAGCCAGCCAAAAGGTCGATGCCCTGTCCCAGTCGCAACGTTTCCCGGAGCTTCTTTGCCGATTGAGCGTCGACGTTCCTTTGGGCAATGAAAAATTCGATGTCATGCTCGTATTGCTCGGCATTGTCTTCAAATTCCAAAAGATACCGGTCAATAATGTCGCTGGATTCAGTATCCAAGTTTCCGACCTTTCAACAAATTCGGTGTTTAAAAGCGTGATCTCCTCTGGCAAACGTCAATCAGAGATTGCCCATGAGTCATCGTTCCACGTTAACCAACAGACTGGCACCTCGTCAAATTCAATTCCAATGACGGTTGCCTCGGGTGGAAGGCGCATCTAATCGGGCACCACTTTTGTGGGAGCCGCATCGCAGAGAGCACCTCGGGCACGGGCAACGTTTTGGGGGCCGGCCAACGGCGAATCTCACCGTCTTTTGCATTCAGCAGGTGCAGTAAATTTTCATTAGTGGGGGG
>CAYUNP010000277.1:0-1215 GCA_964446085.1 uncultured Pirellulaceae bacterium
GGAGACGGGAATAAAGAAAGCAAAATCGAAAACCTCGTGCGTCACTTGCTGTGCTTCAGTCGAACCAGTGGTGAAATCCAGTGGAAAAAGTCGATCGACAATTCCCAAATCGCTGACGAAGACCCCTACAAGAGTTTCATCACGCATCACGGATACGCCACCAACACGCCCGTCAGTGACGGAAAGGCGATCTATGTGTTTCTCGGAAAGCCAGGTCTTTTCGCCTACGACCTTGAAGGCAACGAACTATGGCAGAAAAAGATTGAGTACAAAACCAACGAGACGCGTTGGGGATCTGCTGCCAGCCCAATTCTTTACAAAGACAACCTGATTCTGAATGCCATCGAAGAGTGCGGTAAAGTAATTTCGATCTCCAAAACAGACGGGGAGATTCAATGGGAGTTCGAAGCTAACACGACTCTGGCCTACGCAACGCCGAACCTGGTGACTACGGCCGATGGCGAAGTTGAGTTGATCCTGCCCATTCCCAAACGGGTGATCGGGTTGAATCCGGAAGACGGTACGCAGAAGTGGTATGCGACCAACAAGTTCGAAGGCGAGTCCAATGCTTCGGTGATTGTCGACAAGGATCTCGTTTACATCTATGGAGGATTCCGTAGCGTTGGCAGCATGGCGATCAGAACTGGGGGTGAAGGTGACGTCACGAAAACCCACGTTCTGTGGAATACTCGCGACACTTCATATGTTTCAACGCCAATCCTTAAAGATGATCATCTTTACTGGATCGATGAAAAAGGAATCGCCTATTGTGTCAAAGCAGAATCAGGCGAGCAGGCATACAAGAAACGGGTGCCCGGAGTTCGCGGCGGAAGAGGCATCAAATTCTTTGGTTCAATGATCCTGGCCGGTGATCACATGTTCGCTGTCAGTCGTCGCTCCGGGACTTTCGTGATCAAGACGACTCCCAAGTACGAATTGGTCAGCCACAACAAGATCGAAGGCGATGATTCGGAGTTCAACGGCACGCCTGCGATCAGCGGAAATCAGCTGTTCATCCGCAGTAACAAGTTTCTGTACTGCATCGGCGAGTAGCGTGGCGAGACGAAAGGTGGCATAGGCTTCCAGCCTGTGTTCAGCACATCCACAAATCATGTTTCATCATGTAGATCCTGTCAAAGAAACGCGTTGCTGCTGAGCAATGCGCGATGAATCTGGACAGGATCGACATGATGAACATGATCTATGATGGTTGGG
>CAYUNP010000277.1:1315-5980 GCA_964446085.1 uncultured Pirellulaceae bacterium
CCGATCTTCTTTTCATCTTTGCGAATCGGTTCTCCAATAGTCGCTTCGCCCGCCACAATTTCGAACCCCGCGAGATACCGATTCACATGCCCCAGTGCATCCAGTCGAGCAACCGTTTCCTGACCGAGATAACAACCCTTGGTGAAGGAAATCGCTTTCGAATCACGACGAAACTCCTGAGGCAAACACGCATCGGTGACTTCAGATTCACACCAGGGAGTTTGCTGCTCAATTCGCAGTCGCTGAAACGCATCAATCGAACACGCTACCGCTCCATTGGCGGACAGACTTTGGGCAACGTCGACATCTCCTTCCGTTGGCTCCAGAATCAACACACCTGCTCCGGCCAACTCGGCTTGCAATACCACCTGAAAGCCCGTGTTTGAAATTTTCGATTCAGGTGGCACTCGAATATCGCTTTTATCCAAAACCGCGTTCGTCTCCGGGCCACTGACAAACACGCTGCGCCACATCGACGAAACATCCTGAAGCTGAACGTCATCGCTGAGCAGATATCGATCAAGATTCTCGATCAGGACTTCCGGCGCCCTGGTGGTGGAAACGATCAGCAGATCAATCTCCCGACTGACAATGATCGCATGGCAAATCGTTTTGCCCTTTGTGTTGAGGAAAAAAGCTTCGCAACAGCTGTCCTGTTCCAACTTCTTGATGTCGGCTGTGCAAAAATTGTGGATGAACTTCGCCCGATCAGAGCCGGCAACACGAACCACTGAAAGCGGCACTTTCGCCACGCCGCAAGAATTCGTAAAAGCTGTGTACTGTTCCATGTCGTTCCAATCGTCAGAAGGTAGCATAGGCTCTGGCCTGAAATCTGCGTGCTGCCCGTTCACTGAGCGGCGGCTCATGCAACCGTTCAATGCAAGTTTCGCAAACACAAGTGAGACATGAATGGTCGCGATTGAATCCGTCAATGCAAGAGCCAATCAAACGGAATTCGCGGATTGACGAGTGAATCGCAAATCAATGACGCCAAAAAATCGAAATGTGCTAAGCTGATGGTAACAAAAGTTGCCATTCCGTTTTAAGTTCAACCAGACAATTCCACGTTCATGGATCCCGATCGCGCACGAATTCTGGCTGACCTCTCTGGGGTTCTCGAAGGGCAAATTCGCTGCGACGATCTGTTCCTGCAACTTTACTCCTCCGATGCGAGCCTTTACGAGATCAAACCGCTCGCCGTTGTTCGACCGGTATCGATCGATGACGTCGTCTCTTGTGTCAAATACGCAGGCGAAAATCAACTCTCAGTAATCCCGCGTGGATCAGGAAGCAACGTTATCGGAGCCTCACTCGGCAGCGGCATCGTGCTCGACTTTTCGTTCGGCATGCGGCAAATGCTGGCAGTGGATCGCGAATCGGTACGAGTCCAGCCTGGCATTGCAATTCGTGACCTGAACCGCCACCTGCACTCTCACCAGCGAATGTTTTCACCGGATCCGGCGACTCGTTCCGTTACCACAGTGGGAGGTGCCTTGGCCATGAACCGCACCGGCAGTCACTGGACCGCGACAGAGACACCGCGCGAAAAAGTGATCCAGCTACAGATGGTATTGGCCGACGGCGAGGTTGTTCGACTGGATTCGGTTGCCAACCAAACATGGGTGCCAGCCCATTCACCGTCACCCGAATCGAACACGAGGATTCGTGAGTTGAAATCCCGTGTTGGCAATGTGATTCGATCCAACCAACAAATTATTTCTGACTCACGCCCGCAAACAAAAATTAACCAGGCCGGCTACCATCTGGATACCGTTCTGGAATCCGACCAGGTCGACCTGACCCGTCTGGCGATTGGTAGCGAAGGAACGCTTGGCATCATCACCGAAGCTGTCTTGCGGACGGACAAAATCCCTGGCCATCGTGGCGTGGCGTTGTTGTTTTTTCACCAGCTTCAAGCCGCCGCAACAGCTGCTGTTGAAATCGGCAAAATGGGAATCACGGCTTGCGACTTGATGGATCGACGTCTGCTGACGTTGGCGCGAGAAACCAACGAACAGTTCCAACGAATGCTGCCGACCGATGCTGAAGCAATGCTGTTGGTTGAGTTTTCAGCAGATGACGATGCGACGTTGCGCGACAAATTGCAACATCTGACACACCGAATTCAGCGCAAGAAGAAACTGGCATTTGAAATACGCACCACGACACAGCCGAACGAGCGAGACTTTTACTGGCATCTTGTTCGACGAGTCGTACCCTCGCTGTACCGTTTGCGTGGACTTCGAAGAGCAGTTCCCTTTATCGAAGACATCGCGATCGATCCGGAACGGTTGCCCGAGTTTCTAAAACGTGTTCACGAAGTCCTGAATGACATTGATATCACAGCTTCGATCTTTTCACACACGCCGCAAGGCATGGTTCACATCCGACCGTTTCTGAACCTTGCCGACCCGAAAGACATAGCGCGCATGAAGCCGTTGGCGAAAGCTGTCTTTGGGTTGACGCTGGAGATGAATGGATCGATTAGCGGCAGTCAGGGCGATGGCTTGGCGCGGACGTGGTTTCTTCGATCGCAATATGGAAAAGTTCACCCGGTGTTTTCGGAAATCAAGAACATTTTTGATCCGCAGAATGTCCTGAACCCTGGAAAAATTGTCGGCACGCCTTACTCCGACTTGACGGACAACCTGAGAATTTTTCAGGCGGAGGAACCCGCTTCGAAATCGAACGCCGAAGATGCTGTCGATGAAACCTCTACCAGCACACCGCGGCGACTGTTGCCAGCCTTTGGAAAAGAGAAACCGGAATCGACCGAGCCCAATGGAGTTTTGCCTGTCTTGCAACCGCAGCTCGAATGGTCCGTGACGCAGATCGGGCTTGCGGCGCGGAATTGCAACGGTTGTTCACGTTGTCGAACCAACCGCGAGACGGAACGAATGTGCCCGGTGTTTCGCGCCGCACCGCGCGAGGAATCTTCGCCGCGTGCCAAAGCCAATCTGATTCGAGGCGTCGTCAGTGGAAGTCTTTTGCCGGAACAGTTGTCCAAGGACGAATTCAAGGATGTGACTGATCTATGCTTCAACTGTCATCAGTGTCGCCTTGAGTGTCCTGCCTCTGTTGATATTCCAAAACTGATGGTGGAAGCAAAAGCACAGTACTACGCAACCAATGGTTTGCGTGTGTCGGATTGGATCCTGACGCGACTGGATTGGCTTTACGGCCTGGCCGGGAGGATGCCCCGGATTACCAATCAGATGATTCGCAGTCCGATGTGTCGCTGGATTCTTGATCGGGCTTTTGGTATCGCACAAGGCCGCAAACTTCCGACTTTTGCGACGCGCACGTTCACCCGTTGGGCGCAGCGAAATCAGTTGTCGCGACCGTCTCGTCAACAGTCGCGCAAAGTCGTTTACTTTGTCGATGCTTACGTTAACTGGAACGATCCGGAACTCGGCCGGAGCTTCGTTGAAGTTCTCAAGCACAACAACATTGACGTTTTGATTCCTGCGAACCAGGGCATCTCCGGTATGTCGATGATCTCCGACGGAGCGATTGCTCACGCGCGCAAGATCGCAGAACGGAACGTCGAACTGTTAGCCGAATGGGTGCGGCAAGGCTATCAGGTCGTGACGACGGAACCTTCGGCAGCGCTGGCGTTGAAGCATGAATATCTCTCGCTGCTCGACGATGACGATGCGATCAAAGTCGCTGAAAACACTACGGACTGTTGCTCCTATTTGTTGGACCTCCATCGCAGCGGCGAACTGGCACTCGATTTCAATCCGCTTAACGCACTCGTTGGCTATCACCTTCCCTGTCACCAACGTGCGATCCTCAAGTCAGGTCTGGCAGCAGATATTCCAGCAGTCAAACTTTTGCAGCTGATCCCTGGTTTGCAAGTTGAATTGCTGCAAAAAGGATGTAGCGGCATGGCCGGAACCTATGGGCTCAAACGGCGCAACTATCGTCGATCGCTAAGGATCGGAGTTCAACTGATCCAGGCGATGCGACAGCCACAACTGATCGCAGGCTCAACGGAATGCAGTTCCTGCAAAATTCAGATGGAGCAGGGCACATACAAAGCAACCATCCATCCGATCAAGATTCTTGCCCGAGCTTACGGCTTGATGTCTTCGGAACTGGAAGATCTATTCAATCGGCGAAGCGAAGAGTTGGTGGTAACATGATGACAATCAAGGTTTTACTCTTCGCCCAGGCTCGTCAGATCGTGGGATCGGAATCGAAAGAGATAACGCTTGCCAGCGGAGCATCGATTGCGGATTTGAAGCAGTCTCTCGCCGATGCGGTTCCGCAGCTTGCGGAGTTGCTTACACGTTCCAACATTGCCTTGGATCAAAAATACGCCACCGATGAAGACATTGTCATCGATGGCGTAGAAGTTGCTTTGATTCCGCCCGTTAGCGGCGGTTAAGTTGTGTCGTCTCGCCAGCTTCAAATGGCTGGGGCGGCTCACAACTTTTCAGGTGGCTGTGGCGTCTCGCCACAGTAATCGTGTAGCACTGGAGCGAGACGCTCCAGCGACGAACTGGAGTACGACTCCAGCAACCACCTTCCACTAGCGATGGTAGCGCTGATATGGAGGACGGCGATTGGCTTCGTATCGTCGACCAGGTGAAGGACGGTACTGTGGCTTCCCACGGTAAACAGGCTTCACAACGACTGGTTTGACGATCGGCTTAACGA
>CAYUNP010000278.1:0-5976 GCA_964446085.1 uncultured Pirellulaceae bacterium
ATGATCGACAAGGCCTCTACTTGTTGCGAGACACGATGAGCAGCGGTGTGTCGCCCAACGAATCAAAAACCCTGCGCCACTCGCTACGGGTTCATTTTCACAAACCGGTAGTGAGACACGAACCACTCCTTGCCGCCGTCGAATCCAAAGAGTTCGCTGCAAGCCATGTGGAACATGCGCCAGCGATAGAACCAGCGCTTCGCTTCCCGGGTGCCATAATTTGCCTCCAGCACTGGTAGGATTTTGTGCCGGTTTTGATCCATGTTTGCCAGCCACGCGTCGCATGTCTTTTGATAATGGTGGCCCGCCCAGGTCCAGTGCTCCTCGACAGAAAGATGATCGTTGAACCGGCCAAGAAAATCAGCCGCTGGCATGATCCCACCACTAAAAAAATAACGGCTCATCCAATCTTCTTCTCCGCGATCAACGAACTCGTATGTCAGGTCTTTGTGACAGAACACATGAACGAACAGCTTGCCATCAGGTTTTAGCCACGTCGAAATTCGCTTCAGTAGCTCGGGGTAGTTTCGCATGTGCTCAAACATTTCAACCGAGACGACACGATCAAAAGTTTGATCGATCTGCAGGTCATTGATGTCGCAGGTGATCACATTCACTCGATCGGCAACGCCCTTTTCGCGAGCCATCGAAACAATGTAATCACGCTGCGATACCGAGTTCGAAACGGTCGTGATCTGTGCGGCGGGAAAATTCACTGCCAACCAGAGCGTTAGCGAACCCCAACCGCAGCCCAACTCCAGAATTTCCTGTCCGTCTTCAATCCCGGCGTGCTCACAGGTTTGTTGCAAGGCGGATGATTCGGCCGCGTCCAGCGAATCACAGCCTTCGGGCCAAAAGCAACTCGAATATTTCCGTTGTGATCCCAGCATCGACTGGTACAACTCGGCGGACACCTCGTAGTGCTGTTCATTGGATTTGTCGGGAGCCGGTGCGATAGGACCTTTGGAAAACTCACGGGCAAGCTCAACCGCGGCAGCCTCGTTGGCTTCGACGCTACCGAGATCCACTTGATCCAGGCGTTTGACAAGTAGCTTTCGGATTCCAAGCCTTGTCAAAACGTCGGGTACGAGGCCAAGTTCGCAAGCGGTGATGAGAGATTTTGTTAGCATGTGAACTCTGTGGAAATTCCTCGGCAATCTGGCCGACGAATCTTCATTGTAGCCGATATCTGAAATTCCGTCTTCGAGCACTTCGCGTTAACAAATGGCTGAAAGTACAAAACCCACGATTTGGATTGATGCGGACGCTTGCCCTGGTGTGATCAAAGACATCATTTTCCGCGCGTCGAAACGACTTCAAATAAGTGTCGTGCTTGTGGCGAACCAATCGATTCGTGTGCCAGAATCAAAGTTAATCACGGCAATTACTGTACGCGATGGGGCAGATATCGCGGACAACACAATCGTCGAAAAGATGCAGCGAGATGATATCGTGGTGACTGGCGATATTCCGCTGGCCGCCAGAGTCGTAGAAAAGGGTGGAGTGGCGATTGGGACACGTGGTGAATTATTTGACGATGCGACGGTTCAAAGCCGACTGGCGACGCGAAATCTGATGGAACAATTCCGTGCGGCGGGAATGGAAACTTCGGGACCAAAGCCATTGAGCCAGAAAGACAGTCAGGCATTTGCCAACCAACTCGATCGTCTCCTCACGAAGCTGACAAAGGATCAGAAGTAGCAGCATGGTCCAAACACGGTGACAACCGTTTGACGCCGGCAGCGAAAAGCCGATTCGCCACGCTGACAACATGGTCACGGCGAGCGTGACCATGGCACCCACAACTATGACTACTTCACGTCGCGATTCTGTCGCTCGCGTCGTTTGTGAATCGGCGGGACGAGATCACTTGCCAGGCCAACCCATGACCATGACTTGATGATGTAGTAGTTCAAATCGAACTCCCACCATTTGTGCTGCACCGTGCAGGATGACTGGTCCGCGTGGTGATTGTTGTGCCAACCTTCGCCCGATGAAATGATTGCGACAAACCAGTTGTTGCGGCTGTGATCATCGGTATCGTAGTTGCGATAGCCAAACATGTGGCTCAGCGAATTGACCGACCATGTGACGTGCCACATGACGACGACACGAGCGATGACGCCCCAGACGAAAACGCTGCAAGCCAGTTGGAATGCGGGCATGCCAAAGCCCATGAATGCTCCTGCGATTAGCCATGCCAACGCAAAGATTGCGACGCCATGACCGAGGAAAATTGCGACACCTGCATAGGTTTTCTTCTCCAGCCACATGTAAAACGGATCGGAAAGAATGTCTTTGGCGTACTTCTTGTAGATGCTGAACTTGCTGGTGTTTTCGTTTTCATAAATCAGCCACTGAAAATGTGACCACAGGAAGTTAACCAGTGGGCTGTGTGGATCTTCCTGGTGATCCGATTCATTGTGGTGCAGACGATGCCATGCCACCCAACGCGCCGGAGTTTCCTGGCCATTGCACAATGAGATCACGACCAGGCATCGCTCAAACCATTTCGGTGTCTTGAAGCTGCGATGGGTCAGCAGGCGATGGTAGGTAATCGGAATTCCAACGGCACCAAAGAAATAGGATCCAATCACCAGCGATGCGAATCCGGTCCAGCTAAAAAACCATGGCAAAAAGCACAGCAATGCCAATGAGTGAAAAACGATAAAGCTGATCAGATAACTGTAGTAGATCCGCTTTTGATTGACTTGTGCCGGCATCGGAATCGACGTCGCGTCACGACCGCCAAGCCCGGAATGTTTCTTGCGGCTCTCCGTTTTGGTCGACTTGAAATCAGGATCTGCCGAGAAGTCAAAATCCCCGTCGGTTTCAGGGTTCCTGCTATTTCCGGGCGTGGTTTTTGTGCTCATGAGTGCGTCCTTGGGAGCAGCTTGCCGAATGCTCGACAAAGTGAAGGTGTCTGGGGAGATTGAAGCCGTGATTCTAGCGGCACATCGATTTTTACGACTAACTAAAACCCGATAAAAATCAGATAAGAAGTGTCCACGAGGTACATGCCAATGCAAGCGGGAAACATTCGCTAACCGGAATGCTACAAGCCTAAAGACTATCACATTTTAAGGCGACCGACAGCCAGCAGCGGCACTGGGCAGTCCAATGATTCGGCCACAGCACGGAAGAATTCCGCTTCGACAATGGTGATCTCATGGTCGAACGTGATCAAAGTCGCTGCGGCATGAAGGAACTGTTTTTTCACTTCAGGTGATGCTCTGTGGAGCCGCGTCATACATTGTTCCAGTTGGGCGACTTCCCAGCTGCGTAATTCTGCCGCACTTTCAGCAGCGTCTCCGAATCCACCGACCTGCATCGCAAGTCGATATGCCTGCAAAACCTGTTCGTGATCCGGTTCGGTATCCTCAAGAACACTTCCCGTGATACTGGCTGATGCAAATGCCGAAAGCATCAATTCGAAGTCGCGTGGGAGCTGGCTGGCTTTCGTAAACTGAACGCGTGGCGGTCGTTGAACCTCGAATCGTCGGTCCAGGTGCATCAGCAGGTGATGTCGAATGACAAACTCAAACAGGCTGGTTTTGTTGTCCAGATCGACCAGACCCACAACAGTCCCACGAAAATTGCTGTACTGTTGCGGCGAAAGGTTGGCCAACGATCCCTGAATCATCTCCATGACCGGAAGCCGAAAGATCAACTTCAAGGCTTCGATGTGCGGCAGTAGTTCCATGGTCGTCGCCAGCGTGGCAACACCCTCACGTGAAGACAGCAGTGAAAGTTGCTGATTTCTGAGTTCTGGAGTGTCACTTGCGAGCATGGCAAAGGCGACGCACCGCGCTGAATAGGCATCGTGCGCTGCTTGTACAATCGGCTCGGCAATTTCCTGAATCACGGCCTTGGATCTGTCGACATCGTTTTGCTGCGGAGCACCGATCGTCGCCATCAGCAGTGCGGGATCGACCGGGAATCGGGCCGCAATTTCGGGAGGAAACATTTTGCCAATCGGATTCAAATCAGCCAACGCTTCCTGTTGCTCTCGTTGCTTTTCGCGAGCTTTCTTTCTGACGTTGGCCATCAGTTCACGCACTTCAATGTATCCCTGGAAATCCCCGTCGAATTGGGTGTCCAGTTTTTGAATTCGAGGAACCAGAGGAGGGTGAGTCGAAAACAGATTTGAGATTCCCGAAAAGTGGCTGGCAAAGAACATGTGACTCAACTCAGCCGCTTCCTCCGATTCGACCCGGGATCCATGAGCGGAAACGCCAATCAGTTTCAGGGCTCCACTGAGTCCTTCGGGATAGCGGGTAAATTGAACGGCCGAGGCGTCAGCGAGATATTCTCGTTGACGAGAAATGGACGCCTTGATCAGGTTTGCAAAGAACTGTCCGATCCAGCCAAAGATTAGCAAGGCAATCCCCAGTAGCATCAGGGCGCCGGCACCTTTGTTGCTGTCGTTGTTGCTGCTGTATCTTCGTCTACCACCACCGAAGGCACGCAGCACGAAGTAGCCAATCGTTGCCAGCAGTTGGATGCCGCATAGCCAACCGATCAGCTTGATGTTCAACCGCATGTCGCCATTGAGGATGTGGCTGAACTCATGCGCAATCACTCCCTGAAGCTCATCACGATTCAGTTGATCGATGGTGCCGCGGTTAACTCCGATCACGGCATCGGCCGGCGTGTAACCAGCAGCGAACGCATTGATGCCCTGCTCTTCGTTCATGATGTAGACCGGTGGCACGGAAATGCCAGACGCCAAAGCCATTTCTTCGACGATATTCAGCAGACGTTTCTCCTGGCGGTCGGTGGTCGTCGGCTGGACAAGCGTGCCACCAAGTTGAGCGGCGATATGTGAACCGCCTGATCGGAGTTCCATGATTTTCATCAGGCTGGCACTGCCGATCAGTACCAGATTCGCAACCGCAACGCCAAGAAAGATGGTGGGGTTGAAGAATGACTCAATCGAAACGTCCCCTGACCGACTCTGCGTTGGGAGCACAAAGAGACCCACCACGACAGCGTAAATGCCGAGAATGATTGCCACAATGGCAGCTGCGTAAAGCAAGACCAACCATTTGGTCTTCTTGCGTCTCAATTCCTGAGCGGCGAAAAAGTCCACGATCTATGACTTTCGAATTCGTCTAAAACGGATCTAGAATTCAACCTTGGGAGCAGTGCGCTCAGCTTCGTCATCGACGACGAACAGCTGTGCTTCACCAAAGCCAAATGATCCAGCGATCACATTGGCAGGAAACATTTCACGTGTCGTGTTGTAGATCGTGACTGAGTCATTGTACGCTTGCCGTGAGAATGAAACTTTGTTCTCAGTCGAAGTCAGCTCTTCCTGCAACGCCAACATGTTTTCGTTAGCTTTCAGGTCAGGATACGATTCAGAGATCATCATCAATCGACCAAGGGCGCCGCTAAGGTTGCCTTCGGCAGCAGCCAGTTCCTGCATCGAACTGGGGTCGCCGGGGTTGGCGGAAGCTTTCGACGTCGCGCTGACCGCTTGGGTTCGAGCCTGAATGACGGCTTCGAGCGTATCTTTTTCGTGCTCCATGTACCCTTTGGCCACATTCACCAGGTTTGGAATCAGCTCGTGTCGCCGTTTCAACTGCACGTCGATCTGGGCAAAGGCATTTTCGTATCGATTGCGTAATGTTACGAGCTTGTTGAAGACGCCCATGATCCACATGGCGAACAAAAAAAGCAGAAACAGAACGACCCCGATCGGAATCAGGATCGCCATAAGTGATACGGCGATGGGCATGTCAAATAGCATTATTGGTTTTGCTCCAAGATTGAGCGGGACGTGATTCAGGACGCAATCAGAACCTATTCGGCTTGCGGCGTCAATTATTGGCAAATTTCAGCAGTGAATCGGTTTGCCTTTTTCAGTGAGTTGATTGGTGGCCAGCTATAGATCGCTCGATCACGCGTCGGGTTACAAGGCAATACCGTTCAATGAAGGTGGGATAGGCTTCCAGCCTGTCAAATTTTATC
>CAYUNP010000279.1:0-5911 GCA_964446085.1 uncultured Pirellulaceae bacterium
GAATCAAACAAGAGAACAAGAAGATGAACGCAATCAACACATACACACAAATCCTCACTACTGCAGATCTGGTTCGCGCTGCACAAGCTGGCGACCGTGACGCTTTCGGCGAACTGTTCGAGCGATTCCAGCCAACGGTTTACGCAATCGCAATGCGACGACTGCGCGACCACGCGGATGCGCAAGAGCTGTGCCAGGACGTTTTCGTTCAGGCGATGCTGAAGATCGAACAGCTTCGTACACCTGAGGCGTTCATCGGATGGCTTCGTCAGATCACCGTTCGTATGGCCATCAACCGAGCCGTCCGTCGAAAGAACTCTGTTTCTGTTGAGCCAGAAATGCTCGAAGCAACAGTGACTGAAGACGCTTCGCCTCTGGACTTCGCTCTCGAAGCAGAGCGTAAGGACGAAGTCCGCGCCGGCCTGGCTCGACTGGGCGACATGGACCGGGAGACTCTCGAAGCGTTCTACGTTGACGGTCAGTCTCTGCTGCAAATGGCAGACGCATTCGATGCTCCTCTGGGTACCATCAAGCGTCGTCTGCACACTGCACGTAAGCGTCTTGCTCGCGAAGTTGACGAGCTGGCGACTGTGTAAAACCTGAAAACCACGTCCACGGGCGTAACACTTTTGACGCCGTAGCGAGAGATCGCTGCGGCGTTTTTTCGTGGACCCATCCAACAGCAGTATGGGAAACGAGCGAAAAAGCTGGGGCTGGCTAGGTTAGTTGTTGTCTTCACACGTCGCAATAAACGCAGTAAAGGTATCGATCAGGATTGAATAATCCGTTTCGTATCCTTCCCAACTTGTAAAATTCTCCTTGACACTCCGAAGCCAGCTTTCAGCTTCAGCCACTTTCGGACAGCCTCTGACGAGGTTCGCCTTATTGAGTGTCGTGATTGCTTGCATCAAGTACTCAATGTTGAAAATAGTGCAGAGATCCGCCGAATCAAATGCGGCAGGATGTGAAATCTGCTTTCGAAGTTCTTCAACAAGCATATCGGAATATTCGCGTTTGCGATCCGATCGTTGGTCACCATAAAGCATTTACTTAGCCCAATCTGGAGGTTCGTATCCTGGAACCTTCTCTTCGTCGTCTGGATCGCAATTTTGGAAAAGTATTCTGATTTTATTAAAATAGGCCCCGGCGATAAACTCAGGGAATTCGAAGTTTTTAAATGTAAATGCGAGTGAATTCTTGCTGGTTTGCAGTCGCCAAAAAATTTCAGAATGCTTGTTACTGGGGATCCGTTTTCCGTATTTCATAGGTAGACAACCACTCTGCCAATCCGAACAGTTCAAGGCCAACCCGAGGTCGAGATATTTCGCATCGAAAGTAACAAGTGGTTCGTCAAACTGAATTGACGGGTGGTCAAATGTCTGACAGCCACCCAACATTCCGGCACCGTCCAATTTCTACAAGGCACACAAAATGTTCAAACTCGCATTCGCTGCTCTTCTGGTTTTCACACTGGTTGCCGAACCGATGTCGGCACAGGAAGCTTCGATTGAAACTGTGATGGAAGCTCACATAAAAGCCCTCGGTGGCAAAGAAGCGATCGAGAAAGTCCAGAGCTTTCAACGCAACTCAAAAGCCGGTGGCACGGCCGGTGCTTATCCGATCGATGGCAAGATGGAAGAAGTCGTCGATCTCAAAAATAAACGCTTCTGGTCGTTGATGGATCTGGGGGCCTACACAAAGCAAAGCGTCCTGAGTGGTGAAAGCAATTGGACCGAAGACACGCAGCAAGGCAAAAAGGAAATGCCTGAACAAGAAGCAGGCTTGGTGAAATTAAACATCGGCATCAGCCCTCTGTTGTCTGTTCACTCTGAATATCCGCAAGCTCTGACGCTGGGGAAAGAAGTCAAGTTCAACGACAAGCAGTGCCAGGAAGTGTTGGTGCATCAGGCGCCGATCAAGTTCTATGTTGGCACCAAATCCAATCTCGTCGAGGGCATCGAAATTGAATCTTTGGGGTCAATCACTTACGAGCAGTACAAAGCCGTCGAGGGAGTCATGTTCGCAAACAGGATCACCACATTGATGGAACCTGTGGGAATGAAACTGGTCAACGACTACACGTCAACAAAAATCAACGCAGAGATTGATGAGTCATTATTTGGTAAAGAGAAAAAAGCGAAAACTGAAACAATGCAGGACAGTCCTGAGTACTCTGCGGAACAAATCATCGGCTTCCTCGATAAAGACGGAGACGAAAAGATCAGCAAAGAAGAAGCCAAAGCCAGCCCCGAACTAAGTCCTGCTTTCGCTTTCGTTGACACCAGCAAGGACGGCTTCATCGACATGAAAGAAGCCGAAGCCATGGTTGAGTACATGAAGAAAGAGAAGCAAGCCAACCAACCGGCCACCGGCGGCAAGAAGACGACCGCCAAGGAGATCATTGCCTCAATGGACAAAAACAAGGACGGAAAAATCAGCAAGGACGAAGCGTCGGAAGAACTCAAACCGTTCTTCAGCGACTACGATTCCAACAGCGACGGATTCATCGATCTAAAAGAAGGGCAAGCAATTGCCAAATTCGTTTCGGGGAAATAAGCCAACATGATACCAGCGGCAAGCGTCTTGCACTCGCACCGGGCTCAACCAAAACAGCGACTCCAAAACCAACTCCCACTTCCATGAAACATCATCTAACCATCCTGGTTCTGACCTTGTCCCTGGCCAGCGCTACGCATGCTCAGGATTTCAAATCCGATACCGCCACCCTGATCGAATCTTCCTGTATCCACTGCCACGACGAAGCAACCGACACCGATCTCAACTTCGAATCGCTCGGCCACGATCTCTCCGATCCGGACACATTCCGTATGTGGGAGAAAGTCTTCGACAGAACCTCCGCTGGCGAAATGCCGCCTGAATCCGAAGACCGCCCCGACGCCGACGAATTGAAAACTGCGTTGGACACACTGAAAAAAGACCTGCATACCGCCAGCGTGCAGAAACAAAAAACATCCGGTCGCGTTCCCGGTCGTCGGCTGACAAAGCTCGAATTCGGCTACACGCTGCAAGACCTTCTTCTGATCGACAACAACGTCACCAGCGGCATCCCTGACGAAATCGACGCCGGAACTTTTGACACCGTCGGAACCAATCAGCGAATCTCCGCCTTGCACCTGGAAAGCTATCTCGACGCCGTCGATCAAGCGCTCGAACACGCGATCAGGTTTGGCAAAAAGCCGTACCAGAACTACGGCGACTTCGCAGACAACAACTTTGCTCACCTTGAGATGTGGCACAAAAGGCCGCTGCGACAGGGTGGCAGCATCACCCGGAAGCTCAAGTATGGAAAAGGCGTCGTGCTGTTTCGCGATGTCGATTACATCACGCAGTTTACTTACAACATTCGTCGTCCAGGAATTCACCGGCTGACGGCAAAAGTTTCCGCCTTTCAATCAAAGAAAACGATCACCGCGAAGATCATCGTTAAAAATCCATCTGGCAGCGCCCGAGTCGCGAAATCCGTCGACCTGCTTCCGGGCGAACCGCAAACGATTTCATTCGATACGTTTTTGAAACCCGGTGACGTTCCGTATCTCACCTGGGATTCGGGGAAAAGCTATCGCATCTTTTCTGAAGGTGGCGCCATAGGTTACACCGGCCCTGGCATGGCAATCATGTCGCAAAAAGTCGAAGGGCCGATCCACTCGTCCTGGCCGACAGCGAGCATGCAAAATGTTTTCGCGAGCATGGATCCGTACGCCGACGATGGGGACATTAAACTCAAATTCACGAAAAAGATGCCTGGTCACATTGAGGAAATGATCTCCGATTTGGCTCCGCGGATTTTCCGCAACGATGTCTCGGCTCAGGAAATCAAAACGTATGCCGAACTGGCCAAGCCCGCACTCGACGAAGGCCGCTACCTACCGGACGCCTTGAAAGTTTCACTACGTTCAATGCTGACGTCGCCACGATTCCTGATGTTCGATGGGCAGCCCGGAAAGCTGGACGATTTTGCACTCGCCAATCGATTGTCATACTTTCTCTGGAAAAGCATGCCGGACGAAACGCTTTTCAAAGTCGCTCGATCAGGAAAGCTCTCGGAAAAAGAAATCCTTCACCAGCAAGTCGAACGAATGCTTGCCGACGACAAAGCCGACCGTTTTGTAAAGGACTTCCTCGGCCAGTGGTTATGGCTTCACAAAGTCCATGCTACGACTCCAGACGATGGAATGTACCCTGAGTGGGATGAGTTGCTTTCTGATGCGGTTTCCAAAGAAACGGAATTGTTCTTCGACGAACTGATCAAGGAGAACATGAGCCTGACGAACTTGATCGATTCGGACTTTACGTTTCTCAATCGTCGTCTGGCGACGCACTACAAAATCAAAGGCATTGCAGGCCAGCACTTCCGCAAAGTCAAACTTCCCGAAGACAGTCTTCGCGGCGGCGTGCTTGTCCAAGCCGCGATCCTGAAAACAACTGCCAACGGAACAACGACATCGCCTGTCATGCGAGGCAACTTTGTGTTGACGAACTTTCTCGGCACACCGCCTTCGCCTCCTCCACCAGACATCGGCTCGATCGAACCCGACACTCGTGGCAAGACAACCATCCGCGAGATCCTCAAGGCTCATCGCAAAATGGAATCCTGCAATCAGTGTCATCGCGAGATCGATCCGCCAGGTTTTGCACTCGAGAGCTTTGACCCTATCGGCGGATTCCGCAAGCGATACCGCACCGATGGCGGCACCAGCAACTTCGGAGGATTCATCGTCAAGAACCCGCCCGGTCGCGGACCAGCCGTTGATCCAGGCGGCACCACATCCGACGGAAAAGCGTTTGCCGACATTGGCGAATTCAAAAAACATTTGCTTGAAGACAAAGAACAGATTGCTCGCAATTTCATTTCCAGGCTGACCGTGTACGCAACCGGAGCTGAAATTCAGTTTGCCGATCGGGAAAAGATCGAAGCAATTTTGAAGCGAACCGCAAAAGACGATTACCCTGTGCGAGACATCATTCACGAAATTGTGCAGAGCGAGTTGTTCATGCATAAGTAACAAATTGCAACATTCATGACAGTCGTTTAACGGCAAGCCGAAGGCGACTTTGCCACCTAGCCGCAGTCGCCTACGGCTTGCCGTTAAACGATCAAACTTCAGAATCAAAACAAAGTTCTTACCATGCAACGCAGAACATTTCTCAAAACAGCCGGCGTTTCCCTCTCGCTTCCCTTCCTTGAGTCGATGGCTCCGGCGTGGGCACTTACCGGCGGCGAAGCACCCAAACGCCTGGTCTTCATCTGCACGGCGCTTGGTCTGCACCCACCCAACGTGTTCCCTGAAACCGCCGGCGCGGATTACAAATCAACGCCGTATCTTGATTTACTCAAGGATCATCGCAAAGACTTCACTTTGTTTTCCGGTCTGCAACACGAAGACCAAACCGGTCGTCAGCCTCACGACAGCGAGCTCACCTTCCTGACTTCGGCTCGCAAGCCCGGCATGGGAGGGTTCCGCAACACGATCTCCATCGACCAGGTCGCCGCGAATCACTTTGGCAACCAAACACGATTCTCGTCGGTGTCTCTTGGATCGGTGAAACGCCAAAGCCAGTCATACACCAAGGGCGGCGTGATGATCCCCGCCGAAACAAGCCCGGCCCGAATGTTTGCCAAAATGTTTCTCCAGGGAAAGCCAGCTGAAATCAAAAAACAACAGCAGCGACTCAACGACGGCAAGAGCATCCTCGATGAACTTGGCTCGCAAGCCAAAAAGCTCAAACGAAAAGCCAGCACCGCTGACAACCATTTGCTCAACGACTACTTCGAATCAGTACGACAGGCAGAGAAGAACATCGAGACCTCGCAAGGTTGGATGGACAAGCCGAAACCAGACGTCGATGCCAGGCAACCTTCTGACATTAACGACCGCGCTGACATGATCGG
>CAYUNP010000280.1:0-5893 GCA_964446085.1 uncultured Pirellulaceae bacterium
GTTGGCCGAACTTCCCGTTTCCCGTCACGCGATTTGAGATGTTAAACTGAACAGAAAAATACTAACTGGGGCAGAGCATGTATTCATTTTCTACACGCGCGACGCATGGACTGTACCTGGTAGTTTTCTTGCTGATTTTACTTGCCACGGCAGCATCCGAAACGACGGCGCAGCAAAAGCGAACTCCCGTCGAGCCAAAGCGACTTGCTGTCGATGTTGTGGCTGTTCGTGGCCTCGGTCGCTTGCGTGGAATTATCCTGAGGCAAGCAGCAGATTCGGTCTCCATCGTTGTGCGACGCAAGTGGGTGGAAAAAGCTCATCCAGTTTTTTGGAAAGAGTACATTGAAGTGGAAGCGAAGGCGTTGGAGGCATCGCGCGAGACGTTAAAGCGTCGTATTGCTCAGTGGCGGGCCGAGCACGATGGCGATGACGGAATCGTGATCAATGAACTCCTGGACGAAAACGAAAAACTGCTTGGCCTCGACAAGCCAATCGATGTTTCAAACTTCAAATATGCGATTGTGACTGTCGAAGGGGACAAAAAAGGCCGAGTGTATGCTCAAACGGAAGAGAGACACCGACTGGCCGGCATTGGTTGGTCGGAAAACATTGCCGATGTTGAAACGCTTACTGCTACGGTTCTCAAGCGAAGAATCGAAAAGCAGAAAATTGATATACCTGCTTACGAGTTGACGCTCGGCAACGAAATGCCGCCAATGCCCGACTCGGACGAGGAGTGGGAAGCCAGAAAAGCGCTGGTTGAGTTTTCGCTTTTGTCGCGACTGGAGTATCAGGGCGTTGGAGAGGCGATGATACGGCGTGGCGACGAGGCCGATCCACTGCAGGCGTTACAGGGAATGTTGCAAGGCGGAGGATTTTCGCAGATCGATCAGCTAGGTAAAGATCTTGGACTGCCCGAGTTCAAAGATCGCCGAACGAAGGCACAGAAGAATGCCTGGCTAACACGGATCATTCGCACAGCGGAGAAAGAAGGGCGTCGCAGTTTTTCTGTGTCCCGATTGACGCAAGGAGAAACGGTTTCGGTCACGACGACGCTCTATTTCAAGGCGCTCGATTCGAAATGGTATCCATTGAAGGAGTTCAAATCGAGTCAAAAACTGCGTGATCAGACTACCGAGGAGGTTGAGCAAATCATGCAGGATCCTCAGGTCGCTCGCGTTGTCGAAATGGCGAAACAGTTCGGAGCAGGAGGCCAGGGTTTGCTGGAAAAGGCGATGCGTTCTGGCGTGGCGACAAAAAAAGCGCTCTCAAAAACCACTTCGGAACTCGACGAGTTCGTAGAAAGCTATTCGTATGAAATCGACTTTCCGCCAATCGAACGATAGTTGACATGGGCTTCGAGTCTGTGATCAGAATGCCAAAGCAGAAAACCTCTGCCAGCTTTCGCGTGTTATCATGTCCGGGTCTTGAATTTAGGGCCACTCATTGGAGCACGTTGTGTCGAGTAGAAGTCTGATTGCCACGTTGGAGAAGTTCGTCGCCCTGATCCTGGTGCTGACCGTTTATGGCTCCTGTTCAGCGGAAATAATTTCCATTGGCAAAGCCAGCTATACGGATTCTCTGACAGGTTTTGATGCCAAAGACCATGGCCCGAGGTTTGAAGTCTTCGTATCCGACGAATTGTCTCCTCCATTGCCGACCAGCGACTGGTGGACGACGGTATTGACCGAACCGTTTTCGAAAAATCTGTATGCGATTCCGATGGCGGTGCGCTGTGAAGAATCAGGTTTGTTCATTGATCGTCCCGAGGTCGTACAAACAAAAGTTGCGGTTAAGTATCCGTTCAAACCGGATCTTCGAGTCGGGCTCAAGGGAGAAAAATTCACTCGTGCCGAAGCGGCTGGCTGGGGTGACTTCACCGTCGACATTGGATTTCGCTCGGAAACTGCTCATTGGACAACAACCATCGGACATGGCCTGCCGTTTACCTATGCAACGTTCAAGAACGGGACGCCCGAAGTTTCATTGCTCACCGGCTTTGAACTCGTTGAGGAAACTCCGGACGCATTGTGGATCCGGGTTGAAGGGAAACACGACTACGGCCTGTACTTCCTTGGGGACAAAGCCAACACGGACAGGCTCATGGAGCATTCGTCGATCGAGCTTCCCGGATGCACCTACCTGGCGATTGCGGCGTTGCCAGACAAATCCTCGTTTGAAAGTTTTCGTTCAGCTGCCTTTCAACGTGTGACTGGCTCACGAGTTGACTACGAATATGATGTGTCAAAGAGCACCGTCACCACAACCTACCGGATTGAGACCGAATCGATGAAAGGTGATCCGGCGCCCGGATTTTTAGCGCTGTTTCCGCATCATTACAAAGGCCAATCGCTCGAGTTAACTGACCAGGGATACGCGTCATTGCGTGGGCGATTGAAGTTGGTGCATGCCAACGAGTTTCGCACGACAGTTCCCTTTCACGGGTTGATGCCTTTTTTTCCGGAACCAACTTCTGCGTCCTATGATCAGGCTCGACTGAACAAAATGCTGGACAGGATCGCAGCCGACAGGGAAGTTTTCGCTGGCACGAAGGACAAAAAGCTGGCGAAGCTAATGGATTCAGGAAACAAGGTCATCATGCGGAATGACACTTACTTTGGCGGCAAGCAGATTGCGCACATTTCGCGGTTGATTCCTGTCGCTGACCGTTCAGGAAATATCGCTGCGAGAGACAAGCTCATTGCGGCACTGCGAAAGGAACTGGTCGATTGGTTTACGGCAACGCCGGGCGAAGAAGATCGCTACTTTTACTACGACAAAAAATGCGGTGGCCTGATCGGGATGAATGCGACGTTCTATGCGTATGATTATACCGATCATCATTTTCACTATTCGCATTTCGTGTACGCGTCCGCCATTCTTTCAATGTATGACGGCGACTTCAAAGATGACTACGGCCCGATGGTGGATATGTTGATCCACGATTACAACTCGCCTGAGCGCAACCATTCAAAATTCCCTCATATGCGAATGATGGATCCTTACGAAGGACACGGTTGGGCTAACGGTCGCGGCGGGTGGGGCGAAGGCGCGGAGGATGACGGGAATGATCAGGAGTCTTCATCCGAAGCGATGCACTCGTGGCAGGCAATCGCTCTATGGGGCATGGTTTCGGAAAACGAAAAACTACGCGACCACGGCATTTGGGGATACGTGACCGAGGCCGCCGCGATCAATCAGTACTACTTTGATGTGGACAACGACATTTACCCCAACGGTGGCGAATTTGATCACCAGTTTGTCTCGCTGCTGCAGGGTGGAAAAGCAGCCTATTCGGGGTACTACGATTTCTCGGAATATGTGTTTGGCATCCAGTATCTGCCAATCACACCAAGCTCGCTTTATCTTGGCTACAACCCGCAACACGTCAAACGACAGTACGAAGATTTTGTCAAAGAGAACGGTGGTGTTGAAGACCGCTGGTTTGACAACATGTGGATGTATCAGTCGTTTTACGACCCGGACGCAGCGATCGCAAAGTTCGATGAGTCAGTCAAGATCGATCTCGATGGTAATAGTTTTGCCAACGTCTACCGATGGATTCATTTTATGTCCGGTGTCGGCACGGTCGATGTGTCGCTGGCTGCCCCCTGGCCGTACTACAGTGCTTTCCGCAAAGGTGATCGGATCACTGTGATGGCATTTAACCCGGGACAAAAAGCGGTTGAGATTCCTGTGTCGGACAGAAAGTCGGGACGGGTTCTCAAAAGTTTGACGGTTGGTCCTGGCGAGGTATCTGTTGGTGTGATCGATGCAAAGCTCTCAAAATAGAGCCAAACGACCTGTTTGAGAAATTAAAACACTCCGCCCTTGGCACCGCCTCCACCAAAACCTCCCGTTGAACCACTGTTTGGGCGGGCTAAACCGCGACGCATGCGAAGCGATTTAGTGGTTTGCTGCCTGGGGACCTGAACCACGCTACTTGAAAGTGGACTCGGGCGAACAGGCATGGTTCGGGTTGTTGCTGGAGCAGGATTGGCAACCATGGCGGCGCTTCTTCTGGCGCCAAGGCCCACAATCGAATTGAAGTGGCGGCGAATCGAGCGGTGGGTTGTCTGACTCTGACTGATCGTGAACAGAATTTTCCCGTTATTTGAATAAGCGGACAATGTTCCGTTGCCGCCGCCGTTTGCTTCCCAGGAATCAGAATGGATCGAGTTACAAAGAACGTGCGCCAATTGCCTCGCTTTGGATGCCGAGCCCGTAAGTCGCGTCACGTCGTAGGTTACGACGCTCATGTAACGAGGCTCGTTGGCGTCATCAACACAGATTAACAAAATTGAACCATCGTCATCGATCAAGTATTCCGCATCGCACTCTTTCAGAGCGAAGGAAAATGCTTTGGCCATTGAGACACCTGATCTCATGTTCAGATCGTCCTTCACGCTGAGGACACCATCGAGATTTATATCAATGAACACGGTTACGCCAATCGCTTCGACCACGTCTCTTAAAGGCAATGTTTCGTCGTCATGAATTGCGAAACTTGAAACGGGCTGCGCCAGCAATGATTCGGTTGCCAGTTGAGCTCTGGAGATCGAATTCGGAATCGCGGATCGCTGCAAACTAAAACTTTGAGCAGTCGAAGCACGGACGGTCGTCGATTGAGCCAGTGATGCTGCAGGATTGAACAATTGAACGATTCCCAATGGCAGCAACATTAAACATATGGTCACAGACATCGCTGATGATTTCTGAAATGCTCTCGTGAAATAACTGGAAAACCTCATCTAATCCGCCTCCTGATCTGCTTTGGCATCAAATTCGCATTAGTGAATGCAACAGAAGATATCGCAATCAATGTGCCAACCACAGAGAACATGATGCTCAAACGATGCTTGCTCACGTCTATTCTTGTTTCCACTGCATTTTCGACAGCACTTCTCTCCGCACAGGAAGAAACTGAAAGCAAGTTCAAGGTTTCGAAAACTCCGCCCGTCAAACGAATTGTTCTGTACAACTCAGGGGTTGGGCAACTTCAGCATGAAGGTGAACTCGAAGGCAATGGCCGAGTTCAATTAAAGTTCAGCACTCACGATGTCAGTGACGTGCTCAAAAGCCTGGCAATCTCGGACGATGGCAGCGGTCACGTTCGTGCCATTGAGTATCAACCGGCACCCGACCCTGAAGATATTGCGGCCAATGATATCGGCCAACCGATGACGGTGGCTCAGTTACTTCAGAGTTTGCGTGGCGAAACGGTTGTCCTGACGAAAGATGGTCACTCAATCTCTGGCAGTATTTTTGGTGTCGAAAATCGAATGCAGGGCGACACTGCGATTGAGATGGTCGTTTTGATCGGCGAAAAAGGTCTCAGTTCTCACGAGTTAAGTAAATTTAATACGATTGGTTTTGAAAAACCGGAACTCAATAAAAAACTGGCTCTGGCCTTGCGGGGCGTGGTCAAATCTCGGCAGGCGAACCAACGCGAACTTGAACTGCTGTTCGAAGGAGACAAGAAAAGGAACATCAAGTTTGCATACGTTGTCGATATGCCGATCTGGCGAATGACATATCGATTGCTGTGGGAAAAAGAGAAAGCGTATCTGCAAGGTTGGGCTCATGTCGACAACGTCAGTGGCGTCGATTGGACGGATGTGGACCTGGAACTTCGATCGGGGAAACCCAAGACTTTTCACACCAATGTATTCGCGCCAGTGCTGGCTCAGCGGTACGACATTGGTACGAGTGTCTACGAATTTATGGACGGCCTTTCTGTGGTGACGCAGTGGTTTGGATTTCCTGCAGCACCACGATTTAATTCCAGGTCTGGGCCAGGAACCCGTGGCAACGACATGCTGGACGATGGATTTGAATTTGGGGGAGCAGTATTCGGCGGCGGTTGGCATGGCGGCGGTGGATTTGGTGGAGG
>CAYUNP010000281.1:0-5845 GCA_964446085.1 uncultured Pirellulaceae bacterium
ATGTTGTTGCCGGCGGTGCAAAGAGTCAGAGAAACTTCCCCCAGAACTCAGTGCATGAACAATGTGCGTCAGATTGCATTGGCAATATTGAATTACGAGGCATCGCATATGCGGTTTCCTGCCTGTACTGGGCCTACCGAGTTTGCTGACGTCGGAAGCGCCAGGCAACTCAGCGGGTTTGTGGCGATCCTTCCTTTCCTGGAACAGGGCCAGCTGTACGAACAGATCACTCAGTCAACAGTCATCGATGGAGTTGAGTACGCTGCTTTTCCTCCGCTTCATGTGAAGGATTACGAGCCGTGGAAGGCTATGGTTCCAGCATTTACATGCCCAGTTTTGTCTGCGGAAAGCCAGAACTATGGGCCAGTTCACTACGGGCTGTGCATTGGTGATCGAGCCAGAAATATTGCCACGCCATCTACATTGCGAGGCGGTTTTGGCGGCAATCTGCAAAGCTCATTTGCCTCAATAACTGACGGATCGAGCAATACGATCTGCGTCGGTGAAACAGGTTCAAATATTGAGGGTGCTAACAAAAATCCGTTTGCGATCGATCAGCCAGTTTCAATGCTTGATGATCCGGCTCAATGCGAACTGTTGGCTGACGGAGCGGAAACAGGTTGGCGATTTCGAAAGGGGGTTTTGTTAAGTCAGATCGGACGAGGTGGACATTGGGCCGATGGACGCGCAGGTGTTGCTTTGTTCAACACGATATTGAAACCGAAAAGCCCAGGTGCTGCAGTGAAAGGTAGCGCGGGTGTCGATGGAATTTACTCTGCCAGCGGGCCGCATCCGGGGACGATAAACGTAGCGGCGTTTGACGGTTCGGTACACGCGATCCATGTTGACATCGATGCAGGAGATTCGTCCAGTCCCACGCTGACAGACGCGGAGATGGTCGAAGAAACGCCGAGTCCTTATGGTGTTTGGGGTGCGATGGGGTGTGGCAACGATGGTGTTGTGGCAGATTTCACGGACTATTGAAGGTAGGAATCATGAATCGACCAGGATTCAGTTTGAAGGAATTGCTGTTTACCATAGGGATCATCGCAGTATTTATTGCGTTATTTTTGCCAGCATTGAACCTTGGGCGTCAAGGTCCAGCCCGACGCGCAGTCTGTCAAAACAGTCTCCGGCAGATCATGCTTGCCGCCACCAATTTTCAATCGACACACCAACACTTCCCGTCTTTGATGGGAGTTAAAGGATTTAATGCGGTTGGCAGTAGCGATCAGGTTAGCGCGCTCGTTGACCTTTTGCCGTTTCTGGACGAAGGAGAGCAGTACAATCAGATTACGCAAGGGTGCACAATTCGAGGCCAAGGATTTCCCGCCTTTCCCGCATTGAGCAACACAAACTATGATCCCTGGCGAATCAAGAAATCGCTTTTGATATGCCCCAACGCTCCCAGGAGTGATTCAAAGTTTGCGGTAACACACTATGCATTTTGTGTCGGTGATCGGGCTCGAAACATTTCGTCGTCAACGTCCGCTTCCAGAGGTCTTGGCGGCAGTGTGGAGTTGTCCTTCGACGACATCACCGATGGCGCAAGCAACACGATCAGTGCGGGTGAAATAGGAGCGAGGAATTTCCAAAATCGAAAGCACCGTTGGGCGATCAATCAGGCAGCTTCGATCCTTGAAAGCCCCGTTGAATGTTATCAGTTGACCGATAGCAATGGCGATGACTGGCGATTCAATGCGGGCGTTTCTCTGAGTTCCGTTGGCCGTGGAAGCCACTGGGCTGACGGTCGCGCGGGTATTGGGCTATTCAATACAATCCTGCCTCCCAACAGTCCAAGTGCTTCCGTCGGAGGCATTGGCGCTGACGGGATTTATTCAGCCAGCGGACCCCACCCAGGCGGCATAAACATTGCGAGATTCGACGGTTCTGTTTCGTTCATGGACTCCGATATTGATGCTGGCGATTCTTCGAGTCCGACACCTACTGAAGAAGAAATGGCTGCTGGTGTCCCCAGCCCCTACGGAGTTTGGGGAGCACTCGGTTCGATCAACGGCGGTGAAATTGTTGACGAGTTTTGACCGCCTGGTTTGAGAGATGCCTACATTCTGGCCACAAGTTAAAGATGTGGGAAACTTTTCATAACCCGACGCGTGAGCGAGGGATCCCTTGCTGACCAGGAAATTGCATTAAGCTTCACATGTGATTTTGAGCGACTTGC
Source organism: uncultured Pirellulaceae bacterium (assembly GCA_964446085.1). Taxonomy (GTDB): domain Bacteria; phylum Planctomycetota; class Planctomycetia; order Pirellulales; family Pirellulaceae; genus Mariniblastus. Next base: position 2,183 of record CAYUNP010000281.1, read on the forward strand.
AACAAATACAAGCCCGAAGCGCAAGCGAGTGAATAGACCGTGGTATTCACTCGCTTGCGCTTCGGGCTTGTATTGTCCATGCAATTTCCTGTGACGCGGCGGGTCACGATTTAGAAACACTCTCTCTCAAGATGCTTCACGGCGTTCCCACTCCTTACAGTATTTGGTGATCGCGCGGCACGATCAACGGCGGTGAAATTGTTGACGAGTTTTGATTTTGAAGCGATGAAAGTTCAGTCAAACAGGTGGATCGAATTCTGCAACAGATTGAGCCTCGTCAAAAAACTGCTCTTTCTTGAGCAGCTCCGTTGTTCTCTCAGCGATTTCGTTTCGTAGCCCACCTTTTGCCGCGCGGATCAAATAGTCCGGCGTCTGAAGTGTTCTTTCGTTCGATTCATAATGCCTTAGCACAGCAAGAAATCCCGACATTGCTTTTTCTCGTTGTCCAGACATCAGGTAACACTCTGCCAGTTGATCACGAAGTAAATCAGCACGCCATTGCAGGTGGCGATCGAAGTAGCTCAAATCCACTGCTTCATATGCCTCTGCCGCGTCGGCCCATCTTTCAAGGTCGTGCAAACAATGGGCGCGATACAGGATCGCCCACATCAGTTTGGGCTCGATTCCAATTGCGTCTTGAAAGTGTACCAGGGCCACTTCGGAATTGCCCATGTCATATTCGCAGCGTCCAATCGAAAGATGAAGTGTTGCGTTATCGGGTACAATCGCCAAGCCTTCGCGACAGATTGAACGCGCTTCTTTGAATATGATTTCACGTTGCGGATCCGAGTTGTTGAGCCAGCCAGCACACGCCCTGGCCGAGAGGGACATTGAGTGGTAGTGAGTTCCCCATGTCGAGTCATATTTCAATGCCTCCTGATAAACCCGTTTGAGAATGTTCCAGCCCCTGGGTTGGTCCATTGACATACAGTCGTCTTCCCAATGGATTGCAAGAATCCGAAGCTTCTCATCGGGAGCCATGTCGAAGTTCGCGGCGCATTTCAGGAATGTTTTGAAGCTGATTGACTGGCTTGGTTCAATGCGGTCACCTGTTTCATTTCGAAATTCGTTTTCCAACCAGGTTTCAAAAACTGAAAAGTCATCTGCTTCAGAATCGTGGCTGTTCCGCCTCGACTGACCTGCTCTGTGATCTTTTTTTCTTCGCCCTCGATCGCGTTGATCATTCATGCCACGAGGGTTCGGGCGATTTCCTCTGGCAGGCATGTATCTCTCGAAATAGGCGAATCGATTTATGTGACGGTTTGGTGATGTAGCGATTGCCAACATTTTAGCCGCAGTTTGGATTTGGAGATGCGTGGGAAAATAACATAACCCGACGCGTGAGCGAGGGATCCCTTGCTGACGCGGCGGGTTATGATTTGTGATACGCCCTCTCAAACGCTTTGCCGCGTCTGGCCCTTGGATGTCTGGGGAGCACTCGGTACGATCAATGGCAGTGAAATCGTGAATGAGTTTTGATTGTGGCTCTAATCTTTCGAGTACGACTTAAGTTCCTGGAGAGCTTTCGTTATTTCCGTCAGTTGTCGCTCGATCGCTGTGAGTCTGTCGTTGTTGTTTGATTGTTGCGCTTGCCGATGATAACCCAACAGGGTTATCGGCGGCAAATCGTTCTTGTCCTCGACCATTGGCTTGCATTTCGCAACCAGTTCATTGGCGATATCCTGAACTGCTTTCGGAAGCTGATCAACCGAATCCCCGTTGGCTTTAAAGGTGTCGTCGCCTTGTTCGACCGTTAATGCAATATCCTCTCCTGGAGCCAGTTCAACCTTGATTCGATAGCCTTCTGGTACTTGCTTACCTTCTGGTCCATTGTAGAAAGAAAACGTTTCGACTGACGGATCGCTAAAAAAGCTCTGCCAATTAACGCCGCTCTGCCCCTCAACGCTCTCTTGCGAGGTCTCGGGGCGTTTGTGAGGAGTAATTTTCAAGGAAACAAGCTTACCTTCGCGAATCAAAACCAGTTCCGATTCGTTGTCTTTGGTTTCACCAATGACCGTATAGAGTTCATTCAATGAATTCACGTCCCTGTTTGCGAACTTGAGCAATACATCATTCTCTTTCAACCCCGCTTCATTGGCAGCGCTCTCTTGTGTAACCGTCAGAATTTTCATACCGCCTTTAATGGTCAACTCAGCTTCGGGCGCTGCTTTGGGTGAGAAAGTCGATGAACCTGCTTTCTCGCACTGAACTCCAATCCAGTAGTTGGAAATCAGGGAGCGGTCTATTTCATCTTCTGATTCCTTGTTGGCTTCCTCAATGGATTCGCCAATTATCTTGTCCTCTAGCAAATACTGGATTTTGCGGAATTCACGCACCTCGATTTCGGGCTGGGCTTTCTCCTGGTCCTGGCCGAAGGAAGGGCAGGCGTTCGCAAGCGCCAAGCAAACAACAAGTGCAGCCAGTTGTATTTGTTGCACGATGTGATCAGAAAAATTCATGATATTCTCCATTGAGTTCCAAAAGATGATTTTAAAAAACGGGACTACTGAAACGCCTTCAAGCCAACGTAGGTAACATCAACGTCACGCACAGGAAGCTCGACCTGTCCTCCCGTTGGCAACGTCACATTGGCAATGGTCTGTTGGTCCCGCAGTGAATATCCCGCTTGCAGCAATGCTCTGCGGAACTCGTTGGGAACAGGAGAGCTACTACGCGAAAGTGCATCGGCCAACCCAATGGCAGCGTCGTGTTCCTGTAAGTCCTGCTTAAGTGGTTGCGAATTGATATCCTGTTTGACAGCCACGGAATCTGAATTTTGTGCGGCGAATTCTGCACCAATGAAAACGCCAGCCAACAAGCATGCGGTCAGACCAACCAACCAAATCAACGTCCTGGCACGCCGCTGCGAACCTGTTTCTTCGATCTGCTTTTTCGGAGCGACAAAAGTTTTTGGCACTTCTTCAGCGATGCCTTCCAACGCTTCACCGATCACCTGCTTCTCAACGAAGGCCAGAGCCAACTCTCGCCACGTTTCAGAGCCATCAGAAAGGCCAGACATCCATTGCGACCGGGCGTCGTGGCTCAATTCGCCATCAACCAGCTTCTGAATCATTTTGCTTTGTGTGTTGTTATTCATGGTCTTTGAAGTTGCTGTTGGCAAGTTGTTTTCTAAGTCGGTCCCGTGCTCTGGAAATTCGGTAGACGACTTTGTCGTACGTGATTTCAAGGCAGTCAGAGATTTGTTCGTACGTCCATCCCTCAACATGTTTCAGCATCAGAATCTCCCGGTCCTCGGCAGCAAGTTTTTGCATTGCCTCGCGAACCAGATCATGTGCTTCGCTTTTGCAAATCCATTCGGCCGGATCGATTGTTCCTTCGTCGACCTGCAGTTCTGTGCTCGGAGAAAGCCCAACCTGTTGTTGGTTTCGTTTTTGCTTTCGCCAAAACATCAATACCTGACGAGTCGCGATCCGGTATAGCCACGGCTCGATTCGGTTGCTGTCAGTCAATTGAGCCCGTTTTCGCCACGCCAGAACGGCAACGTCCTGGAGCACTTCGTCGGTGTCAAACGAATTGCGCAGTCTGGCTTTCAGAACGGTACGCAGCCAGCAAACGTGCTGCGCCCATTCGGATTCCCACTGGAGCTTTTCGTCTTGTGGCATGAACGGCCCGGTTGATTCCGACTCATTGGCGTCTTCAACC
>CAYUNP010000282.1:0-5798 GCA_964446085.1 uncultured Pirellulaceae bacterium
GATCGCGTGTTCCGCGTGGAAGGCGATTCTGATACACAGGTGCATTTGCACGAAACGAGCCAAGCTTAGATCGATCGAGTTTGGTATTCCTCTTGGCTCTTTGTCGCTCACCATTTGGAAAGGTCGACGCTTATGAATAGCGAACCACTTAAAACAATCGCCGAAACAAAGTTCCTGAGACTGGTTGAACGTGGTAGTTGGTCGTTCGTGCAGCGGCAATCGGAGGTCCGAATTGTTGCTGTCGTAGCGGTCACGAATGACGGGAAGCTGATCCTGGTGGAGCAATACCGCCCACCAACGGACTCGCGCGTCATCGAGTTGCCGGCCGGGTTGGCGGGCGACATCGTGGGGCAGGAATCCGAATCGTTACAGATCGCCGCCGAGCGTGAATTGTTGGAAGAGACGGGTTATTCGGCGGCAAAGTGGAAGCCGTTGACGACCGTCACTTCATCAGCTGGTCTTACCGATGAACGCGTAGCGATTTTTCTGGCTCGTGAACTGCAAAAGACGGGTCCGGGCGGCGGTGATGAATCGGAAGACATCACTGTCCACGAAATTCCGATCGCAGAACTTGAAACCTGGCTTACCGATCAGGCGCAAAACGGTTTCGACATTGACAGCCGTGTGTTCGCCGCATTGCACTGGGCCAAAAAGTAGTCCACAGTTCGGTTGGGAAACTCATACCGGGTCATTCATGAAAATTCACGTGATTCGTGGGCAAATATGCCCCCTCACAAGAATCATCATCGCAGCCTTTGTGGCCGCGTTTCTTTTCCAGACACCATAAACGCAAACGAAACCGCTGGAGATTCGGGATTCACTCGCTTGCGCTTCGGGCTTGTATTGGTGTGCCGGCAAAACAAAAAGAAACCAAACAGTACGGCATACTCTCCTCAATTGTAAAAATTTCAATTTCACCTGTAGCTTGCGCCACTGAGGATTCTGGCAGCAATTGCTGAGCCGAAACTCTATTTCACCAATCGGCGTGTTTATCTATTCTTGGCCGACCCTCCTTATTTTCCTCCATCTTCCGGAGACCGTCATGGCTCGAAGCTTTTTGTTGTTAATTTTGTTTGTACTGGCATTGTCCACCTCTGGATGTCGTACTGGTGGATCCCAATTTAGTCCGGGCCTCGAGCCTCAACTTGGTTCACAGGGAATCCTCGGATCCCAACAGCCAATTTTTGGCGGGGCGATTCAGCAGCCTGCTGCGAACGTGCCAACCTCGCAACGGGCTCAGCAATCGTTGGGGCAAATCGGTCAGAACCTTGGCACCCGGGTTTCCGATGGGCTTATCAACCAGGGGATTAACCGAGCCGTCAATGGCGTGTTCGGATTCTAGGTGCTGTTTGGGAAAAGTGAGCGGCAAGGCGCGAACCGCCTATCGCTTTGCCACTCACAATTCGTGCAGCATCATCGCAAACATCGTATTGTCAAAAAATGCGACTGCGGAAGAGATGCAAACGATCAGCCGAACTTGATCAACGGCAGCACGAACAACACGTAGGCCAACGCTAAAATGATTTGTACGATCGCGTAAGGGACTGCGGCTTTCACAAATCCAGCGAACGAAAGCGGCAGCTTGTGCTTGTGCATGATCGTGACCGCGACCAGTGTCGATGCCGATCCAATTGGCGTGATGTTGCCGCCAAGGTTGGCTCCGAAGATGACTGACCACCACAAAGTCGAACTCTCGGGGGCGCCAAGGTTGCTGAGGATGCTGGCGAACATCGCCGCCAATGGAATGTTGTCTGTCACACTGCTGAAGAATGCCGATCCGACCAGTAGCAACGAAGCGTCCTTGGCCGAAGGATTTTCTGCCGAGATGTCGGACATCACCATCTGCAGTCCGTCGCCGATCCTCTCCAACACTAACGCGTGTTCCATCACGTAGATCACCATAAACAGCGCGATGAAGAAGCCCAGTAAATCCCAGTCGACGGCACTGTAAAACCGGTTTACGTCCGACTTGAACCGCCACAGCATGACTACCGCGAACGTCATCGCCACGAAACCCATCCCCAGCTTGCTGACTCCCGGCAAAGCCGATGTTGTTGCAATTGTGACAATGAACAGCAGCAGCATGGCGACGGAAAACCGGAAAAATCCCCAGCTCTCGACGCCATCGTTTTCATCAAAGCCACCAACCAGCGATTTTGCTTCCTCTTTCGCAGACTTGTCTTTCAGCTTGTGAATGCCGAACAGCATCGAGCCCATCCACAGCGTCAACAAGGTCGCCACGACAACAAATGGAGCCGACTTTACGAAGAAGGTGACGAAGCTAATATCGGCGGCGGTGCCCACGATGATGTTGGGCACACTACTGATCAGTGTTAGCAACCCGCCTACGTTGGTCAGTAACCCTTCGATTAACAGGAATCCCAGCAGCAACTTGTTCTGTTTTAGCTTGTCCAGCGATACAGCCGTCAGTGAGCCGACAATAATCATGGCCGTTACGTTGTTCAGCACGGCCGAAAAAACGACGGTCATCAGCCCATAGAAATACAACAATCGACGCGGGTCGCCTCCGGAAGCTTTGGTAACCTTGACTGCGATCCAGGTGAACAGGCCAGACTTACTGGTCACGTCGACGAACAGGCTGGAGCCCAAAATGATCGCGATAACGCTCCAGTCGACTCCCGGAATGTAGACAGGCGTCGAAAGTCGGTGACCATCGACATGCAACGTATGGTGTCCTGTTTTAGCGTGCTCATGATCTTCGTGGTCATCAGCAGCAGGTGACTGATGCGATTCGTCATCAACGGCGTTTTCGCCCGCGACTTCCATGACTTCGCCCGTGTCAGGATTTTCTTCCGAGTAAACCAGAACTTCGACTTCTTCGTTGGCTCGCAATTCCGCGCGATGGCTTCCGACAACGATCTTTTCGAAGCTCAGGATGCCGGTGAACGTGCCCAGTAACAGGCAGACAGCAGCAAACGAGGCAGCAATGATCGATTTCTTGGCGTGGATCTTTTCTTCGAGTGCCAGGCAAAGGATCAGTCCGACCAACAGGAGCGCAAATACAGTTGTCACCGACCAGTGAACAGAGTGAGCGTTGGCAATCAACAAATCCATTTTAGACTTTCAAAACTCGAAAACGCTGCAGACTGAAAACGGGGTGTGGCTGCAGCGTCTCGCCGCAGTGATTGCTGAGTCTACTGCGGCGAGACGCCGCAGCCACAATCGATGCAAACTTATACCAAAAGAATCGGGGTCTTGCGTAGCTCCACCACCAACGGATAAGCCACGCCATGCATCGCCAGCTGATCATCGTCACGGGAGTTCATCACCAGTAAATCGATATGGCGATCTTCGATCAGGTGGCGATAGTCTTCAATCCGGTTTCCAAAGGTAACCAGTGGGTTGATTGGGTTTGTCACGCCAAGTTCCTGAAGCACTGTCCGACAGGATTCGATATAGTCCTTCGGTTCACCGAGCAGTTGGTCACTGATCGTCTTTCGCGCCAGTTCGGAATCGAGATCGGGAATTTTGTCGATGGCTTTCATGTAGCGATCGAAGGACTGTTGATCTTCGATGTGGCTTAGTACCAACTCCCCATCGTCGGTAACGTACCGAACCGCCATGCTGACCAAATGATGGTCTCCTGCGAGATGGTCCGTCACCACCATCACATGTTTGGTTTTGTCTGATAACGGTGAAGGATCAGTGTTGGCGAGGACTTTGGGTTCGGGCAACAACAGCGTAGGGATCTCTGTGGCTTGAGTCAGCACATTGACATAGGCGCCCAGACTGAACGGATGGTCGGCCGTTTCGGCGTGCAGGTTTCGATAGGTACACACCAGATCAGGGCGTGGGTTTTCCAGACGATCCAGCAGTTGTTGCACGGTACTAAATTCGCTGCCGCAAATCTGCGAGTAGCGAACGGGTTCAGGAGTATCGAGTGCTGTCAGGAATTCTTTGGCTTGATCGGCGAACTGGTTCGTCTGTTGCTGGTCCATGTCGGTGACAATCAGAACGTCACGAACTTCAACGGATTCGAGTTCAAACACCGGTTTACTGGCTGCTCGAAACAAACTTTCGAATTGATCTATTTTGCTCATGCCTCCAACTTACCCGCTGGGGATGGTTATGGACAATTGCAATTTGGATTTACGGGGTGAGCCACGGTTGGTTTTTGACAGGATTTACATGATGCACATGATTGGATGAACAGGATTCATGATGCTGAGGGCTGCATGTCATCCTGTTGATCATGTTCATCCTGTCAAAATTTCTGCTTGTCGCTTGCCCCAAAGCCCCTCTGTCGTCGTTAGAATGGGCTTCTCTCTTTGTCCAAAGAAAGTTGACCATGCTGAGTCGTGTCGCGTTGTGGTGTTTGTTGCCGTTTGTGTTGATCGGCGGAGTTACCGTTGCGATCAACGCACAAGAAGAATCACAGCGTATCCCCAATACGCAAGAAGAAGCGATTCCTTTTACGCCGCCGCATAAAGCACTCGAAGCCATCGAGTTGCCAGACGGCTTTGAGGTAACGTTATTTGCACACGAGCCTGATGTGCATCAGCCGATCGCGATGACGTTTGACTCAAAGGGGCGATTGTGGGTCGTCGAAAATTACACCTACTCGGATCGCAAAGAGAACTTCAACAACGAACTCTTCGATCGGGTTGTCATCTTTGAAGACGAAGACAACGACGGGAAATTCGACAAGCGAAAAATCTTCTGGGACAAAGGCAACAAGCTCACGGGCATTGAGCTTGGTCGTGGTGGCGTGTGGTTGATGGCCGCGCCGGAGTTCATTTTCATTCCCGACGCCGATCGCGATGATGTGCCAGATGGTCCGCCGAAAGTTATCCTGGACGGATTTGAAGACGATGAGATACGCCACAATCTTGTCAACGGATTGCGTTGGGGCCCAGACGGTTGGCTTTACAGTCGTCACGGAATTCAGGCGGTTTCACATGTAGGTAAACCGGGATCGCCGATTTCAAAGCGGACTCCGATGAATTGCTGCATCTGGCGCTATCATCCAGACCAGGATATTTTTGAGATCGTGGCTGAAGGAGGAACCAACTCCTGGGGGTTCGACTTTGATAAAAACGGTGAGATGTTCTTTATCAACACCGTGATTGGCCATCTGTTTCATGTTGTACCCGGTGCACGCTACAACCGAATGTATGGCTCGCACTTCAACCCATACACCTGGCAAACGATCGAACAGACGGCAGACCATTTCCATTGGGGCTCCAACGAGAAATGGTTCGACGCCAAGAAAGGTGTCGTCGGCGACAACGGTACCGGCTCCGATGCGACCAGCAAAGCTGGCGGTGGACATGCTCACTGCGGCTTCATGATTTATCAGGGAGACAACTGGCCGGATGAATTTCGTGGCCGAGCGTTCACGCTGAACTTTCATGGCCGGCGAATCAATCAGGAAATTCTGGTTCGCGAAGGCAGTTCGTTTGTCGGCAAGCATGCGCCCGACATGTTTCAATCTGCCGATCCGTGGTTTCGTGGCGTTGAGTTGACTTACGGTCCTGACGGAGCAGTCTATGTTCTCGATTGGTCGGACATTGGCGAGTGCCACGAGAACGATGGTATTCATCGAACCAGTGGGCGGATTTTCAAGATTGCCTATGGGGAACCAAAGAAGCCCGAGTTCGAAGATTTGCATCAGCTTTCGAATGAAAAATTGACCGAACTGCTAGGTCACAAGAACGCCTGGTATCCGCGGATGGCACAGCGAATTCTGGTTGAGCGCTCCAAAACCTGGGCGGGGAAAGAAAAGTTGTCGGCAGACACTCAACGACTCATCGCAGGCCTGGTCAGAAAGTCGCGGG
>CAYUNP010000283.1:0-5798 GCA_964446085.1 uncultured Pirellulaceae bacterium
GTTTCAAACTCCTCAACGCGATGTAGCATCTTTTCAATCTGCTGTTCCAGGCGGAGGCGCTCCTCAGGAGCCGCGTTTTCAAGTTGTTTCAGTTCCAGCTTTAGTGATCTCAGATCCATGCCCAGTGTTCGGAGCATCAAATCCTGATCGCGTTGTTGTTGATGATTGATTCGATTCAAATCCGTCATGGGTTTCACGAACTGTTCAGCAGTCAGTTGCTCCGCAGTGGCCACGGGTGCGGTTTGATTTGTGGTGACCAGAAACATGCCAACCATCAACGCTGCGACAGCCGCCAGCGGAACCAATCGCCAAACCGATAGCCACGATTTGAGAGACGGTTTCTGACGCGTCAGTACAAAGGTCTCAGTGCGTTTTTCCAACGTCGCGAGGCTACTGGCTGGCGCCAGGGTCTCTACGGCGATGTCGACGGCTTCAAAGTCGGTCAACAGTCTTCGACACGCAACGCAATCATCAAGGTGGCTGGACAGCAATCCCTGTTCATCAAGTGACAATTCTCCATCGATCATCGCACTGACCATGGGTTCAAAATCGTCACAATTCTGGTTGTTGGGATTCATGCTTATTCCTCCAGCAAACCTGACTTCTTTAATTCAACCTGCAACTGTTTTCTGGCACGGTAGATCCACGTTCGGATCTGGCTATGAGTCGCCGAAAGCACGCTGGCGATTTCGTCGTAGCTCAATCCGCCAGTTACCTTCAGTTGCAATGCCTCTGCCCATTCTTCTGGTAGTTCTGTCATCGCCTGCGAAACACGATCCTCAAGCTGCCCCAGCCCCGCTTCCGAGTGAGTTGACTCTCGCGTCGCAATGTTCTGGTCATCGATCGGTTCGAATCGTCTTCTGTTTTGCTTTCGAAGTCGATCGATCGACAGGTTGCGAACCGTTGTAAACAGGATCGCTTTAGCTGCCGATTCCGAATCCACTTTCGTGATGGTTCCCTTGTGTAACAATTTGCAAAACGCTTCCTGGGAGATCTCTTCTGCGTCCGCCCAACGCCGCACAATTGACATCGCGTAGCGTTTGGCTGATTGCGCATGTCGTTCGAAGAACCGTGCTTCGTTGGCACACGATTCGCCATGCTCCGTTTCGGGATTTGGCTCGGCAGAATGGGACACGAATTCCTTTGCGTCACTCATTGCCGATTCAAACGGCATCGACATCAGTTTTCCAGTTGATTGGGCTCTATCTGAATAACGATCATTGCAGAAATCGTCGCAGAGATATTTTGAATTACCCAAAGGAATCCTGAAAGTTGTCCTAAACCCCGAAGAAAAGCGATAAACTTTTCGATTGAACGTCGCTGGACATGACAAATGGTCTTTGTCGTAGTCGAGTCGAATCGAGATTTGCGAGCCGTTCACAGGAAGAAACCGCTTGGTGCTGCTCACAACAGCGCTCGCGATGCAACCATCTGTGAAAATCGACCCTGGAGAACAATTCAGCCAGGAAGCGACGTTGGCGGTGGGATCGTGTCGACCCAGCCTGAGTCCACGAAGATCAGTTTGAGAATGAAGTAAAACAACATGCAGAGCAGTGCACCGGCCGGGATCGTGATAGCCCAGCCCGCAAGAATGTCTCGCATCGTTTTCAGATTCAGTGCGTTGATACCTCGCGCAAGACCGACTCCCAGAACGGCACCCACCAAAGTATGCGTCGTGGAAATCGGAAGTCCGATTGGCAAAACGGAAGCAAACAGAATCGTGATCGCAGCTGCAAACTCGGCGCAGAATCCACGGCTTGGTGTCAACTCAGTGATCTTTTCGCCGACGGTCCTGATAACTTTCCAGCCCCACGTCGCCAATCCGATCACGATGCCGGCACCGCCCAGCAACAAGGCCCAGTTTGGCGTGCTGGAAGTCGAGGAGATGATACGTTCGTTGACTGCCTGATAGGCCGCCGAAAGTGGACCGATTGCGTTGGCGACGTCATTGGATCCGTGAGCAAACGCGACCAGGCAAGCAGTAAAAATCTGAAGCACACAGAAGATCTTTTCAACCTGTCGCAATTCATCAGAATCCGAGTTCGTGGTGACTTGTTCCAGTGCGGCATCCTGCATCACTTTTGCGTCACTGAGCAGGGCCTTGGCCTTCTCCTGCATCTCACCTGCCGAACTGTTCTTAACACGTTGTAGGTGTTTGATTGTCTTGGCCAGAGATCGAGAGATGTCTGCATCGAGCATCGGATTGTTGACGGGTGAATCGGAGTCTGCTTTTGCGGATACCGTGTTCCTCAGCGCAAACTTGGTGATGCAGTAGCCAATGAAACCAAGGACGCCCGCAACCGCTACGACGCTGAGCATGAAGGAAGGATCTTTAGGATCCATTTCCAATCGCTTCCACATTGGCTTGAGGCCCTTGTAGCAAGTCATTCCGGTCATCACGAACATGAGAATAAACACCAGTCGCGGCGCAACGAGGCGCGCAGCGGCCACCGGATTGCGTTTATAAAACACCGTCCGCAGAATGATGCCAAACACGATGTAGGCCACCGTCGCCGAAAGCAAAGGAGAAATCACCCAGCCGGCACTGATCAGGCCGACCTGACTCCATTTAACGCCGTTGTAACCAAGTGAAAGAACACCAAAGCCCACGACTGCTCCAACGATCGAGTGAGTCGTCGACACGGGCCACGACATCCAGGTCGCGATTAGCAGCCACGTTCCTGCCGCCAACAAAGCTGCGATCATGCCGCACGCCAGGATGTAAGGTGCATACTCAGCGGAGTATTGATTGGCGATTTCGGTCGGATCAAAAATCCCTTTACGAACCGTTTTGGAAACGTTCGACCCAACGATATAGGCACCTGCGAACTCAAAGATCGCTGCCAGAACCACCGCCCACTTGAGCGTCAATGCTCCCGAACCGACAGAGGTTCCCATGGCGTTGGCAACATCGTTGGCTCCAATGTTCCAGGCAACGTAAAAACCGCAAACCAGTATCAGACAAATCAGTACGAATTCGACGCCCATCGGAAGTGGTGGCCCTGTTTTAAAAGTAATGTTCGGAAAAGAAGTGAAACGAAGCGAAGCGGTTACTTGAGGCTCAACGTTTTCAAAATTCGATCGGCAAGATTTTCAGAGATGTTGCTCAGGCGGCCAAGATTGCGAGTGAATCGCATCCACAGATGGAACTCTCCAATCGAAAAGTCGGTATCGTGAGCATAGAGCTTTTTCAGCAGGCTCATTTGAACGACGTCGACCTGGTGCTCGGCAAAGGCTGCATCTTTGGCCAAGCCACGAATTCGCTCTGCTTCGGCACCGCCAAAACCTGCTTCGATGAGTTCGTCGAGTTGGCTGATGATTGAAACACAGATGTTGCAGGCGTTGATGTTCAGTTCGAGAAATTTGTCAAAGTCGTCCCGAATGTCATCGGGAAACGGAAGCTTGCGAATCGTCAGGACTTTGCAGACGTCCTCCGCCGTGTCGGCCAACGAATCTTGCAGAGAAAGAATTTCCAGCACCTCACTGCGATCGATTGGCATAAAGAATCTTTTTAGCAACCGTTCACGAATGTCGTCCTTGATCTGGTCGGCTTGATGTTCCAGTTTCGAGACTTCATAGGTCAAGTCTTCAACCAGTTCAAACTTCGCACCCTTGACGGCGTCGATTACCTCCGACATCTTGTCGATACACTTGCTGACCTGATGCATATGTTGCTGGATCTGACCAAACGGAGATCTTCCAAACAACTTTCCAATCGTGCTCATGTCCAGCCCCCCAAAATATCCATATATTGTGAGCCGAAATCATAATGCGAAGATTTCTTAACATCTATAGGCGATTTGAAATTGTGGTTTTGAGACCATGGAACGCGAGAATCCGCGCATGAAGTTTCCCCGAGCACTGCGTCGCCTGTTGCTGGGCTACCTGATTCTGCATCTGGTTGCGGCAGGGATTTTCGTGCTCGTGTTGACCCAGTTAGTGCGAAATCAGCTGATGCGGGGTACGCAATCGCAGATGGAAGCGATGACGACGATGTTGGTTGAACACGTCAATGAGCTGGATGATGATCTGAATTCTGCGACGCTGCCGGATCATGTAATGCGGATTGGAGACCGGACCCAGATGCGGTTTACGTTGATCACGGCGGATGGAGTTGTGGTTGCTGATTCGATAACCGGCACGAAGGACATTGGGCCGCATGGAAGCCGGGAAGAAGTGCTGGCCGCATCGCGCGATGGTGTGGGTTTCTCGCAACGGCACAGTGATACGTTGAACCAGTCGATGATGTATCTGGCTCGACAGTTTGATCCTGCGGCAGGGGATTCGCCTGCTAATGGCGGATTCGTTCGTGTCGCCGTACCGATGGCTTCGATCGACAAAGCCGTCAGGTCAGTGCAGACCTATGTTTGGGCATTTGCTGTTGTGTTGGGTGGGTTGACGGCTTTGGTGATGGCATTTCTTTCGTCCCGGTTTTTGCGACCGCTGACCCTGTTTTCAGAATCAGCCCGAAAGATCGGAGACGGCGACTACGAAGCTGCCCCAGCGGTTCACCATCGCGATGATGAATGGGGAGAACTTGGGGATGCGTTTCAACAAATGCAGGCAGAATTGAAACGCCGTGAAAGTCGACTGGAGGAGAACAGTCAGCGACTCGAGGCGGTGTTGTCGAGCATGATTGAAGGCGTATTGGCGGTGAAGCCCAACGGTGAAGTCATGTTGGCCAACGGTGCAGCCTGTCGGATGCTTTCTTTTCACCGTGAGAAACTGGTCGGGCGAAAGTTGGCCGAAGTGGTGCGGATTCCTGAACTTACTGCGGCGATCGACAAGTCGCAGAAGGAACGTACGTTTTCGAAAACGGAATTCAAGACGATCGAAGAAGACAGACGAACTTTGAAAGTCCGTGTTTCGATGTTGGCTGACGAAGACAAGCCCGGCGTGGCGGTCGTTTTGCATGATGTGACAGAGCTAAGACAGTTGGAAACCATGCGTCAGGACTTTGTGGCCAACGTTTCGCACGAACTCAAGACACCATTGGCTTCCATCAAGGCTTACGCAGAGACTTTGCGAATGGGGGCGCTTCGTGACGAGAGCAAGAACGTGCAGTTTCTTGAGCAGATTGAGTTCCAGGCGGATACGCTGAATCAGCAAATTCAGGATTTGCTACAGTTGGCCCGTGTTGAGTCGGGAGAAAAGACGTTCCAGATTTCGGACGTCGATGTGAACATGGTTTGTGAAACGTTGCATCGCCAGTTTTTGGATTCGGCGCTTGGTCGTCAACTGGAATTACATCTTCAGCTTGACCAACCTGCGGCGGTCGCGCGTTGTGACGCTGAAGCGGTTGAAACCGTGGTGAAGAATCTGGTCGTCAATGCGATTCACTACACGCCCGAAGGCGGACGAGTCTCCATTTCGACTCAGATTGATGGAGAATGGATCGTGATCAGCGTCATTGATACGGGCATTGGCATTGCCAAGGAACAGCAGGCTCGGGTTTTCGAACGGTTCTACCGTGTCGATAAAGCACGCTCGCGCGACATGGGCGGAACGGGCCTTGGGTTGGCGATCGTGAAGCACTTGACGCAGGCTTTCGGGGGTTCGGTCAATCTGGAGAGTCAGCTCGGCAAGGGAACCAGCTTTCATGTGAGGCTGCCACGTTCCAGGAGTTAGCGTGCAGTGAGTCGCCTTTCGCTCCGCGATATTTCGTTTAACGGCAAGCCGAAGGCGACTGCGTCACTCGACGATCAATCGCACGCAGTCGTTGTTCGCTAGGCTGCAGTATGTCCACAGGCTGGAAGCCTATGCCACC
Source organism: uncultured Pirellulaceae bacterium (assembly GCA_964446085.1). Classification (GTDB taxonomy): domain Bacteria; phylum Planctomycetota; class Planctomycetia; order Pirellulales; family Pirellulaceae; genus Mariniblastus. Next base: position 5,768 of record CAYUNP010000283.1, read on the forward strand.
TTTGATGCTCGTTGAACGGTGTTGCGTTTAA
>CAYUNP010000284.1:0-5772 GCA_964446085.1 uncultured Pirellulaceae bacterium
CGCCCGCGACGCATCAAAACCAATCCGCCGATAATCAGCGCTCCACCCAGGATCTGAAAGCTGAGCGGAGTTTCTCCGATCATCCACCAAGCACTGATGACGGCTACCAACGGAATCACGTTTTGGTAAATCGCAGCGTGCGGAGCGCCTAACTTTTGCACGCCGTAGTTCCACATCGCGTACGCGACGCCAGTTGAGAAGACTCCCGAAAACAGAATCGAAGCGATCGTCCAAGGTTCAAACGCCGCGGCGAAGTCACTTTGTAGTTTTGGAACCGCCAACAGCCAGTGCAGTGGCAGCGTCACGATGATCGAAAAGAATGCCAGACGAATTGCTGAAATGTGATTCAGCAGTGGCTTGCTAACCACCGAAGAGATTGCCCACGCCAATGCTGCCACAAGCACGATCAGATTGCCAACAAGATTCGCCCCCGATGCACTGAACTCTCCCTGCTGCGCGATCACCAACAGCGTTCCAGCAAGGGTCAACGTCAGCCCCAACCACGCAGCGCGAGACAGTCGCTCGCTGGTCGCCATAACCGCCAGCCCAGCGGTCCACATGGGACACGAAGACATGATCAGCGCCGTATTTCCGGCAGTCGTCCTGAAAATCCCCGTCAGAAATGTGATCTGGTAAATGGCTCCGGAAAGGAATCCAAAACCGATCACCCACCAAACAAGATGCGGATGTCGCTCAACAGCGGGCTTGTCACGATTTCTTCGACTTTCAAACAACATGCAAAAGTAGAGCGCCACTGCTGACACACTCAGACGAAACCCATTGAAGACGAACGGGTCAATCTGCGAGATGCCGTACTTCATGATCGGCGCATTGATTCCCCACAGCACCGCGACTGAAAACAGATTGAAATCCGCCCAGAATCGTGACGACGTGGAAAGTGAATTGGACGCAGAAGAATCAGTCACGGCTTTTATTGAGAGCAGTCATGTTGGCGAATCGAGCCGCAGATCATAACCGCAAGCGTCAACCAGCGGCGGAGGCGTGCCGTTTTTTAACCGCAGATGTGCACAGACCAACACAGACACCTGGCACGGCGATCTCCACCGCAGTCCGGGAAAACACTCTGGAAACCACCGTGCCGCGAACGAAGACTTGCGACTGCGAGCGTTTGGAATTAAAAAACGTCCATGAAACAGTATCAGGATCTACTCAAACATATCCTCGACCAGGGCGTCGACAAAAGTGACCGGACGGGAACGGGAACGCGTAGCGTGTTTGGATATCAAATGCGGTTTAACCTCGCCGATGGATTTCCATTGGTGACCACCAAGAAACTTCACCTTCGCAGCATCATTCACGAACTGCTCTGGTTTCTCAAAGGCGACACCAACATCGCCTACCTGAAAGAAAACAAAGTTCGCATCTGGGATGAGTGGGCCGACGAGAACGGTGAGCTTGGTCCGGTCTACGGTTCGCAGTGGCGATCGTGGAAAGGTGCCGATGGTGAGACGATCGATCAAATCTCTCAAGTCGTCGAGCAAATCAAAACCAATCCGGACTCACGACGACTGATCGTCAGTGCCTGGAACGTCGCAGAAGTTCCAAAGATGAAACTTCCTCCCTGCCATGCCTTCTTTCAGTTTTATGTCGCTGAAGGAAAACTCAGCTGCCAACTTTATCAGCGTAGCGCGGACGTGTTTCTGGGAGTCCCCTTTAACATTGCGTCCTACGCGCTGCTGTTACAGATGGTCGCTCAGGTCACAGGGCTGGGGGTTGGCGAATTTGTTCACTCGATGGGAGACGCTCATCTTTACAGCAACCACATGGAGCAGGTGACGCTGCAACTGTCCCGTGAACCGATGCCGCTACCGAAACTGAAACTCAACCCGGAAGTCAAATCGATCTTTGATTTCAAATTTGAAGACATCGAGATCGTGGGCTACGAATCACACGCGGCGATCAAAGGCCAGGTTGCGGTTTGAATTGCTTCAGAACCAGTTTTGAATTCGATCGTTTGACGGCAAGCCGCAGGCAAGGAGGACATCATCATGGGAACGCCAGGTAAAAAGAATGTATCCATGATCGTCGCCGCGGCCGAAAACGGCGTGATTGGAAAAGACGGCGACATGCCCTGGCGACTGTCGGCGGATCTGAAAAACTTCAAGGCGATCACTTCAGGTCACACCATCATCATGGGCCGCAAGACCTGGGATTCGATCCAGCGACTGCTGCCGGGTCGCACGACGGTGATTGTCACACGGCAAAGCGATTTCAACGTCGATGGTGCGATCGTGGTTGGCAGCCTGGAAGACGCCCTGTCTGCCACCGAAGACGAATCGCCCTTCGTCGTTGGCGGAGCCGAGATCTACCGGCTGGCGATGCCGCACGTTTCACGTATCTATCTCACTCGGGTTCATGCAGACATCGAAGGCGACACGGTCATGCCCGAGATCGATTTCAACCTTTGGCAACAGCTCGAATCGACTTCGTTTACATCAGACGAAAAGAACTCTCACGACTATTCATTTGAAATCTACGAAAAACCAGCCAATTGAGGGCTCGATGAATGCATTCGGTCTCAAAACCAACCGTTTTTCAAGCTGACAACGTCCATCTTTACTCGTAAAACCCGCAAACCGCGATTTGCGTTTGTCGGGGAAAATTCAAAAGGCTACAATCCGGAAGTGGCTCGTCTTGGGTCACTGAGGCGGCGGCATCGCCAAAGCTTCGAACAAGACACTTGAGCAAATCAGGGTGAGTTGTGGAAGTAAAAATCAACACCAAGAACGGTGAATTGACCGACGCAGTAAAAGAAACGATTGAATCAAAGGTTTCCAAACTGCCTCGATTTTTTGAACGCACAACAGCCATTCAGGTCATCGCTGATTTACAGCACGAGCCAAAGGTCGAAATCATTCTTTCGGCCGAGGGTGCAAGTGATTTTTTTGCTTCCGACATGGGAACCAACGTGATCGCCGCACTCGACACAACCATCGCCAAGATGGAACAACAGCTAAGAAAACACAAAGAAAAAATAACTGAACATCGCGATCGCCACTGATCGTCCGCCAGTCCGGAAACCTGCCAACCCATATGTTGGTGCCGGCTGCCCTGAAGAGACACAGCAGTCCCATAATCGCTGAATCTCGCCAGTAAGGGCGGGCAGATGGATGTGCACCGCGCGATACAAACCAAGGACAAGACACAATGAAATTTGCCGACTTTATCAATAACAAAGCAATCAATGCAGGGATGGAAGCAACCGACAAGGAAGCTGTCATCCGTGAACTTGTTGGAGGACTTGTGTCTTCTGGCGGTCTGAAAGCAGGCGACAAAGACGATATCATTCAGGCCATTCTCAAACGTGAAGAACTTGGTACCACCGGCATCGGTCGTGGCATCGCGGTTCCTCACACCAAACACGCCAGCGTTAGCAGCCCCGTTGGAACGGTCGGGGTCAGTGCCGAAGGCGTGGATTTCAAGAGCCTCGATGGAGAGCCAGTTCAGCTTTTCTTTATGCTGATCTCACCTCCGGATCAACAAAGTGAACACCTCAAGGCACTTGAGAACATTACCAAGAAGCTTCACGACGAAACGTTCTGCCGGTTCCTGAAGCAGTCCAAGACTGCCGAAGACGTCCAGCAGATTCTGACTGAAGCTGACGACAATCAATTCGTTTCCTAATTCCGGCTTACCGATCCAACATCCAATGTCCAACACTTCGGCTACTGCCAGAGTCACCATTCAGAATCAACAGGGGTTGCACATGCGCCCTGCCTATCTGTTTGCTGAAACAGCAGCGAAGTTTGAATGCGAAGTTGAACTCGTCAAAGATGACGTTCGAGTCAACGGAAAAAGCGTGCTGGACATACTGACACTCGGTGCCGCTCAGGGAACAGAAATCCTCGTGGAAGCTGTAGGCAATGATGCTTCGGCTGCCATCGAAATACTGGAGCAATTGGTCGCTTCAGGATTTCCAACTCCTGAGAAACCGGACCAAACGTCCGAAACTCAGGCCTGATGCTGCCATCGCGCGATGGATGAACTGGCTCGGTTGCCGACCCCATGGGTCCGCCGATGCACCTGCTATTTGATGATTTCGAGATTTTCGAAAGCCATTCTGGTTCGTCGATGATGCTGCGCTTGTTGCCAGCGGCCCACCATCATTCACATTCGGCTCGCGCAAAGATTGCCCGGCCGCAAAGAAAGCTCATCTACCATGAAAAAAGAAATGCTGATCAATGCGCTTCAAACCGAAGAATGCCGCATTGCGATCGTTGAAAACCAGCGGCTCGAAGAACTCTACGTCGAACGGGCCAGCCAGGACAACTACGTAGGAAATGTCTACAAAGGAAAAATCGTAAATCTTGAACCGAGCATCCAGGCGGTGTTTGTTGACTTTGGCGTTGGCCGCAATGGCTTCCTGCACATTAGCGACGTCGAACCAAGCTACTTTCGTCAGGGCGGTTACGATCCCGATGAAATGATGCGGAAAGAGAAAGCCGATCGAGCCGCTCAACAGCGAAACGGACGCAGTCGCCCGCCGAGCCACGGTGGATTTCGTCCTCGTGTGAAGCCTCCCATTCAGGAGCTCTTCAAGCGCGGCGATGAGGTGCTCGTGCAGGTGATCAAGGAAGGCATTGGCAACAAGGGTCCAACGCTTTCGACCTACATCAGCATTCCCGGACGCTATCTGGTTCTGATGCCGGCCCTGGGTCGCGTCGGCGTATCCCGAAAGATTGAAGACGAAGACGAGCGACGTCGCCTGAAAGACTGTCTCTACGATCTCGATCCGCCAAAGGGCCTGGGCTTCATCGTTCGAACTGCAGGAATGGGGCGTTCAACCAAAGAGCTTTCGCGTGACCTTGCATATCTGCTGCGGCTCTGGAAGTCGATCGTCAAACGAATTCAAAACGTGCCGGCGCCGACGGACATCTACGAAGAGAGCGACATGATGATTCGCACGATTCGGGATACGCTCAATGGCGACATCGATTCGGTCGTGATCGACAGTCCGGATGCCTATCAACGTGCCAAAGATTTCCTGAAGCTCGTGATGCCGCGGATGTCCGACAAACTGGAGCTCTACAAAGGCAACGATCCGATGTTCTATCATTACAAGGTAGAAAAAGAGATCGCCAAGATTCACTCGCGCGAAGTTCCGCTGCCTGACGGGGGTTCGATCGTGATCGATCAGACGGAAGCACTTGTTGCGATTGATGTGAACAGCGGAAGTTTCCGAACCGATGATTCGGCAGAGGAAACGGCTTATCGGCTCAACATGTCGGCGGCACGTGAAATCGCCCGCCAATTGAGACTGCGAGATCTTGGTGGCGTGATCGTGAATGACTTTATCGATATGCGTCGCGAAAAACATCGACGCGGTGTTGAGCGTGCATTGCGTGACGCGATGAAGCGCGATCGTGCTCGCACGAAGATCTTGCGGACTTCACCCTTCGGGCTGGTCGAGATGACTCGACAGCGAATCAAACCTGGTTTCAAGCGTTCGCTTTACCAGGAGTGCCCATGCTGCAACGGGCGAGGAAACGTAAAGACTGCTGAAAGTGTGGCTCTGGACGTAATTCGCATGATGTTGGTGGCTTCGGAGCAAAAGAACTGTGCAACGGTCGATATTAAAGTTCACTCGGACGTGGCGTCCTACCTGAACAATCAAAAGCGTCGCGAACTGGCAGAACTCGAAGGTCGCGGTTCGATGGAAGTGCGCATCAACGGTAGCGAGTCGGTCTTTCCGGAGTTCTTTGAAATCGAATGCCGTGACACCAATGAGCGAACCGTTCACTTGCCGGAGCG
>CAYUNP010000285.1:0-5734 GCA_964446085.1 uncultured Pirellulaceae bacterium
GATTTGACTTCTGCACCGCCAGTTCCAATCGTAACCATGGGCGACGAGTCCGCACAAAGCCCTTCGTTCTTGACGAACGGTTCGTAAATCATTCTTCCGTCAGCCAATTCGGCTTTGACCATCGCGCTGACACATTCGATCGTGTTGGGCAATGAGACTTTTACAAACCCCTTATTCGTGTTGTTGCTCATGAACGCTTTCGAAGCTCCGGCGATGTTCACGTGAATCAGATCGGGCGCCCCATCAAGATTGAAGTCAGCTGTGATCGGCGAGATACTGAATCGTTTGTTGATGATTCCAGCTTCAGATCCGACTGCTGCAAATTCGCCGCTGGGAGTTTGCAGCAGAAAACGACCGGGCAACCTGAGGAACTCAAGCTTGTGCGGCGGCAGATCAACATAGTTTTCCGAGACAACCAGGTCCGTCAATCCGTCGAGATTGAAGTCTTCGAAAACACAGCCCCAGGAAAACTCGTAGTCGGCGAGTTTCGTTTTGTCCGCTGTGTCGGTGAATTTGAAATCGCCATCGTTGTGGAACAAAATCCATTCGGGATAGTAAGTCTGATCTTCTCGCAAATCGCCTTTTGCCAAAAACGGCGGCGCTGTCGTTCCCGTGTTGGAGAAGAAAAAGTCGGTCTTGCCGTCGTTGTCATAATCGCCAACCGCAATCCCCATTGGATAACTGTAGACGTCTGAATTCGGATTCTTGACGTTCTCGAATTTCATATCGCCAAGATTTCGGTACGTGCGGACTTGGCCTGTGTCGTGTGCGACGATCAAGTCTTCGTTGCCGTCCTGATCAGCGTCAATGAAAACCGCCTGGAACGTGTTGTGCTTGTAAGCCAAACCGGCTTCTTCTGTGATGTCTTTAAACGTGTTGTCGCCGTTGTTGATGAACAGGCCACTGTTTCCGCCGTAGCCTTCCTTGTTGAAGATGTTGTAACCTTCAATGTGCTCTTTCTTGATGTAGCCGCAAACGTACATGTCAAAGTTACCGTCGCGATTCAAGTCCGCGACTGCAATCGAAAGCGGTGTTGTGTCATCGTCCAGTTTGACGTCGAGTTTCTGACCGTTGAGTTTGCCATCGTCATTTGTGTACAGCCAAATGCTGTTCTTGCGAGTCACAATAAGATCGTTGTCACCGTCATGATCAACGTCCAGCGACGTCGCACTCATGCTGCCTTCAGACATGTCTTCTTTGGTGAGTCCAGTCTCTTCGGTGATGTCTTTGAAATTGCCGTCCTCAAAACGGTAGATCACATCGCCTTGATCCTGACCGCCGCAAAGAAACAGTTCTTCGGCGCCGTCATCGAGATTAAACGCACAGCCACCAGTCGCTTGAATCTGACTCGCCTTCACATAGTTGTGACTCATCGGCAATTCGATTTCGGTGTACTTCGGAATGCTGACGCCCTCAGTCGAAACGTCGTAGGGGATCGACGCATCGTTACGAAAGCGAATAATGACAAACAGCGCCAGCAAGCACACCAGCGTGAGCATGATGATGGGAATCCATTTCAAATAGGAGAAAATGGACCGCTTCTTTTTTACGGTGGTTTCCGATTCCAGGTGGCTGCCTTCGGAATTTTGATGTGACATGCTTTACTCGTTGCGTTGGAAGTGGTTTTCAAAAATCAGTTTCGAATTTGCAACCGCTAGTTTGTAGCACCGCCTTCAGGCAGGTAGGTACTACGAACTGGTTTTCGAAACTGCTTCTATTTGTTTTTATCTGACAGGTTTGGATTATGGCTCATGTCGCCGAAAGTCAGCGACAACATAAAGAACACTGAAAACCCGACGTTAAGTGCGATCGGCATGATGTACTTCCCGATCGATGGCGAGATCTTGTAGATCACGAAATTCATCAGCAACAAAACAATTGGGCTCGTTGCCGCCATCCATTTTGGAAAACGAGACTTTCCTGACCACACCATTTTGATGTAGATAACCGAAATTACAAGCGTAGTGATTCGGATGACTTGCAGCAGCGTTTCGAGTCTCAGCTTATACAACTCGACCAAATCCGTGCCTTCAACCAGATCGCCATGATGAACGATCGAGCCAATCATCGCACGGGAGCTCATCCACATGGCCCCGTACAGGAAACCGAAACTGCCGATAAAGAACAGGATTCGAGAAAGCTTCTCTCCTGCCGGTCGCAACATCTCAGCGATATGCCACATGCCGACGAAGTAAAGCGACACGCCGAAGACCGCGAAGAAATGCCCAGCGCTCAGACGGCTGTCGGAAATGTCGGCCATAAAGTCATAGCCAGTGAATCGGGCTTGCGGATCAAAGTGCAACAGGAACTCACCCGTCCCGCAGATCAAGGCGCCAATGAGCCCAATGATTCCTGTGATTCTCAAGTTTGACATATTTTGTTTCGTTGAGTTTGGGATTTTGAGATTTCGAAGTTTGTAGTTCCGACTTTGTTTAACGGCAAGCCGAAGGCGACTGCGTTGCATGTGGAATCGCACAGTCGCCTACGGCTTGCCGTTAAACGACTGCTGCAAATTGCGGATTGATCCAACTGTCGCACCATGAACTTTCAATCCGTCTTCAGCGCAGTTGATGCCCGGATCAGCTGGGAAAAATCTTCGCGGTGCCAGTTCCCTTTTGCCCGCGGCGTCACGTTGGCGCGTTCCCGAGTCGACTCGAATGACTCATGACTTTCCAGCAAGCCGAGCTTGTAGGCGAAGTAGTCTGAATGTGCGTTAACAAGGATTCGCCAATTCCACGGGATCAGTCTGGGCCAAATTCGATTCATGTGAAACCGGATATTCGTCAGGCAGTTGTTGGTAACCGTATTGTACCTTTCAGGCGATTTCGAAAGTTTGTCCACGCGAGCCATCACGCAACGAAAAAAAGATTGCACCTGCTCGGGACTCGCCTTGGCACGATAAAGATAAACCTCATCGCCACGCATCTCCGTTCGCTGCCCGATAGCGTCACGCTCGTCCGCGATCGCATACATCAACGGAAACGCACCGAAGACTCCTTTGATGATCCCATATTTCTGATTCAGTTTCCGCCTGGCTTCGACAGATACAACCGTGTGCTGACCATCGCTGGTTCCGAAACTCATCATCGTGTGCGCCAAATCTGGCTGAGTCGCGAATGGAACCAGGATGAATTCGGCCGATTCCAGTTTATCGATTTCAACAATTCGCGATTCGTAATTTTCCTCGTGACTGCCGTCACACTCATACCGAAAATTGCGAAAGTTCTCGATGTGGAATTCATTTCCTTTGCGCTTCACCAGCGGCACGCGCTCCATGCCCACGTCCCATGGACCACCTTCATTGGGATCTATCTTTCGGTCACTCATTGGAATCGAAACGCTCCGCTCGTTCAGCAACATCATCCATCTGCCACAGATGGATTGTAAGGTATCTGGCATTCGCCAAAAAGTATGACGGATCGCCTGTTGTTGAATCGGCGCTCTGCAAAGCAAACAATACTTCAATGTCGTCTCGACCGCAATTTTTTGGTGGTTCGAATCTGACGGGGCGTGACTATGATAAACGGATCTCGTCACCCCGATGGAATTCCAAATGAATTATCGTACTGCTTTACTTTTGTTGATTGCCGTTGTTTTTGCTCCCTGTCAGTTTGTGCACGCACAACTGCCGGATGAAGCAGAGCTGGAAAAGCAATCCAAATTGCAGCTGATTGATCTGTTTCAAATGGAGTACGCAGGGGATCCGCAAATCAGCCCCGATGGCAAAACGATCGTTTACGTTCGTACTCGGAACGACATCATGAAAGATCGTAGCCGGACGAGCTTGTGGACGATTGACAGTGATGGCAACCACCTGCCGTTGCTCGACAGCAGTGCAGACGCCAGGCAACCGCGCTGGTCACCAAGTGGCGATCGATTGATCTACATTTCCACCGAAGAAGACAAAAGTCAAATCTTTTGTCACTGGGTGGGCACTCGCCGACAAACTGCCATCACGCATTTGACGCAAGGTATCGGCTCGCTCAGTTGGTCTCGGGACGGAAAACAGATCGCGTTTTCGATGCGAGTTCCCTCGACCCCCAAACCGTTTGCAAAAATGCCCACCGCCCCCAAGGGTGCCAAGTGGGCGGAACCGGCGCAGGTCATTACTGAGATGAGGTATCGATCCGATGGCGGCGGCTACAGCAAACCAGGCTTTACTCATTTGTTTGTTGTGCCTGCCGAAGGTGGCGCCCCGCGACAGATGACGCATGGTGATTCCAACCACAGCGGCCCCTTTGCCTGGGTGAACGAAGACCAGTCAATTGTTTTTTCGGCCAACCGACACGAAGACGCTGACTTTCAACCGAACAACAGCGAACTGTATTCCATTGACGTTGCGACCAGAGAAATCAAAAGCCTGACCGAACGCGTGGGTCCCGATTCCAGTCCCGCCGCTTCGCCCGACGGCAAGAAGATTGTTTACACCGGCTACGACGATCAATATCTTGGTTACCAGGGAAGCGGCTTGTATGTAGCCAACCATGATGGCAGCGAATCAAAGGCACTGGAGCTATCACTCGATCGCAGCATCTTTTCACCCAAATGGATTTCTTCGAAGAAGATCGCGTTTCTGTATGACGATTTCGGCACGACCGTGTTGGCGACGACCGACTTGAGCGGCAAAGTCACCGAAGTCACCAGAGATCTTGGTGGCACATCGTTTGGGCGACCTTATGGTGGCGGTTCGTATTCTGTTTCGGGAGATCAGATCTTTGCGGTCAACATGACAACGCCAGAACATCCCGCCGATGTGGCACGAGTCAACGTTGATGGCGAGCGTCAACGGCTGACGACACTGAACGATGATCTGTTCAAATTCAAGACGATCGGAAAGACGGAAGAGATTCGATTCAAATCCTCGCATGACGAACTCGAACTCCAGGGTTGGATCATCTATCCTCCGGATTTCGACGAATCGAAAAAGTATCCGTTGATCCTGGAGATCCATGGCGGCCCGTTCGCCAACTACGGATCGCGTTTCACGGCCGAGCTTCAAATGATGGCTTCGGCTGGCTATGTGGTTTTCTACATGAACCCGCGCGGCAGCACGAGTTACGGTGCCGAGTTCGCAAACAAGATTCATCACAATTATCCTGGCAACGACTACGAAGATTTGATTTCCGGTGTCGATGCGGTGATTGAGAAAGGGTCCATTGACTCGGAGCAGCTGTTTGTCACCGGTGGAAGTGGTGGTGGAGTTTTGACGGCCTGGATCGTTGGCAAAACGGATCGATTCAAAGCGGCTGTGGTCTGCAAGCCAGTCATCAACTGGTACAGCTTTGCGTTGACCGCCGACATGTACAACTACTTCTACAAGTACTGGTTTAAAGGATTGCCCTGGGAGCATCAGGAAGACTACATGAAGCGTTCGCCAATTTCTTTGGTTGGCAACGTATCGACGCCAACGATGTTGCTGACCGGAACCGAGGACTATCGAACTCCGATGTCCGAAACCGAGCAGTACTATCAGGCGCTGAAGTTAAGAAAGATCGACACGGCGTTGGTACGAATCCCGGGCGCGTCGCATAGTATTGGAGCTCGGCCAAGCCAGTTGATTGCCAAGGTCGTACACGTACTGAAGTGGTTTGAAACGCACAAGGAATGAGCAGTTGTTTAACGGCAAGCCGAAGGCGACTGCGCGTAATCGTGTGAACGCGTGTGCTCACAGGCTATAGGCAAAAACAACGGTGACATAATCTGACAGGCTGGAAGCCTATCCCACCTTCGTGCA
>CAYUNP010000286.1:0-5722 GCA_964446085.1 uncultured Pirellulaceae bacterium
CTTCGCAAACAGGAATTTGCAAGGTGATCTAATTCTGGATTGCGCCCTCCCGCGAAGGTTCTTCGCACTTATAATCTGTTGCGTCAGCCGGCAAAATTCGGTACTCGACTTTCAACCAACGCAATTCTTCGAACCGCTCCAGAGCAACCCTATGCCAACGATTGATGCCAATCTTGAACCCGCAATCGCATCCGCCAAAGAACGACTGGACCAGCACACCGTCGAGATCGTGCAGCGGCACTTCCATGAATCGACCGGCTGTCCGTTTTGGCTGGCGAAGAAGAAGGAACTCAACTTCGATCCGCTGACCGAAGTCAAATGTTACGACGATCTCAAAAAGTTTCCTTCTTTCGAAGACGACTGGCTACGGGGCGGACCCGTCGAACGCTGGGTCATGAATGACTACAAAGACAAACCGACTTACGTTTTTGAGACCGGTGGAACGACCGGAGTCCCCAAGAGCCGCGTTGTCGTAAATGACTTTCGCGAAGACTACGAGATCTTTTCCGACACGCTACCCGATCAGTATTTTCCTCGCGGTGGAAACTGGTTGATGCTTGGCCCGTCCGGTCCGCGTCGTTTGCGGCTGGCTGTTGAGCATCTTGCTCAGCATCGTGGCGGCATCAGTTTCTGCATTGACCTTGACCCTCGCTGGGTCGTGAAGATGCTCAAGAAAGGCTGGATGGAACAGGTCAACGAGTACAAGAAACATTGCATTGACCAGGCGGTCACGATCCTGACGGCGAACCACAACATCAAGTGCATGTTCGCGACGCCGAAGCTGATCGAATCACTTTGCGAAGGGCTTGAAGAGCGCGGCATGACGATGGCCGACACCGGCATCACGGGCATCTTCTCTGGCGGAACGGAATTCACACCGCAGTGGACCCGGTTCTGTGTCGAGGAACTGTTCGGAGGTCCTGCCGAGGAATCCGGAATCTTCATGACACCAACTTACGGCAACACGCTGATGGGATTGGCGTGTAGCAAGCCGGTTACCGCAGCAGAGAAGTACAAGATTTCGTATTACGCTCCACAGCCTCGCGCCGTGACCGAAGTCGTCAGTTTCGATGACTACAACCAGTGCGTAGGATACGGCGAAACGGGTCGAGTCAAGTTAACGACGCTCACGCCAGAGTTCTTCGTTCCCGGATTCATGGAACGCGACGAAGGCGAGCGCGAGATGCCCTTTGAAACCTATCCCTGGGATGGCGTCAGCGGCGTAAGACCGTTTCATGAAATTGCGTCGGGTACAACCGTCGGCGTCTATTAAGCTTCCATTGGTGGCTTCCAGCTTGTGGACATGCAGTTCACAGGCCAGAGGCCTATGCCGCCTTTTCCACACACCGAAAACCGAAAACCAGAAACCATGCTAGAAATTCCAGTCATCCGTTGGGGCAAGCAATACGAATCGCTTGAAACAACCGAAGTCACTCACTTCAACACCAACGAACCGATCGCCACGGTTCACTCAGCCAATGGCGGCCTGGTCACACGCGACATGCGCACGGCCCAAAAGGCTCGCGACACGCTGCGCCAATTCAGCTGCAAAGAGTTGATCGACATGGTCAGCAAAGCGGCTGACTATTTCGAAAACGAAGAATTGCCAATGGGCAACGGCACTCAAACTGCCGATGACTTCGTGCATCAGCAATCGGCTTCGACCGGCCTGCCGCAGCACATGTGTCGCAGCAACATGCAGAAGAACTCTTTCGTGATGCGAAACATGACGGAGATCCTCGACTGCCTGACTCGCGGGCTTGATCTGGAAATCTTCAGTCGCGGTTACGGCATGGAGAATCGCGGCGTCGTCGTCAGCTTTCAGGCTCAGACGCCTGTGCTTGGCGCCGTCCTTCCTTCGAACTCACCCGGCGTTCACACGCTTTGGATGCCAGCGATCCCGTTGCAGATGGGATTGGTCCTCAAGCCCGGATCGTCTGAACCGTGGACGGCCTATCGCGTCGCGTCGGCTTACGAAAAAGCGGGCATCCCAAAAGAAGTCGTTTCGCTTTATCCCGGTGGCCACGATGTTGGCGGAGCACTGCTCACGGCTTGCACTCGTAGCATGATCTTCGGCAGTCAAAAAACCGTCGACCAGTATGCGGGCAACCCGGGCGTCCAGGTCCATGGCCCCGGCTTCTCGAAAATCTTCCTTGGCGACGACTGCGTTGACGATTGGGAGCAGTATCTCGACATGATGGTTGAGAGCGTCTACATCAACGGCGGGCGCAGCTGCATCAACTGCAGTGCCATCTACGCGTCGCGTCACACCGAAGCGATCGGCAAAGCACTCGCTGAAAGGCTTGGCCCGATCGAAGCCCTCCCGCCAGAGAACGCCGAAGCTGGACTGGCGGCGTTCACGGTTCCCGGAATGGGACAGGCCGTGTGGGACATGGTCAAAGGGGACCTCGCGAAGGACGGCGTCACCGATTGCACGGCAGAGTATGGGGATCGTGTGGTCGAGCTGGAAAAAGCATCCTACATTCGTCCGGTGATCGCCCGCGCTGCCAGCCCGGAATGTGAGATTGCTTCGAAAGAGTTCATGTTCCCGTTCGCAACCGTGGTCGAGTGTCCTCAGGACAAGATGATCAAGTCGGCCGGTCCGACGTTGGTTGGCTCCGCGATCACCAGCGACATGAAATTTATCGATCAGCTGACTGACGCAACGAACATTGACCGACTTAACATCGGTCCGATCCCGACAAATCGACTGAATTGGCTTCAACCTCACGAAGGAAACATCATCGACTTCCTTTTCCGTTCGCGAGCCTATCAAATGCCACAAGAGAAAGTGGCAACTCTCGTCTAGAAAACAGTCTGCACACTGCACACTGCACACTGCACACTGAAAACTTCACACTTCACACTGCGAGCTTGCTCGCCCCCGCCAATGCATCCTTTTGACTTTGAACTTAAAACACGAATTGTCTCCGGATCGGATTCGATTCAGCGTGTCGGTGAATTGGCGGCTGAGCTGGGAATAAAGCGTGCTCTGATCGTTACCGACACCGGCATCATTGCTGCGGGTCACGTCGCGATTGCCCTCGAAGCACTCAACAAACAGAACATCGAAACAGCCGTCTTCGATGGAGCTCACGAAAACCCAACCACCAGGGATGTCGATGCGGGCATGGAAGTTGCCAATTCGTTCAAGCCAGACTTGTTGATTGGGCTTGGCGGCGGAAGTTCGATGGACTGTGCCAAAGGAGTGAACTTCGTTTATTCATGCGGCGGTTCGATGAAGGATTATTGGGGTGTTGGAAAAGCGACCCAGCCGATGCTTCCAATGATCGCGATTCCAACAACGGCTGGCACCGGAAGCGAACTGCAAAGCTTTGCGTTGATCTCCGATGCCGAGACCCATGTGAAGATGGCTTGCGGGGACAAGAAAGCCAGTTGTCGAATTGCGATCCTCGATCCGAAACTTACGCTGACTCAACCCGAGTTTGTGACAGCGCTGACCGGAATCGATGCCATTTCGCACGCGGTCGAAACCTGGGTGACCAAACGACGAAATCCAATTTCTTTGTTGTATTCGCGCGAAGCCTGGAAACTGCTGGCTGCCAACTTCAACACCGTTTTGCAGCAGCCCGACAATCTCGATGCCAGAGCCGCCATGCAGCTGGGTGCGGCGTATTCCGGTTTGGCGATCGAGAATTCGATGCTCGGCGCCAGTCATGCTTTGGCGAATCCGTTAACGGCAACCTATGACACCGCTCACGGGCAGGCTGTCGGACTGATGTTGCCACACGTCGTTCGGTTCAATGGCGAACAATACGATTCGTGGTATCAGGAACTTTTGGCCAGCACCGAAAATCTGGCGGAAATGCCGGCGGCGACGTCGGGTTCAGGCGGATTGGCCGATTTTTTGACTTCGCTGGTAGAAAACGCGAAACTGGAGACGCGGCTGGCTGGTTGTGAAGTAGAGAAAGAGAAACTTTCTGAGCTTGCTGAGGCTGCATCGAAGCAGTGGACGGGTACATTTAACCCTCGGCCCGTTGATCCGGAGAATCTTCAAGCAATTTATGAGTCAGCGTTTTAGCTGTTCCGTAAAACGTTGGCCGATATCGTGAGCGACAGGACGCTCGCCGACGGTTCGCTTTCTCGGACACTGGCGGCTTGCCGCTCACATCATAAACGGACGCGTAAAAGAAATTGCATGAACTACAAGCACGACGCGGAAGCGAGTGAATCGCTCGAGATATTCACTCGCCTGCGCTCCGTACCTGTATTTCAATGCGGCACTACGAACACGCACAGAGAACCCGATTGTCGAAGAAAATCATGACCATCAAAACCACACTTACCATCCTGCTGCTCGGTTTGCTGCCGCTGTATGTTTCGGCGCAGACCATCGAAACGAAACGAGCTGACGGATCTCTCGACTGGCCAATGGCACGTGGTAACGTCGCGTCCACAGGCGCTTTCGCAGAGTCCGTTGGAGATGAATTCGAAATTGAATGGGAGTACAAATATCCCAAAGGTGCATTCGAATCGAGCCCAATCATTGTGCATCATGACGGCGACACCACGGTCTACGTCGCTGGCATCGATGTCAACGTGCAGGGCAAAGTCATCGCGATCGATCTTGCCACTGGCAAATCGAAATGGCAATTCGATATCAAAGAGGGTTTTGTTGCCTCTCCCGCGTGGCATGATGGCCGGATCTACGTCGGCGACATGGCTGGCATGCTGTATTGCATCGACGAAAACGGAATGGAAGTCTGGCAATATGAAGCTCAGGGCGAAATCAGTTCTGGCGCCAACTTTTTCGAGTCCACAGTTCTGTTTGGTTCACAGGATGCGACACTGTACGCGATCGACATGGAATCGGGAAAACTCAAATGGTCCCATTCGGTTGAAGATCAAATTCAGTGCGGTGCGACGGTGGCTGGGGATCGGTGTTTTCTGGCAGGCTGCGACTCGAAATTGCACATTGTGGGATTGAAAGACGGAAAAGAATTTAGCTTTCAGGAAATCGGTTCGCCAACAGGGACCACAGCAGCAGTGCTTGGTGAGGCAGTTCTGTTTGGAACGGAGCAGGGGACTTTCTTTTCGATTGACTACCTGAAGCCGGAAGTCAATTGGCAGTGGCAAGACCCGGCTGGGGCGACATCAATTCGAAGCTCTGCTGCTGTCACCGATTCGCACGTCGTGTTTGGGGCTCGAAACCGAAAGGTCGTGGCGCTTGATCCAAAAAACGGCGATGATTTATGGTCGACCAGAGTGAAAGCAAAGATCGATGGATCTCCGATTATCGCTGGCGATCGGGTGTACGTTGGGTCAACCGATGGACGGCTTTATTCGCTGGATCTTGCCGATGGAAAAATTCTCTGGCAGAAGCAATTCGATGGCTCGTTTTTGGGTTCGCCGGCGATCTTCGGCGGAGACGAACCCCGTCTGGTCGTGGCGACCGAACGCGGTACAGTCTACTGCCTCAAAGCAGCGCCCTAGTCCAAGCTGAATTGATGTGTGCCATTTCAGGCTTGCGCAAGCGTGAGACACGGCACCCGATTGACTGGTCAAAATCAGGTCGGATCCTACTGCGGCGAGACGCCGCAGCCACATTACTGCAGCGACACATCTCAGACACAATACTGCGGCGAGACGCCGCAGCCACAACATCGAAAGTCGCCACTCATGGAATTTGGACAAATCGCTGCACTCTCTGCGGCGTTGTTGTGGACTTTCTCCAGCATGCTTTGGGGGCAAGTCAAGATTT
>CAYUNP010000287.1:0-5660 GCA_964446085.1 uncultured Pirellulaceae bacterium
TTAACGGCAAGCCGTAGGCGACTGTGTACCTGAAGAACCATGGATGAACACCGATGAACACGGATATTGGTTGGTTCTTGCAATGATCCGCGTTCATCCGTGGTTTGATTGCATTTCGCTTTCTAGATTTCAATGGAGGTGGGACAGGCTTCCAGCCTGTCAAATTTTATCGAAGTTGTTTTACGTTTCGCCAGGCTGCAGTATGTTCACAGGCTGGAAGCCTATGCCACCTTTTATACTCGTTCAACGGTGGCCTCGGTCCAAGGCGGCACTACCAACAATGAGCGAAATCCTTGCCTGATTCGTTACCCGGAAAGATCGTCCTGCTTTACGCCGTCGACGAATACCCCATCTACATTGGTTTCAATGAGCTGCCCTTTGAGTTTAAAAGGCTCATCACCCACACCCTCGAATCTGGCATTTCCAGTGAGAATCAAGTTGCCCCCATCGGACTCGATTCGGTCTGCCGAAATATTCACACCATCACCTGTCATGCTGGCGCTTCCAACCACAAGTAGCTTCATTGACTTAGGGTCATATTGAATCGAATCAGCTGTAATCGTCACACTGTCAACGAATCGAGCGTTTCCATTCAAGGTAAACGAGTAGTTTTCATTTGACACCACTAAACACAAATCATCCGCAGATGAATAGCGATCACCACCATCGGTGGCGAATGTCAAATCCTTGCCCGAGAATTCGATTCCGTCTTGAGTCGCGGACATTTTAACATCCGTTCGAATAACGATGCTTGCATCACCGATCTTGACAGTCTCCGCTTTGTCTACTTTCCAGTTTCGTTCATCCACACTGGATTGGATGACAATAGCGTCAAAATTGAAATCCACGGCAACACCGAAACCACCGTTGCCAACGCCATCGCGAATTTTGTGCCGGACATTTTCAGGAAGTTTTTTGAATTTGAGTTTAAATGAAATGAGCTCTCTAACCCGTTTCTCGCTCACACGTTTTTCAGTTGTGATCAATCCCATCCAACGTTCAGGAGAAAAGCCAAATTTCGCCGCATGTGTCTCGATGTACGAATCGATCTCCGCCTCAGTTACGTCAACTTTGTTCTCAAAGCAGATTTTGTCAAATCGCTTCTCGGGGGACAACTTCCACACTTTACCCGTGCTGGAATTGGCGTGCCTATTCAGATAGAACGCGGCAGGAAGAACCTGTCCCGATGCCGACTCGTCTTCGACAGGCACCACGTCTGGTTTCACAGGGCGCTTCCATTCAATGGGCTCGGGAAAGTCTGCATCATCCACAGCCTTGGGCGACATCACGAACAGCATTTCTCTTTTCTTGTCTTCCGGGTGGGGCATTCGAACAACCACTGTTTTGCCCTTGTCAATGGTTTCTGCGAACCGCAGTCGGTTTACGGAGAGGCCCGGCAACTGAATTGAAACTTCGCTGCCCGCCGTTGAACCGGAAAAAGAAAACGTTTGCACATCGGTGATCTGTGAAAGCATGACTTCTGCATCGATCTGAATTTCACTGACACTTGCTGACGCGGCTGACACACGAAATTCAGTTCCTTCACTCAGAGTCGAGATTTGTGGCTGATGTGCCATTTGCCCTCCATCCCCCTGGACGGGGATGACGCTTGTAACAAATGGTCTTTGAACCGAGTCTCGAATCGTTGCTCGTTGACCATCGAACATGGCAACCGTTGGTGTCGAATATTCATGCTGAGCCACACGTTTTAAGAGAGCCTTCAATTCATCTTTACCAAGGGTCACTTTGGATACTGGCTGTTCGATTTTCCTGGCTTCTCGCAGTTCATACTTCCCATTCCGCTCTGATTCCAAATCCGAATCGCCGATAAGGGCCGCCGCGTTGACGATTTCGGCGCTGAGCATCGGATCTCCTGCCTCGAACGAAGCTTGAGCAACAGTTTCCTGCATTGCATTCTTGCGATGCACCACTCCTTGCACACAAACAAAAGAATCGTTGTCGGATTGCTCCCATTTCAACTCGTCAAATGTTCCGGTGGCACAACTGATGACACGGGCTTCGATCACGATTTGACGCAGGCCGTATTTGCGAATCTGCTTCAACCGTTCTTTTAACTTCTCGTGACCAGCTTCGGTTCTCGTTGCGGCCAACTTTCCATCATGAATCTTTGTCACAAATTGAGTCAACCCGGGATCCACGGAATGGAGAAGATATCCTTTGAGATACTTCAACAGACGAAGTTCCAACTCCTGAACTTCCGCTCTGGGATGCTTCTTGCGCATGTCATTGATGATGTCATCGATCGGATAGGCAAGCGCCAGAATGGTTGATCCTGTCAATTCCTCCTGAGTTTGCACTGGTAGCAGAGAATCAGCCTCTTCGGTTTCAACTGCCTGCGGGTTCGGGGCATCACTGGCTTCCTGAGCAAATACCAACGCCGCCCCGGGCAGCACAAATGCACAACAGGCGATCAGTATTCCCCACGCCCACCAGGGTGTTCTTTTATGACTTCCGTGTCCAAGTTTCATAACTCTCTCCAATCGAGCTGAGGTAATTTCGATCGGTTTTACTCCTGGCAACGCAGGAACCGACCGAAGACGATGTTTTTGTTCGAGTACGTTTAACAGGCAACGCGCGTAGTCGGCTGATGGACAACCGAGGCTGGCTACGGTTTCCTCATCGCAGCTGCGTTCTGATTCGTGTGAGATCGCAGCTACCGCCAAACGCACCAGCGGGTGGAACCAGAACAGTGAGCCAGCCAGGGTCTGCAAAACAGCCCACCACAAATCGCCACGCCGGATATGGATCAATTCATGTGCGATCAACGGCTCCAGTTCTTCGATCGATCCATGATTCACAATCGCAGACGGCAGCAGGATTCTGGGGTGAAAGAGGCCAATCACGGCAGGACCGATCGAAGCACTTGTTATCATGGCCAATACTTTTCTCCTGAGGCCTAACTGTGTCGAGAGCTTTCCAACGAGCGCATCGATCTCAGCCGAAGGAGGTAGCTCTTTACGTTTGAGTCGCCAATTCAGAATCAGTACACGACACCCTTGCCAGACAAGGCAAATCGCAGCACCAACGAGCCAGACACCGACGAGGATGTTTTTCCAGTTCATCGCGGCAGCAGGATTTTTCGAAACGGGCAGGGCAGGGGAAACACTGGCTGATCCAGACACACCATCACGTTTGAGCCACAGGTTCAGCCCCGGCGCGTCCGTTGCGATTCCGGAGTTCGCGACACGTTCCGCTTCACCCGTGAATTCGATGTCGATCGGCTGCGAGAGGGGTACTCCCATGTCAGCGCTGAGCCAACTAAAGAGGCTAATGTGACTGCTGAAGATCGGTGGCGTGATGCACTTAATGAGGACAAGTGCCCACAACATATGGGCAAGATGTGGTTTGTCTTTCGCCAGCAACCTGACGGTCAGAAAAACGATGGCGGCAACCGCTGTCACCTGCCATATCTGAGTCCAGAGTACAGGAGCAATCTCGTTCATGGCTGCTCCTTTTCAAGTCGAGTGATCAACTTTCGCAATTCGGCGAGTTCCTCGGAACCGATACCACGATCTTCGACGAGATGGCGCACCAGTGGAAATGTTTCACCACCAAAGAGCCGCTGTACAAGATCGTCCACGGTCTCACGTATCACAGTTCGAGCTTTGGCTCTGGCTGAGTAGACTCGAATCCGTCCATCAAGTGTTGATGCGGCGTAGCCTTTCTTTTCCAGGCGGCGCAGGTACGTTTGCACCGTTGAAAAATCCATCTTTCGTGTCTTCGGCAACGCCTCAAACGTTTGCCGCACCGTTGCCGGCCCAATCTCCCAAAGCAACCTTGCAACTTCCATCTCGCCTTTTGACAGCGACGGCCGATCCACCATGATTCATGTCTCCACAAGCGTTCAAGTACGAATGTACGTGACATGCTACACGTACATATGTACGCTTCGCAAGAGGAGTCATGATTGCCAGCAACGGTAGCCATCCAATATGCCTCACGCTCTCAAGGACGATCATGCTGAACTTTGCGCCTTTGCGGCTTGGTTTGTGTAAGACGCCGACTCAACTGTTGCCAGAGATGGTCTTTTCCAGACAGGATTTACAAGAGCGTAAAACCTTGGGATTGGGAATCACGGCAGTATCTCAGGCCTGGTTTCGCGATTGCCAGAACCATCAGTTGTGTTTGAATTTGCACAGCAAACACCCGCTAGCTGACAGCATAATTGCATGTGTGATTTCACGAGCTATTCTCAATCGACGAAACAAATTTTTGTAGATTCCCGGGGGATGCGATGAGTCGTTTGAATCAGTTGCTGTTTGTGGGTTTATTGACCGTTTCTTTAATACAGATGATGGGCTCTGCAGCGTATGGCCAGCACGGCGGTAGCTGCTCTTGTTCTTTCTGCAGCGGTCAGCAGCAAAGAGAGACGACACAGTCGAGTTCCCGAGGCGCAAGCTCATTTTCGCCGATTGGCCAATCGGTACTTCTTGATTTTGACACAGGCACTGATGGATCGGTCAACTACACACAGTCAATCAGGGACGAAGTGGTCACTCAACTGGACACCATCTTTCAGGATTTTGGTGTCACTTTTTTGCAGTCGGCTCCTACGTCAGGCGATTTTTCAACGCTCACCTTTAACTCAGGTGCCGTTGGTGGTTTGGCAGATGGAATTGACTTTCGAAACCTGAATCAGGCCGACAATGCCGTCATCAACACGACCGGTTTGGGCTCCGGCAGCGCCGATTCGATCGCAGGATTCTCTGCAAACATTGCAGCTCATGAGTTGGGTCATTTGTTGGGACTGCGACATCGCGATGCATTTGGCCCAATCGGAAGTGGAGTGTTTGCAGGAACCGATGGCGGCTTTCTGCCGAACTTCCCAGGTCCAACAAATGCAACGGAATTTGTTGACCATGCCTTATCAACCCCAGCTTTAGGTGCAGATATCAACCGTTTTGAAGATCCAGTCTGGTTTAGTGAACGGTCGGCCATCAAGCTGGCAGCCATCTTCCAATTGGACGTCATCGATGAAGCTGCCGGCAACAATGATTCAATTGCCAATGCTCAAGCTCTGGACCTGGGGCAACTGGTCGTGCCCAACACGATTGTTTCTGGACAGAATGCAGGGATCGGTGATTTCGATGTGGATGCAATTTCAGTCCTCGGTTCGATTGATGTAGGGACGGACGATGACTTTTACAGTTTTGAAGGCGAAGCAGGCGACCTTTTCAATTTTGAAGTCATCTCTGCGGGTAACAGCAACATTTTGGACACGGTAGATTCCCAAATCACCATTCTGGATGCCGATGGAAATGCTCTGAATTACTTTGGACAAGACGCATTTAACGATGACGAAATCGAGACTCTTGACTCGGTCATTATCGACCTTGTTTTGGAAGAGTCAGGAACGTTTTTCATTCAGGTTGGAAACTTTGGAACTTCCACAGGCGACTACGAATTGTTCTTTAGCCGATTCAATGGTGTTGTTGCAGTACCAGAGCCGGCTTCTACTGGAATCATCATGATTGGTTTGCTTGCCTGTGGTTTGAAGCGTCGTCGACGCTTGGCTTAGAGCACGGACAACAAAAACGGACCAGCCGCTTCGCGGAACGGGCACTTGTCCGTCCCGCGGTTGGCTCGTTAGCTGCAAATCAAACGGCAGCCCATAGTAGCACGGTGGTCCCCACCGTGAA
>CAYUNP010000288.1:0-5628 GCA_964446085.1 uncultured Pirellulaceae bacterium
AAAGTCATCGAAGAAACAAAAGGCGAAAAGCTCGTCGTGCAGAAATTCCGCCGTCGCAAGAACAGCAAGCGACGTAACGGCCACCGCCAGAAGTTCGTCAAAGTAAAAATTGGCTCAATCGCTGGCTAGTTTGCCAACGCTCAACCGATCATTGCCCGCTGCTTCGTTTTGATGCTGCGGGTTTTTTTATGGCCGCACTGATGCTCAAACCAGGGCATCTAACAGTTGAGATCCAGTTTTTTCCAGTTGATCTACCCGCCACCAGATTCAGTTTCAACCTCTACCGCGAAACTATGCCCTCTTTTCCGGCATAGGTGCCTGCCGTGTGAGCAAATGCGACGATTACACCCTTGTCTTAAACCGCTTTGCTGTTGAAATAGAGGCACCAGCGACCGCTCAGCACCTACCAATATGCCAGTTGACCCCAAATCACGCTTCAAGAATGTGGACGATTCGCCCTTGGATGGGCTGATCGGCGAATCCACTGCGATGCGCGAGGTCTATCAGCTAACGAGAAAGTTTGCCGCCAGCGGAGCGTCCGTTTTGCTGATGGGCGAAACTGGCACGGGCAAGGAGCTGATTGCTTCTTCCCTGCACCAACTTAGCGATCGAGCCAGCGGACCGTTCGTTCGCGTCAACTGCGGTGCATTGACTGAAACGCTCCTCGATAGCGAGCTCTTTGGTCACGTTAAAGGATCTTTTACCGATGCGATCCGCGACCGGACTGGCCGCTTCGAAGCAGCTCACGGCGGCACGATTTTTCTCGACGAGATCAATTCGACTTCGCTAACACTACAAGTCAAACTGCTGAGAGTTTTACAGGAACGCGAATTCGAGCGAGTCGGCGATACGCGTACGATTCCGGTAGACGTTCGGGTCATCGCGGCGAGCAACTGTGATTTGAACGAACTGGTGGCCGAAGGCAAGTTTCGCGAAGACCTGTTTTGGCGGTTAAACGTACTGCCGATTCGACTGCCTACGCTTCGTCGCCGCGGCAATGATGTTGAGTTGTTGGTGCGGTATTTTCTGAAAGTTTACTCCGAGTTGAACGCCAAACAGATATCGAAAGTTGACCCGTCCGCGATGCAGGCGTTGTTGGATTATGCCTGGCCAGGCAACGTTCGCGAACTGCAGAACTATATTGAGAGGGCGGTGGTACTGTCGGAAAACGAAGTGCTGGAGAAGAAGCTGTTGCCGACTGCGGTCACCGGCAGCACCGAAGCGGCTCGCACGGCGGTCTTTCGTCCAACCGATGATCAGTCGTTGATTCGGGAGTTCGTCTACAACCATATCAGCAAGGCAGCACCCGAAGCAGAAGACCTGCACAAACAGATTGTCGACCCGGTTGAAAAGGAACTGTTGGAGCAGGTTATGGAGACCTGCAATCAAACACAGACCAAAGCGGCCCAGCGTTTGGGCATCAACCGAAACACACTTTACAAGAAATTGGTAGAACACGGACTCGCGAAACAAAACGGAAAGTCGTAGTCCTGTAGACGTGGCTGAGGCGTCTCGCCACAGTGGTCATCGTCGAACTGCGACCAGACGCTTCAGCCACAATTCAAGAGCCGTGACCACCCACAATTGTCCAAACCCAACCACCATGAACTGGCTCGAAAAAATCTCAATCACCTGCTTTGCAGCCAGTTATCTGGTCGTGTTGGCGATTGAACTGTTGCGGATCTACGTTCCGCGATCGACGATTCGTTCAACGATCAAGATTGGTTTCGCGGTTGCGGGCCTGTTTGCGCACACGGTTTTTCTCTGGCATCATACGAATCTCAGTTTCGACCAGTCGGGACTCTGGCTCGGCAGTTGGTTCGGCTGGTCGCTGGCAGGTGCCTGGTTGTTGGCAGCGGCCTATCTGTGGCTGGTTTTTCAAAAATTCAATTCGCCCACCGGCATTTTTCTGCTGCCCGTCGTTTTGGGGCTCATTGCGTGGGGCAGCTACGTTGGCGACGCCACCCAGTTTTCAGCGGCACGGGAAAAGTCCATCTGGAGCATGATTCACGGCGTTGCACTGCTCTTCGGAACTGCTGTGGTGGCACTTGGTTTTGTGTTTGGCATCATGTATCTGATTCATTCGAGGCGGCTGAAATCAAAGAGCCTTTCGAAATCAGGACAGTTTCGACTTCCGTCACTCGAATGGTTGCAACGCTACGCTGAACGATCGTTGCTTGCTTCGGCCTGTTTCCTGGCGATTGGATTTGTGTCAGGAGTAGCTCTCAATCTAACGGAAAAATCATCCGGGATACCCTGGCACAATCCTGTGATCTGGACATCAGCAGTCCTGTTTGGCTGGCTGATGTTTGCTTCGATTGGCAGCCGTTTCTATCAGCCATCGCGCAACGGTCGCAAAGTCGCGATGCTGGTTTTGGTCAGCTTTCTGTTTCTCGTGTTCGAACTCGGCCTGGTCTGGTGGGTTGGTCACGCAACGGGAGGCGAGCTGTGAATATGTTGGTTGTCGGCTGTTCGCATCGTGTCGCTGACGCGTCGTTCCGCGAACGAGTTGCATTTGCGCCCAATCAGGTCGCCGGTTTTCTGGATTCGTACTACGAACAGTTTCCCGAATCGGAAGCGTTGTTGCTTTCGACGTGCAACCGAACGGAGCTTTACGTGCTGGCGGACCAACCGGATTCGATTCCGTCACGAACGGACTTGCTTGGTCTGCTTTCATCGCGGCAAGGTGTTTCAGTTGAAGAGCTTGATTCGAGGTTCTACACACATCGCGATAGTGACGCGGTGTCGCATCTGTTTTCCGTTAGCAGTAGCCTGGACAGCATGGTTGTTGGCGAATCGCAAATCGTGTCTCAGGTCAAGCAAGCTTACGAGTTGGCGATCGATGCGCGTCCCAAGTCGCCGCTGATTCACCGAACTTTCGATGCTGCGATTCGAGTTGCCAAGCGTGTTTCCACCGAAACCAAAATCCATGAGAACCGGGTCAGTGTGCCCAGCGTTGCGATCAATGTGTTGGCACGTCAGATTTTTGAACGGCTCGACAACAAGAAAATTCTGGTGCTCGGTGCCGGCGAAATGGGCGAAGAAACGCTGACCTACCTGAGAGCCGCCGGCGCCACGCAAATCACGGTTGCCAACCGCACTGAAGAACGAGCTCGTGCACTGGCTGATCAGTTTGAAGGGCAAACTGCTGCCTGGTCCGAGCTACACGATCAGCTCGCTGTGGCGGACCTGGTGATCAGCACCACAGGAGCCAGCGAACCGATCGTCGATGTGAACAGTTTTGAACCGGTGATGAAGGCTCGCAAACAGAAGACGCTTTTCATTCTCGATCTGGCGATTCCACGTGACTTTGATGATCGCATTGGGCAGCAGTTTGACAATGTGTTTTTGTATTCGCTGGACGACTTGCAGCGGGAATGCGAGCGGAACATCAATTCACGGAAGAACCACTGGCCAAAAGCTCGCAAGATTGTAGCCACCGAGACCGAGCTGTTCTTTCGCGATACGCGTCGCCGGGCGAGCGGCTCCACGATTGCTCAACTGAAGAAACAAGCCAACTCCGTCAAGGACGAAGAACTGAAGCGACTGCTCAATCGTCTTGAGTCGGTTTCGGACAAAGACCGTGAGCAGATCGAGAAATCGTTTCATCGCGTAGTCAACAAGATTTTGCACCCGCCTCTGGAGTCAATTCGCGAGGAGTCTGCAACGGACGAACCTCAACCAGAACCTGTAGGGTTGCTGGAAGCAATGAAGCGGCTGTTTCAGTTGGAATAGTTTGTGGTGGAATAGTATGTGGCTGCGGCGTCTCGCCGCAGTGTTGGATGGAAAGAACTGCGGCGAGACGCCGCAGCCACGGTTTTCGAATCGTCCAAACCGGCCCATCCCGCCCGCTATCGATTCCGGATACAATCGCAGCCATGAACGTGATATCGCTGCAATCAGGAAGTAACGGCAACTGTTTTTACGTCGAAACGCCCAATGTGCGTTTACTTTTCGACGCCGGTATCAGCGCACGCCAGGCGCAGATTCGACTGGCCGAGCATGGCCGCGACATTACGAAAGTCGATGCGCTTTTGATTTCCCATGATCACAGTGATCACGCAAAATCGATGGGAGTCTTTCAACGAAAATTTGATATCCCGGTCTACCTCACGCGGCGCACATTGGCTGCATCCCAGCGGTATCTGAAGACCGGAAAGATGAACAAAGTTCGCTTTTTTTCCGCCGGCAGCAGCATCGCATTTCAGGACGTTGCGGTTCACACGATCCCGACGCCTCACGATAGCGCAGAAGGCGTTGCTTTTGTCATTGAGCATGCTGGTCAGCGAGTTGGCATTCTCACGGATCTGGGCCATGCTTTTGACGGACTTCGCGATGTGCTGCGTTCACTCGATGCGGTCATCATTGAAAGCAACTACGATGATGACATGTTGGAATGCGGGCGTTATCCTCAACAGTTAAAAAGACGGATTCGCGGCAAAGGTGGGCACCTGTCCAACGACGATGCGGCGCGGCTTCTGAAGAAAACCGTTGACGAAACGAAACACGATTTCCGATTGCAGTGGGCCTGTTTGTGCCACCTTTCAGAAGACAACAATTGCCCGGAAATTGCCAGACGAACCCACACAGAATTACTCGGTGATATGGTCGAGATTCATGTCGCGTCCCGCTACGGTGTCAGTGACGTGATGGAAGTGAAGTAAGTCGCCGAAATCGAATCAACAACTTGTATTTTTAACTCCGCCCACTGACTGCAGGTTGGGCTGGACAACTTGAAAACCTTAACTACGAAACACCAACAATGAAACTTCTTCGATATGGATCACCAGGCTCCGAAAAGCCAGGAATGCTGGATGCCGAAGGTAAAATTCGATCTTTGGAAGGCGTGATCGATGATCTGGCGGGTGATGCACTTTCAGATGCCAGTTTTGAAAAACTCAGAGCACTCGACCCAACGACGCTACCCGAAGTCGATGCTTCGACACGTCTTGGTCCCTGCGTGGCCGGTGTTGGCAAGATCATGTGCATTGGGCTCAACTATAGCGATCACGCTGCCGAAGCCGGCATGGAAGTGCCTCCGGAACCGGTGCTGTTTATGAAAGCCACCAGTGCGATCTCGGGTCCCAACGACGACGTGGTGATTCCACGCAACTCGAAAAAATCTGATTGGGAAGTTGAGCTTGGTGTTGTGATCGGCAAGCATGCGAAATACGTTTCCGAATCAGAAGCTCTCAATTACGTAGCTGGCTATCTGGTTGTCAACGATTTGTCCGAGCGTGAGTTTCAGGTCGAACGCAGCGGCCAGTGGGTCAAAGGCAAGAGCTGTGATACGTTTGCGCCGCTTGGCCCGTGGTTGGTGACTCGTGATGAAGTCGCCGATCCGCAGGATCTGGGAATGTGGCTTGAACTCAACGGCGAAAAAGTTCAGGACGGTTCGACAAAGACGATGGTCTACGGCGTGGCTCACTTGGTCAGTTATCTGAGCCAGTTTATGTCGCTGCATCCCGGCGACGTCATTTCGACAGGAACACCTCCTGGCGTAGGATTGGGCATGGATCCGCCGCGCTACTTGGTTCCCGGCGAGACGATGCGGGTTGGGATCGACGGGCTGGGCGTTCAGCAACAAACAACCGTTGCAGACGTTTAGGTTTGTGGTTGTTGATGTGG
>CAYUNP010000289.1:0-5619 GCA_964446085.1 uncultured Pirellulaceae bacterium
TTTCCGCAGGAAGGACATGTCTCTCCCGCGCGGTCATAGACTCGATGTTCGTTCTGATAACTTCCCTCGTCGTTGAGCGCGTTGCGATAGGTTCCATCGGAAAGCGTTGATCCCTCGTGGCGGATCGCGGTTTCCAGGACTTCGACCGTATAGTCGAAAATGCGGTTCCACTGCTTTGCCGAAATCCGATCGCAACGGGCTTGCGGGTGCACGTTGGCCAAATGCAAAATCTCCGAAGCATAAATATTGCCAATGCCCGCAATGCGAGATTGCTCAAGCAAGGCGACTTTGATCTCGCGGCGTGACTGGTTGAATCGCGATGGGAAATCTTCGCGGGAAATCTCCAATGCATCCGGGCCGAGCGTACCGTCGCTGAGCTTGGCCTGATATTGCTTTTCCGAAAGCAACGCGATCTGGCCCAAGCCTCGTCGATCCCAAAACAACAGCTCCTTGTGTTTGCATTTTCTCAGCCGCAATCGAAATCGAAGATGCTCCATCGTCGGTGGCTCAGTCAACAGCACCAGTCCCGTCATCCGTGGCTCCATGATGATGCGGTCACCAGATTCCATACGAATCACCACCCGCTTGCCCAAGCGATCGACCGAAGCAATCTTTACTCCAGCAACACGCTTGTTCAGATGATCGATTCGTGGCTTGATCACGATGGGACGTTTTGCACAGGGAGTACGCTCTGCTGCGACAATCGTAGCGCCTTTGATTCCGGCAACGCCGCGACGCATGGTTTCTACTTCAGGAAGCTCTGGCATAGGGCAGGGTGGTCTGTGTGACTTGAATAAAGATGAACAGCGTCTCGACGCAGACTTATTGTGGCTGGGGCGTCTCGCCACAGTTTAACCAGGCAATTGCTGTGGCGAGACGCTCCAGCCACGTGAACTACTTCAACGGTGCCAGGACCACACGAAAACCTCGACCGGGAGTCCGCCCTTGATGTCGTCGCTGACGTCGACGGGCATTGGTCAAGTGAGCTCCCACGTTCCAACTTCCGCCCTTGATCACAATGTGCGACTTGGCCGTTGGCAGACTAAGCGGGTCGACAAGCTCTTCGGTTTCCTTGCTGGCTTTACGTTTGTCATGCTGAGTCAGCGTCAGCTCTTCGACGTTTCCGTGCATGTCGTAGAGTCCACGTTCGCTGGGGCTGCTGGTTCCTACCATACGAAAGCCGTCGTTGCAGGTATCCCAGTGCCAATACTCCGCTTCCGACACGTCGAACTCCGACTCACCGTCGGCCATGGCTGCCAAAGTCCATTCGGCCTCCGTCGGCAAACGGTACTCGTAGCCTTCGGGCACCAAATCGACTGCAGCAAGTTTCTCCGTGAGTTGCTCACAAAATTCATTGGCTTCGGCCATCGTCACATTGTCCACCGGTAGGTACGGATTTCCCTGGGCGGATGCGGGATTGAATTCCATGACTTCACTAAACTGTCGTTGGGTAATCTCATGAGCACTGCAATGAAAGTCCTGGCTGATGAAGACCTTCCTGTCATCCTCAGACCTTTTGAATCTTGCGGCCGCAACGGGTCGCATCACGATTTCCTGAGGCGTAATAAAAGCTTTGCCTTTTTCCAGTCGCCCCATAACATCGACGCATTGGTTCAGATACTTTTGGTAATCGTCATGACTGGGCGGGCGGAACCTGGACATCGTCAGCCCGATGGAATGATGCTCTTTTCCAGCGAGTTTTCGGAGCGCCTCCTGATCACCTGGCAACCATGGTCTCGTTTTGATTTCCGACACGGTGACTTTAGAATTGCTTCCAACTTCAATTCGAAGCTTCTGCCAGCCCAACCCAAAGGTTCGCGAGTTAAGTTGCTTTCCGTTAACGAAAGCAAACATGCGTTCCGGCGTGCGATAGAACTTGACGGCAAGTTTCTCACCAACGGCGAAAGTTCGGCTACCCTTCCAGTTGTACCGGCCTCCCAAATGGCGAATCAATCGAGCGCGGATTCTGTCGTCTTTCTTCTCAAGGCGAATTTGGGTTGAGTCTTCGGTGCCCAAAGCCAGTTTGATGGTGCTTCCCATTTCATCGACGGTCAGCATTATTTCCTGGACATAGTTTTCAAATGGTAGCCGCGGCCACACGACGGTACCGCGCCCTTTGCAAACCCACAGAGCTTCATTTTCGTCGAAACTGAACTCCCTGGGAACCTTGTTCTCACTTGCGCCTGGCATGTAGCCGTTCTTCAGGATTCCGTGATAGGGCAGCGAAAAATCCTCGCGCAAGGGAAGCGGCTCGGTCATGCGAAAACAGATCGGTTGGCACATTTCGATTTGTTCAACGGTCAGCTCGGGAAGGAGAGACTCAAAAATTCGCTGGCCCGAAAGTTTTGCGGCTTCGCCATCGGACGCAGCGAGCAAGTCAAACAGGCGTGGGTGCGATTTGGAAAAAGCATCACTCTCGGTAACCTGCGCGGCGACTTCCGCCAGTTCCGAATTGGCAGATTTCACAAGTCGCTGCAGGCCGTCGGAGACTTCTCCCGAAAGAATCAGGCGAAAGGCCTCAGCGTCGCTGTTCTTTTTGGCGGCTTCTTCCGCGATCCACAGCCAAGCATTAATCTGGATAGAGGTGAGACTGAAGGCCCGTTTGGCATGTTCACTGTTGGCGGTGGAGGCAAGCCTTTGCAAGTCCCTGAAGGCTGACTTCCAATCCTGGACCGGGTCAGCCGGTCCAAGCCGCTCGACATCTTCAAGCATCAGAATCGCCAGCTCGGAAATTCTCGACTCGTTGCTCGCACGCTCGATGGCCGCAACATGCCAAAGAGGCAAAAAGTCCTGAGGCACCTTCCAGCGCTGCGAAACCGCACGGGCGAAGTCATGCGAGATCCTCGGTTCGTCTGCTTTGTCGGCATGCTCTCTGGCCAACGTGTACATGACCGAAGCCCTGTTGTCATCTTCTTCGCCTTTGGCTCGCCGACCGATTTCCAGGGCGCTTGCCATCTGTTGCAGACGACCGCCGCTCGACTCGGGAAACCAGTCGAGTTTCTGAATTTGATCGGCCAGTTCGATCGCCGTGCTCTTGTCGGGAACATCGGGTTTCTGAGCGTTCTGAGGTACAAGGCAGAGACAGGCAAGAATTATCAGATGATTCATGGCTTGGTATGGATTGGTATGAATTGGCATTTGATTCAGGAGCCGTTTCGAACCTCCAGTTTAGCCTTTCTGGCGGCAGCGAATCCAGCAGAAATACTTGCGGCTCAAGCGACAGCCACGATGATCCGAGCCTCTCAATAACCATAAGGGTGACCTGAACTCGTTTTTTACGGTTGACCAGGCTGTGTCCGGTTTTGACAATGGTCTTTTAATTCGAACTTGTTGCGGTTGCCATGCCCACGTCTTTTCTTGAAGCCCCCAGTCCCGACGCCAGTCTGCCCGATGAAAACGGAAGATTTGGCGAATTCGGAGGTCGATATGTCCCTGAAACGCTTGTTCAGGCGCTCGATCAACTGGAAGAAGAATACAACAAAGCTAAAAACGATCCGGCTTTCATGGACGAACTGAAAGTGCTGTGGCGCGATTTCGTTGGACGACCGTCGCCAATGTATTTCGCCAAGCGGCTTACGGAGCAGACTGGCGGAGCACAAATCTGGTTCAAGCGTGAAGATGTGAACCATACCGGCGCTCACAAGATCAACAGCACCCTCGGCCATGCTTTGCTGACGAAGCGAATGGGCAAGACGCGTGTCATCGCCGAGACCGGCGCGGGCCAGCACGGCGTTGCGACGGCGACCGCTTGTGCTCACTTCGGATTACCCTGCGTGGTCTACATGGGCGAAGAAGACGTTCGACGTCAGTCGCCCAACGTGCAAAGCATGCGCATGATGGGGGCCGAGATTCGTCCGGTGACGACTGGATCCCGTACGCTTCGCGATGCCGTCAATGAAGCAATGCGTGACTGGATGGGTAGCGTCGCCGACACGCACTACATTTTGGGCAGTGTCGTGGGGCCGCATCCGTTTCCAGTCATCGTGCGTGATTTCCAGGCCATCATCGGCGAAGAAACAATCGATCAATCTGTCGAGCGATTTGGGCGGCTTCCGGATGCGGTTGTGGCCTGTGTTGGCGGTGGCAGCAACGCGGCAGGCATGTTCTTTCCTTTCGTCGCTCGTACTGATGTTCCGTTGATCGGCGTTGAAGCTGGCGGACGCAATGATGAATCCGGCCAACACGCGTCAAGTTTGACTTACGGACAGCCGGGCGTGCTGCATGGCAGCTTCAGCTACGTATTGCAGGACGAAGATGGCCAAACGGACGACGTACATTCTGCTTCGGCCGGACTGGATTATCCTGGCGTCGGGCCAGAGCACAGTCACTGGAAGAAAACGGGGCGCGTTGAGTATCGCAGCTGTCGTGATGATGAGGCGCTTGCCACGTTTGACATGATGGCCAAAACCGAAGGCATCCTGCCGGCACTGGAATCGTCACATGCGATCGCCAAAGGCATCGAAGTCGCCAGAGAGCGTGGTAAAGATGAGATTGTTGTCGTATGCCTGTCCGGACGCGGCGACAAGGATGCAGCGGAAATTCAAAGGCTTCGCGGCAACGTGTAGCTGAGTTCAACATTTACTTTTTGATAATAAGCCAGGGCTTGCACATGACTCAACTTCCAAAATTTCTCCTAATGCTCCTGATTCTCGGATCAGCGTTATCGCCATCTGCTTTCGCTCAGCAAGAAAAGGAATCGAAGATAGATCTGTATTCTGGCCACTGGGATTCCGTGGCGGTACTTCCCGATGGCAATGAAACAGAAGCCGTGTTTTCACTGACGCGTAAAGACGGAAAATACGGAGGCTCTCTCAAAGGAGACAGCGGCGAAGCTGAATTCTCCGGCGTCGATGTCAACGGCACGACGATTCTTTTCGCGTTCAACCTGAACATCGGAGGCGCTGATCGCGACATCGAGATCGAAGCCGAACTTCAGGAAGACGGTTCGCTTTCTGGCAAGTGGATTGTAATGCAGGACGGAGCAGAAGCAGCGACCGGCGACTGGTCAGCGACCAGGAAAATCGAAACGGAAGTTCTGTTTGATGGAAATTCAATGGACAACTTTCGCGGCTACAAGAAGGAAGCCATAGGCGACGGTTGGAGCATTGAAGAAGGAGCCTTGCACTTCAACGGTTCTGGCGGCGACATCATTACCAGGAAAGAGTACGGCAGTTTTGAGTTGACCTTTGACTGGAAAGTTTCCGAAGGCGGCAACAGTGGCGTAATGTATCGGGTGAAATTGGGCGACCGGGCACCCTATTTGACGGGCGTCGAGTATCAGATCCTGGACAACGACAAGCACAAGGACGGCAAGAATCGTTTGACGTGCGCCGCTTCGATCTACGCACTCTATCAGCCCGGCGACAAGAATCCGAAAGCCGTTGGCGAATGGAACCAAACGAAGATTGTGGTCAAAGGCGACCAGGTCCAGCACTGGCTCAATGGCGACAAAGTCGCCGAAGCTGAAATCGGAAGCGACGAATGGAATGAGAAAATCGCTGCCAGCAAATTCGCCAAGTGGGAGAAGTTCGCCAAGAGTCGGCGTGGTCACATCGCGTTTCAGGCACACGGCGACAAGGTCTGGTATCGCGACATCAAGATCAAGCCGATGAACTAAAT
>CAYUNP010000290.1:0-5589 GCA_964446085.1 uncultured Pirellulaceae bacterium
CGGAGAAAACGGTTGTTCTGCACCAAAACATTGTTGGCATACAACCCGATCGGCCAGTTTGATTCGTTGTGACCCGCGATCGCCGAATCTGACAGTCCGTGATAGGTACTGTCCAACAGCTGCACATCATCCGCCATCACGAACTGCCCATAACGTCGAGCGTTGGAAAGCGTCGTGCCTTGAACTAAAAAGCCCTTCGATGTTGATGAGTTGTAAATCGCCGTATCATTGCGGAAACCAGCCGAATCAATTGCCGTTGGCCCCGACGCAAATCGAAAACCATCGATCGGTCGATCAAACGTCAACGTCCTGGTCGACAGTGACCCAAACTGCGGATGGCCAAACTCAACTTCATCGACTGCCGTCACTCGTGTTTGATACAGCGTCGTCCCGGTGATCGGATCCACAAACGTTGCCAAATCTCCAACGCGCCACAGATTTTCGCTGACAACTCTGAGTGAGGTTGTGTTGACTGCCGCGACAGTGACTTGATGCGTTGCCGGTTTTCCGATGATCACCGAAGGAACCGTGTAGAAATTCATCACATCATCACCAACGGCATCGACAAACGCTCCTCGAACGTTGAATCTAACAAATCGGATTTGATTTTGTGCCCGGATGAAGTGCCAACGCAACCATCCAAAAACCAGCTAAAAACCCTGCCGTAATGATAAATTGAACCATGGTTCCTCTTATTTTAAATGTCCTTCCCCGTAATTCAGGATCGCGGATCTGTGGACACATCTGGTCCATACAATGCGAAAAAAATCGTTGCCCGCAAAGTTTAACAGGCTCTGAGTCCGCAATACGGTGCCGTTAACGAGCTGGAACGCAGAAAACTCGGGCAGAGGACTACTTGTGCCACAAAGACATCTCTCTCGTAAAATCAAACGAGATGTTGATTGGGATCACCGCAAGTTGAATCCGTTGAGCCCAACCGCTTAATGAACGGCACTGACGTATCAAACAAAGAGAATTTCCTGTGTAATGATGTCGGCTTGGCAACGTCTCATGTTGCAGCCCGGAAGAGCAAGGCAATCCAGACGACCAAATCAACTTAAAGAAAAGGCGATACGATGTGGATGGAGAGATGTAAAGACGTTGATTGTTTTATGACCGGATTGATCAAACGAAATCCAGGCCAGCCCGAGTTTCATCAAGCCGTCAAAGAGTTTGTTTCGACAGTCATGCCTTTCGTGCACGACAATCCGGTTTATCTTGAAAATCAGATCCTTGAGCGAATGAGCGAGCCCGATCGCGTCATCACGTTTCGGGTCACATGGCGGGACGATCAGGGAGGCATTCGGGTCAATCGTGCCTGGCGAGTTCAGTTCAACAATTCGATTGGCCCCTATAAAGGTGGCTTGCGTTTTCACCCTACGGTTACCGAAAGCGTGTTGAAGTTTCTGGGCTTCGAGCAAACGTTCAAAAACAGCCTGACCGGTCTGCCAATGGGCGGCGGAAAAGGTGGAGCCAACTTTAACCCAAAGGGGAAAAGCGACAACGAAGTCATGAGTTTCTGTCAGTCGATGATGATCGAACTGTTCAGACACATCGGTCCCGACAAAGACGTGCCCGCCGGAGACATCGGTGTCGGAGCTCGTGAAGTCAGCTATCTGTACGGCCAGTACAAGCGGCTTCAAAACGAATTCCACGGCGTGCTGACGGGCAAAGGCCTCTCGTTTGGCGGAAGTTTGATTCGCACCGAAGCAACCGGTTACGGCTGCGTTTACTACTGCCAGGAAATGCTCAACCATCGTGGTGACAGCCTCGATGGCAAGAACGTTGTCATCTCCGGATCTGGAAACGTGGCGACCTACGCTGCTGAGAAAGCGACACAGTTGGGAGGAAAAGTTCTCACGTTGTCTGACTCCTCAGGGTTCATTCACGACCCTGACGGGATCGATGCCGAGAAACTTGCCTTCGTCAAAGAGCTAAAAGAAGTTCGCCGAGGCAGGATTTCCGAATACACCGAGAAATACACTTCGGCTCAGTTCCAGGCCGGACAGCGTCCATGGTCGGTGCCTTGTGACGTGGCGATTCCATGTGCGACGCAGAACGAAGTCAATCTTGACGACGCGAAAAACCTGACCAACAACGGCGTGAAAGTTGTCTGCGAAGGCGCCAACATGCCAACGGAACTCGATGCGATGAAACACCTGATGGAAAACGGTGTTCTATTCGGTCCAGCGAAAGCCGCCAACGCGGGTGGCGTCGCTGTTTCAGGACTCGAGCAAAGCCAGAACGCATTGCGACTTTCGTGGTCACGCGAAGAGGTAAACGAAAAGCTACTCGGCATCATGAAAGGCATCCACGCGAAATGCGTCGAGCACGGTTCGACGGGTTCGCTTCCCAACGACAACGTCGACTACGTGACCGGTGCCAACATCGCTGGCTTCATCAAAGTCGCCGATGCAATGGTGGCTTACGGCGCCGTCTAAAAATTCGATTTTACGATCGACTCAAACCCAACCGCGGCAAGGATCTGGCCTTGCTATGGTTGGGTTTTTTCTTTGCTCCGACAGGCCTGTTAACCTGTTTGCTGTTGCTGTTGGTAAGGAGAGTTCGAAACTTGCGTCTCATCGTAGTAACGGAACCAAACTTCTTCATTGAACTGACCAAGCATACAAGCACGAAGCACAAACGGGTGATTTAAAGGGCCTCCTCTCACGCGTCGGCGCTTCGTGCTTCTCTTAAGAGACATGTCTACAAACAGTAAATTCGACGCAATCCAACTTAGCAACATCGGCTGTGGGTTAACCATCGACGAAGTCCAACTGATCGCAGAAGCGGTCCAGTGGATCGAGTGCAAGAGTGGCGACGTCATCTTCCAACAGGACGACCCTGGAGACAGCATGTTGCTGGTCGCCGAAGGCCGTTCCAAAATCACGGTTGATCACCAGGACGGAAGTGAGAAGTTTGTCGACTATCTGAACGTGGGCGAACACTTTGGTGAAATGGCAATCCTGACTGGTCAGGATCGAGCGGTGACCATGGTCGCTGTGATGGATACAAAGATGCTGGAATTGAAAAGACCGCAGTTCCAGCAGTTGCTAAAAAAAGTTCCTCAGCTTGCTACCAATGTGAGTCGAGCTTTGGGATACCGCCTGCGGAGGGAAACCACAGGCAAGAAAATGCGCAGCGTATCGCGAGTCATCGGAATTGTGAACTCTTCGGATCACGCCGGCGATATCAGAAAGTACGAACGAATGGTCAGTCGGCTTGGTGCCGCGTTTGTGGATCAACAAGTTCCCATTCGCATCGTGACCGACAACGCGAACTCGATTGAAGATCACAATCAGGTTCACGTGTGCGAGATCCCGCGCAACATGACGCAGGCATCGAAAGCTCAATGGGTTCACCAACGTTTGTCCGAAGAGATCACACACGAAGGCCACACGCTGGTTTGTCTTTCAAACACCGACACCGAATCGCTCAATCGAACACTGATTCAGTGTGAGCAACTTTTTTGGCTTTCGTCACCACGAAACGCAAACCAGTCGCGAGCCAAACTGGAAACGTTGCTGCGATCTGAAAAACAACTGGAAGCCAAAATCCATTGGGGTTGGTTGCTACCCGAAGGATTCAAACCGGAAAACATTCCACCTTCGCCAGAGAATTTGCCTCAGCCCGATTTCAAAATCGTGATCGGCAAGTCTGGCGAACCGTCGCGACTGGAGAGAATGAGCATCTCGCGACTGATTCGATTCATTCGAAAAACGCGACTTGGATTGGCGCTCGGCGGCGGCGCGGCTCGCGGCCTGGCTCATCTGGGGGTGTTGAAAGCCTTCGAAGCAGAAGGAATCTTCTTTGACACCATTGCCGGAACCAGCGCCGGAGCGTTGATGGCCGTACCCTACGCCTACGGACTTTCGCCTGACGAATGCACGGAATCGTTTCGCAAGGATTTAACCCCTGGCTGGATGTTTCGTTGTCTCCCCAAAGGGAAAGAGTGGTACATGCTGTATCAGTTTCGCATGGGAAAATGGGACTCGCTTTTGCGACGACACGTCGGCGACGCGAAACTTGAGCAGATGCTGACTCCCGTGAGCACCGTGACTGCCGATTTGATCACCGGTCGTCAGGTGGTTCGCGATCGCGGCGATGCAACGCATGCGATTCTCGAAAGCATCAACTTGCCCAGCATCTCGAAGCCAATCATGCGAGACGGGATGGCTCTGGTCGATGGTGGCATCATCAATAACATTCCGTCCGACATTCTGCCCGAACGGGGAGCCGACCTGGTTGTGGGTGTCGACATCGCAACCCAGATGGCCCAGCGATTCGGCAACAACACACCGGATATGAAAAGAGAGAAAATGCGGGCGCCCAGCCAATTGCATACACTCATGCGTACCAACGAAATCCAGGGTCATCAAATTACCTCGTTGCGAACCAAATCTGTCGACCAGTTGATTGTCGTCGACACGTCGATGTTTGATTTCGCCGACTTTACCAGCGCTCGCGAGATGTCGATCGCTGGTGAGGAAGCAGCAACGATGGCCATGGGACATTTCAAACAAATTCTCAAAGCTCTGCTTGAATCGCAATCGGCAGATGGACAACGATTCGTCTGCGAGTTGTAGCTTTAAAGATCACTGATATTCGTAGACCGACATTAGCCCAATACTGTTCAATCGAGATTCGTAGATTTCTCTTTTTGTGAGCGACAAGGCGCTAGCCGTCGGTTCGTTTCGTCAGGTACCGGCGGCTAGCGCCTTGCCGCTCACTGGATAGGACAGTCTTGTCCCCAAACGGTCCTCCACAAACTTTTAGTTTGACTTGCCTTTGAGGATTTCCATTGCCCTGGCAATGAACGGATCGTCACCCCCTTGCAGGAAGTATTCCGGTGTCGGCTAAACCAGAACATCAGGCTCGATACCGTTGCCATCGTAGAGTTTTCCGCTTGGTTGAAACGAAGCCATCGAAGCACACTTCACGCGACACCCCGATTCAGGAAGGCTGAATACTTCAGATTATGCGTTTCCTCCGCCGACAAGAGTGACATTGGATCAGCCTTTGACAGCACCAAGGAAAATGTCTGTGGCGCTGAAACACCTTTCATTCATCAGGATGACTACGTGTTTATCGTAGAACGGACGAGGGTCCCTCGTGGGATTGGAAACCACCAGGTAGTGCCATTCACTGAACTTCGTTTGCTTTGGCTTCCATTGAGGCTGGAAAGTCTTTGCGAACTCTCGAATTGCAGCTTGCTTCCTCTCATCAAACCCGGCGAAATCAGCGCGGAAGGCAAATCTGAATCCAATCTCCCGATACCATTACACGCTAGTTCCGGGCGAATTCGAAAATTGATTTCGTGGTTACGTCTGCGATTTTTCGCGCCTTGTACCATTGATCGTCGCTGTGAAGAACATGCAGCTCACATTCGCCGCTTTCCGTTTTCTTGATTTTGATCTTGTTCACCAAGAACATGAGAGCTAGGGTCGACCTCGCAGAAGTCAAAAACACTTCGGGAGTTTTATTGGATGCCAGGCCAGGAATTGCAATTCACAAAATCGTTTCAGTCCGGAAAGAGAAAATTATAAATGGTGAGGTTCAACATATATATGAACTCGAAGCACAGCTAGT
>CAYUNP010000291.1:0-5562 GCA_964446085.1 uncultured Pirellulaceae bacterium
TAAACGAACCAATGTTTTGCATCCGGTCGACGCCATCCTTGTAATGCGATTTGCAGCGCAGCACACACCAGGCCTTAACTGACTGTAGAATGCAGGAATCAGATCATGCACTGCCAGGATTTAGCTTCGCGCCGATCACGAGTCCGTGCTGGATTCACTCGAAGAAAAATGCGTCACTCAATAGGGAAGATTACGGCGGATCGTGGCCGCCATTGCAAAGCGGTTGGCAGCGCAACAGACGCCAGGCCGTTTTCCAACTGCCCTTGATTGCAACCTGGGGATCGAAGGGCATGGTGTCGATCCGGATATCGAATTCATCGACGATCCAGGTAAAATGCGTGACGGAAATGATCCTCAACTTGATGCGGCCGTTGAGCAATTGCTTAAGGAAATCAAGTCTGATGGGTACGAAAAGCCAGGCCGTTCGGAATGCCCTGACCGCAGTAAAGGCGTTGGACTCGCGGAAGAAAATAAATCGTTGATCAAGGGAGCCAGTTTGATGAAGTCGAAAAAGCGTTTTAACATCGTCCTGTTGCAGGCCGTTTTGTTGAGTCAGTTTTTACTACCTGCGTCACTGCTGATTGCGCAAGGACAGATTCAGGATGCCAAGCCTCAAGTTGCAGGGTTTGACCAAGCGGACCTGGACAAGTTTGCAAAACGACTTGATAGCGCCCACGAACGCAGGCTTGTCAGCGGCACGGTGCTGATTGCTGTTGATGGAAAGATTGTTTTTGAGAAATCGGTTGGCTACTCAAATGTAAACGACAAAACACCGTTGGCAGAAAACTCATCGTACCGGCTTGCATCGGTGGGCAAGCAGTTCACGGCGATGGGAATCATGATGCTGAAAGAAGACGGAAAACTTGACTTCGATGACGACATTACGAAGCACTTGCCGAAATTGCCCTACAAAGGCATCACGATTCGTCATTTGTTGCATCACAACGGTGGATTGCCGGACTACATGGATTTGTTCGATCTGCATTGGGACAAAGAGGAGTCCGACCTTTCGAAAAAGAAAACTGCCTTCAACAAGGATCTGGTTGATTTGTTTGCCGAGCACCATCCGGATCCAGATTTCGTTGCCGGCGAGCGATATCAGTACAGCAACACAGGCTACGTTCTGTTAGGCAGCATTATCGAATCGACTTCCAGGATGACGATTCATGATTTTCTGAACACGCGAATTTTCGAGCCGCTGAACATGACGGACTCGAGTGCATTTTCTCCCAACGCAGAAGTTTTCAAACCGGCGAATCGGGTTTTCGGATTCGCTTATCAAGGCGATGGCTCGTCTGTTGACAACGATTGGCATTATCTCAACGGCATGGTCGGCGATGGGGGCATCTACGCATCGGCTCGAGACTTGTTGAAATGGGATCAGGCACTCTACGGAGAGGAACTCGTATCCCAAACGACGCTTGCCGAAGCGTTTACTTCCGGAAAGCTCAACAGCGGAAAGGAAACGGGCTACGGTTTCGGTTGGGTTGTTGAACGTTCAAAGAATAAAGGACTGGCCGTCTCGCACGGTGGTTTGTGGGTAGGGTTTCGTACTTCGATTGAGCGACAGGTTGATCGGAGGTTGACGGTGATCGTGTTGTCAAACAACTCAACTTCCAACCTGGATCAGGTCTTGCAGGCGATTGAAGAGCTCCAATAGCGTTCCCGATCCTGGGCATTTGAAAGTGTCAGCTCCCTTGCGGGAAACACATGCACGAAGTCCATGGAGTAGAAGCTGTGGCAGTAGCCTAATCGCGTCTGAAAACGGTTGTGGTGCGCTGACCTGCACCTTGCGCCTGCTTGCTCTCGGCCGATATTACGGTTACCACATCATGTTGAACGCAAACTCAACCAGGGATCCAAATATGCAGGAATTGTTTTCAAGTCTCTATGCCTACAGTGAATGGGCAAATGAAAAAATTGTTCAATTGTGTGATGGCCTGACCGATGCACAGCTGGATCAGCCAAAAGAAATGGGATTTGGAACCCTTCGAAAAACTCTGTTCCATATTCTCGCGGCCGACGTTGTATGGATGGAACGCTGGGAGTCAACCCCTTGGCGGGAATTCCCGACCGATCCCGATGGCAAGTCGATTGCGGAAATCGCTGCGGCTCTACGTGACGTCGGGAATCGGCGACTCGGCTTGATTCAACAGAACGAGCCCAATCAGTGGGACTCAACGATCGACTATCAGGACAGCAAGAAAACTCCGTACAGTCATCAACTTCACGATTTGCTGCTTCACGTTTGGGTACACGGTATCCATCATCGAGCCCAGGCGCTCAACTACCTCAAGCAGTTTGATCGCACGCTGCCCGGCGGTATCGACTGGATTTTTTACAAACTAGCCACCGGTTCCACGGCGCAGTCACCGGAGTGTGTCGAGGCGATGACGGGTCATGGCATGACGGTGAACGAGTCGATCGGAGAGGACATCCAATGGCGGCTGCAATCGATCCAGCGCCTGTTTGAATATGGTGACTGGGCGTTTGAGCAAGCTATTCAAAACG
Source organism: uncultured Pirellulaceae bacterium (assembly GCA_964446085.1). GTDB lineage: Bacteria > Planctomycetota > Planctomycetia > Pirellulales > Pirellulaceae > Mariniblastus. The sequence goes on from CAYUNP010000291.1 coordinate 2,512, forward strand.
CGATGTCTCTCGACGATGCAGCACTGGATCGTGGATTTGACATGGGGCCAGGTTCCATTCGCAAGGCCTTGCTGCATATGTACGATGCGGAATTGTTTTGGGTGACCAACTGGACCAGTGGCAGCGTTCCGTTTCCCCATACGGCTGAGACTACTTCGATGTCGTCGCTGAGAGATTTGTGGACGGCCAATGCTGCGGCGCGCAATGATTTCCTCGCAAGTGTTGACCAACCAGGCGCGCTACGCGCCGTTGAAGTTTCGTTTGGTGGCCCACCGATTCGGATCCTGGTTGGCGAGGCAGCCGTTCAGTTGTTGATGCACGGCGCTCATCATCGTGCTCAGGTTGTCAATATGTTCCGCCACTGCGAATCGCCGATCGGAAATATTGATCTACTCTACGCACTCGAGCATCTGCAATGAAAAGATGCCGGGGCATTGGATGCCTGGCGGATCATAACCCGACGCGTGAGCGAGGGATCGATTCCTCCTTGCCAGGAAATTGCGTGAACCATTGAAAGGCTCTAGTACTGGCTTTAGTCGGAGTTGTTTCCTTCCGCTTAAAGGCAATAGGTTTAATGAAGGTGGCATAGGCTTCCAGCCTGTGAACATACTGTAGCCCGGCGAAACGTAAAACAACTTCGACAAAATTTGACAGGCTGAAAGCCTTCCCACCTTTCATGCTCGTTGAACGGTATTGCACCTAAAGGCGGGACGACAAACTATGGTCTTGTTTGGCCGGAGCCTCGTACGCGGTAATTGAAACTGGTCAGTTGCTCAACGCCAACGGGTCCCCGTGCGTGCATCTTGCCGGTTGCGATTCCAATTTCTGCGCCCATTCCAAATTCGCCGCCGTCGGCAAACTGCGTCGAAGCATTGTGCAACAGGATTGCCGAATCAATTCGGTTGAAGAACGTGGCAACGGAATCGGCGTCGTTAGAGATGATTGATTCCGTGTGTCCTGATGAAAATTCGCCAACGTGAGTCACGGCAGTGTCGACGTCTTTGACGACTTTCACGGAGAGGATCGAGTCGAGATATTCGGTCGACCAATCTTCATCCGTTGCCGGCTTGGCAGTTGGCCAATGTTGGCAAACCTTGTCGTCGCCCCGGATTTCACAACCTGATTTTGCGAGCCGGTCAAGAATCGGTTTCAAATGTGAATCGACAACGGCTTCGTGAATCAAAAGCGTCTCTGCCGCGCCACAAATTCCTGTGCGACGCATCTTGGCGTTGTGTACAACGTCGATCGCCATCTGAACATCGGCTGAAGCGTCCACGAAAACGTGGCAGATGCCTTCGAGATGAGCAAACACGGGAACGCGACAGTCGGCTTGAACGCGCGCGACTAAGCTCTTTCCGCCACGAGGCACGATAACGTCTACGTTTCCGCCGAGTCCACTTAACATTTCGCCGACGGCAGCGCGATCGGTAACGGGCACCATTTGAATTGAGTCAGTCGGCAAGCCTGCTGCCGAAAGACCCTGTTTGAGGCACTGCAGTATCGCAGTCGAGCTGTGGATTGAATCGCTTCCGCCGCGAAGGATGACTGCATTTCCAGCCATGAGGCAGAGTGCACCAGCGTCGGCGGTGACGTTCGGACGGCTTTCGTAGATCACGCCGATCACGCCTAACGGTGTGCGAACTCGTTGAATGTCCAGGCCGTTGGGCCGCTGCCATTGAGAAATCACCGAACCGACCGGGTCCTCCAGCTTTGCGATCTCACGAAGTCCGTTGGCGATCGAACTGATTCGTGCAGAATCCAACTTCAAGCGGTCAATCATTGCGTCGCTTAGTTCACGTTCATTGGCTGCCGCAATGTCCAACAGATTTTGGTCTGCGATAAAGGTGCTGTTTTCTTCGATTTCGTCAGCAGCGACACCGATGGCCGTCTTCTTTTGTTCAGTCGTGGCGATTGCCAGCAATTTGGACGACGCACGTGCGTTGAGCCCAATTTGCTGCATCAGTGTTTTGATTTCGGTGGTGGAAGACTCATTCATGTTGTTTGAAGCAGGCCTCGTTGCAGTATCTTGTGAAATCCGGGAAACTTTAATTCTGATTCGATCATAACATTTAACTTTAACGCGACGAGCACAACATGAAGTCATTTTCTCTTCACAACGGCGACCAAATCCCTGCGATTGGTCTTGGCACCTGGAAAATGGAAGACGGAACCGCAAAAGACGCCGTCTCCACGGCGCTTGAGGTCGGTTACCGGCATATTGATTGTGCGGCGATCTATATGAATGAGTCAGACGTTGGAGATGCGTTCACCAGCGCTTTTGCTGGCGGTCTCTCGCGAGACGATGTGTTCATCACCTCCAAGCTGTGGAACGACAGCCACAAGCCGGAACATGTTCGGCCTGCTCTGGAACGTTCGCTGCAGTTGTTGAAACTCGATCACCTTGATCTTTACCTGATTCACTGGCCGGTCGCGATCAAGCATGGCATGTGGTTGCCAGAGAGTGGTGAAGACTTTGTGCCGATCGAAGAAGTTCCCGTCATCGAAACCTGGCAAGCAATGGAAGAATGCGTCAAGGCTGGGCTGATTAAGCACATTGGCGTTTCAAACTTCAGCATTCGGCGGCTGCAGGAGCTGATCGATAAAGGAAGCATTTTGCCATCGACCAATCAGGTGGAGTGTCATCCTTTCTTGCCGCAAGACGAACTGTTTGGTTTTTGCGAAGCGAACAAGATTCAGTTGGTAGCTTACTCGCCCCTGGGATCCGGAGACCGTCCGGACCGAATGCGTGGTGACGCGGATCCGATTCTCTTTGACCAGGACGTTGTCGCGACGATTGCCGAAAAGCACTCGCTGAGCAAAGGCCAGGTATTGCTTTCCTGGGCAGCGACTCGCGGCACCGTCGCCATTCCGAAATCAACGAATCGCCAGCGACTGATTGACAACCTCGCAGCCGGCGAATTCACAATGCCAGCCGAGGATATGAATGCAATCGACACGATTGGCATCGCTCATCGATACGTCCACGCCAGGTTTTTCGAGCTGGCAGGCAGTCCCTATCGTGCCGACGACATTTGGAGCTAGTGGTTTTTC
>CAYUNP010000292.1:0-5497 GCA_964446085.1 uncultured Pirellulaceae bacterium
AGCACGACAGTCGAGACAACGATGTTAAAGTAGTTTCTCATAGCCACATAACGTCCGTGATCACCGAGCCGGAACCAGCGATCATCCATTTCAAAAACACGCGCAAGGCCGGCTTCGTGTGCATGACATTATTCTCGCGTATTCATCCAAGTTGTTGCAGCTGCCAAGTAAAAACGTCGAGCCATTCGTTTTTGCCAAAAGCGTATGACACGAACGCGTCCACAACCTGATCGGCCGTGGCGAGTCCCGAGATCTCATAGTGGCCCGCACCGTTGACCAGTTGATGCTCCAGTTGAAAGCCATCATGCGTTCTGTACGTTTGCATGTACGTACCGTCCCCTAGCATGAGAATGGCGAACGGGCTGTCGTCATCTGGATGAATTTGAGCAATCATGGATTTGATGTCGTCTGGTGTCGGAATGCCTCGAAATCCGGTTGAAGGGCAATCGAGAAACGGATTTGAATACTCGGCGGCAATATCAATCAGTATGTGTCCGTCGATTCCATCGCTGTGAGTTACGACGATCAAAAACGTGTCCTTCATTTTCCGAGGAAAGGCCTTGATGTGAAAGAACGACCGCTCACCATGTTGGAAAACGACAGCAATGTCCGTTGTTTCCAGTTTCCGTTTCTTTAATTCGAGGCCAGTCCATACGGTGGTCGAGTATTCCAAAACACGAGCAGCGGCTTCAGGTGATGGCGTCACCTCCTCAAACGGCTCGCTCATCAAACGGAGGTATTGAAGCTTGTTCAGGAGCTGCATTGTGTAAGTCCCCAGTGCGGTTAGAGTTTAGCGGGATAATGTCAACGATCACCGGGCCGTGGCGAAAAACATTGTTTCCAGAATACACGCGGTCTGCGGGCTCCGTATGCAACGTGTTGATTTCCGGCGATTCACGGTTCGCCATGTCAGGAATCTGTTGTGATACGCAGATACTGCAGTCGTCAATTTCATTCTCCATCAATTTCTTGTGATTCAACCTCAGTGTCCATTGCCTTCTGCACATGCTCGACCGAGGGGCGCGTTAATTTGTCCAATTCCATAAACACGCCGCCGCCACCGCTACCACGAGACCTGGTTCGGTAATAAATGTACCCACGATCCTCAAGCGAAATCAGCCATCGGTGAAGACGAAGCGCGAGACCAACGATCAAAGCGATCGCTGCAATCCAACCGAGAGTCTTAAGTAAGGTCAATTTAGTGTCTCAACCAGGATAACGCCCGCGTAAACCAGGCGGACGAAGTAATGTGAATTAGTGAAAACTGATGGCAGATACAATATGGTAGCGGAGCGGACATCATGCTCTAACCGTCAGGACGCTTCGGTTCAACAATTTGTTATCCCGTAACCGAACGTCTGGCTGCCCAATTTTAACTGCTTGAACTAGCGAAGTCGAGTTGATCGACTGCATGAGGTGAGTTGACCTATCGATAATCCGATTCACTGCGTTCAATCCCGTTCTTGGCTTGGTCAAAAGAGTTGTACGCCCAACTGGACAAAGCGACAGCACCAATGATCAACAACGCACGCCCTTTTCCGACAGGATAATCAGGCGTAGGCGCAAAAAAATGTCATCGCCAGGAATAACCAAAGTACGCTCGCCGCAAGAGCCTGAACCGAAGCGAACAGATACAGCCGAGAAGCCTGCGAGTGGTCCATCCACGTTTCAGTTGTTTCATCAGCTACTTTCGGGGAATCCTCGTTCTTGACTGTTTCTGCCACACTTGAGACTGCATCTCTGGACTCCGCTTTACGCTGCTTTTCGAGGTAATCTCGTCTTAGTATTCCAACCACAGCAAGCACAACCACCAATACACAAATTGAGATTGCGGCAACCAGGTCGCCCGTCAAACTGCTCATTCCGATTATTGCTATACCGTAGTTAATAGGGACCTCGCCTGGATAACGTCCGCGATCACCGAGCCGGAACCAGCGATCATCCATTTCAAAAACACGCGCAAGTCCGGCTTCGCGTACATCACATTGTTATGTCGCGATCAGGTTGAGTGTTAATGCGCGTGAGACGTTTCGCGGCAGGCAATCTCGCAAGCAGGATTTTTCCAACAATGGACTCTGCTGGTAACGCAATCGCAATTATCAAAGCGGAAATTGGCACCATCCAGATTATTCGTGATCCGTTTTCGATGACATCAATGACCACAGTTTTAGCTATCACCCATAAGAAAAATATTGCAGCAAGAATAATTGCGGACTTGGTTGTTTTGATTCCGTTAAACCCGATATGGCAATAATGCATCCAAAGTAACGTTGGGAACAGGGCAACAAACATTGCTGTTGGGTAAGCCAATTTACCGAGGAATGGCATTGCTGTTGTCAGCAAACCAGCCACACCTGAACCGGTTACGAATAGGATCAATGCGAAAATGGCATCGGGAATCCACTGTAAAGGATGTTCAATCGATGACCGACTTCTAGTTGGGATTGGGGTTTGCCACAATTGTTTGAGCATGAGTTCTTAAAGCGACATAATGTCCGCGATCACCGAGCCGGAACCAGCGAACTTCACCAAGCAGGATAACGTCAGTGAGCAATGGGCGGCGACAAGTGATCTGCTATTTCAAACCGCACGGATTTCGCCGTTCCGTGTGCATAACATCGTCGTGTAGCGATTGGCCACACAGCCTTCAACATTGTAACGATTTGCACTCGCCAGGTCGAGTATATCCGATCCAGTCGGCGCAATATGAATGCCAGTTTGCCCAGAGTATTACCCTCTCGTTGCGTCGCTTCATTGCCGAATTTTGAGAATGATTGTCCTGATCGAGTCACGGTTGCGTGAATGAGAATGAGCCGTTCTTGTTCCGCAAATGAGATTTGTGATGCGTAAATCCATGTTCCTGTCTGTCGTGTTGGTCATTCTGGTCGCTTGGACCATTTCTACAGCGCAGGAAGGTGATTTGGAAGTTTCTTCGGCTTCCCAGGATGCAGTCGGTGCGAAGAAGTTTGACCCAAATGAACAGAAGAAAAAAGTGTTTCGCACGCCGCGAATCAAGCCAACTGGTGTGGCGGTCAAATTGAAACATCAGGGGTTTGACAGGCATTATCGAATTCACGTTCCCAAATCTTTGGACGAGAAAACGTTAGCACCACTTGTGCTCTGTCTGCATGGCGGAGGAGGAAATTCGGAGCAAGGTTCCGTGATGGGGATGACGCCACTTGCTGACGAACAAGGTTTCATCGTTGTCTATCCAAACGGGCTCAACGGTCACTGGAACGATGGCCGTAGGTCGAAGGTGCATCAGGAACAGGACAAGCACGTGGACGATGTTGGTTTTTTGATGTCCATCGTGGAGCAAGTCAAAAAGAAACACAACGTCGATGCAAAACAAATTTTTGCAACAGGGGTCTCCAACGGCGGCTTTATGACTCAGCGACTTGCAATGGAGCAATCGGAAACGTTTTCGGCCGTTGGAATCATTGTCGCCTCGATGGGCCTCGCAATTGAGGATAGCTTTGACCCTGAGTTTCCTGTTTCGGTCCTTTTCATGAATGGAACTGCGGATCCGGCTGTTCCTTACGATGGAGGACGTCTCACGCTGGATTTGTTTCCGCGCCTGAGAAAATTAAGAGGAATGCCGTTGGAGGATCGTGGCTCATGTATCTCAACCGACGCAGCGGTGAAGCATTGGGTAGACCGAAACGGTATCAAATCCAAACCCGTTGTTTCGACCTTTGAAGATGTCAACAAATCAGATTCCAGCACCGTCGAGCTTAGCCTTTGGAAAGGCGGTGAACGCTCAACGGCAGTGGCCCTTTACAAAGTGATCGGTGGTGGACATGGCATTCCTGGACGACCACAGAGGATGGAGCGTATCGCTGGAAAGTACAATCAGGATATCGATGCCTGGGAGAAGATTTGGGAGTTCTTTCAAACGCATCGTCGTGATTCGAGAAAGTTGCAAACAAAAATCAAGTAGTGTCAAGAGATTTGCAACGTGTTACATTCCCGGCCATGAAAGTTAACTCGCCAATATTACTTGCTGACGCTACGGCTGCTGAGAAGACGAAATTTCGACGTGCGCTGCTGAAATGGTTTGATGCCAATCAGCGTGACCTGCCATGGCGTAAAAATCGAACGCCGTATCGAATTTGGATCAGCGAGATCATGTTACAGCAGACGCAGGTTGCGACCGTGATCGACTATTACAAGCGATTCATGAAACGTTTCCCGACGGTTAAGAAACTTGCCGCGGCAGACCAAAGTGAAGTGCTAAAGCTCTGGGAAGGGCTTGGCTACTATCGTCGAGCCCGCCAACTTCATGCGGCTGCTCAAGCTGTGGTTGAGTTACATGTCGGCAAGTTTCCTGAATCATATGATGACGTTCTGGCGCTGCCGGGAATTGGACGTTACACCGCGGGAGCGATCCTTTCTATTTCTCTCGATCAACGGTTACCGATTCTGGAAGGCAATACTGTGCGACTTTTTGCACGGCTGATGCAACTGGAAGAGGATCCCAGGATTTCTGCCAGTCAAAAGTTGCTGTGGCAGTTTTCTGAATCGCTGGTCCCGAGCAAGCGTGCCGGGGATTTCAATCAGGCGTTGATGGAATTGGGAAGCGAAGTCTGTAAGCCGACTTCTCCGAAATGTTCCTCGTGTCCGGTGATCAAGTTCTGCCCAACGTTTGTGGGGGATTTGCAGGAACAGATTCCGGCAAACTCAAAAAAGATGAAGTACGAGAAAATTCACGAAGCTGTGGTGCTCGTGTTTCGTGCAGCCAAAAATCAGGAGCGACAGTTTCTTGTGCGGCAGTGTGGGGCTGATGAACGGTGGACTGGACTGTGGGACTTTCCTCGATTCGAAATTGGAAATGACGACGATGGCGCAGAACTTGAGCAGCGCATCAAGACGTCGACGGGACTTTCGGTGGAAGTTGAACGGACCAAGGTTCGTTTGAAGCATGCAGTAACACGATTTCGAATCACGCTGGATGTTTTCCAAAGTACCAGCGTTGGTGGGCGGTTGAGTCGCAGAAAGGATCCAACGCTGCGGTGGCTGTCGGCGGAAGAATTGAACACGCTCCCGATGAGCACGACGGGGCGCAAGATTGTCGATCGATGTTGCCAATGAGGTCGGTGTCGCCCCTGTCGGGGCTTCGAATTTCCGTCGTGTGGTGATCGGTCCCACGGCTCACGCCATGGGCTACATGCTGCCGCCACTTCGAGGCTGTGAATTTTTCATAACCCGACGCGTGAGCGAGGGATCAATGGTTGTCGATAGTTCCCTCGCTAACGCGTCGGGTTATGATTTCTCCTTCCCGAATCAATAAGCTTAATAATCTCACAGCCTCTTCGTGGCTAAAAGGAAAGGAAAGGCGAGCTTCATTTCGTTGTTAGAGAAAAGCCTTGTCGCACGCCTTGCACCTTGCATGGGCGGCTCAAGGCAGCTTCAGAACCAATAATCTCAGACCCTCAAATCGAAGATTGGAATGCCACTCGATAGTAGCTCGTAAGAGGAGAGTCTCTCGTTCAGCGGC
>CAYUNP010000293.1:0-5476 GCA_964446085.1 uncultured Pirellulaceae bacterium
GGGCTAGGGGCTGACACTTATTCGCAAATTCACGGGTCGCAGGGGATATTGTCGACTCTCGCCAATTCGAAAAAAACTACCCTTCATTGGTAGCGATGAACCATCGTTTGGATCAGAATGTCCGTGATTTCCTGTTTATCAACGAATTCGGTGATAAACCAATCTACTTGTCTCGCACACAACATGACTCAACTACATCGACAGCCCGATTCAATCACCTTTCAAAAGACGGTTCATCACCCATCGGTGTTGATGTTCTTCCTTGTTTTTTTATTGCTGATTCCGCAGAACGTATCAGCGCAGGATACGACCGATCGCTTGCGCACTTCGGTCGCTCGAATGAACTCCTGGCTCGGCGTCGGAGAGAAAGCTCAAACCTGGCGAAGAATTCTGAATCTCAACGTGCTCGACTCGCAAGCTGCCAAAGGTGAGCAGGCTGATGTGAACACACTGAGGGGTTTGCTTGGTCGATTTGAAAACAACGGTGAATCGGTCGGGCATCCGGTTTTTCAGGAAGTTAAAGCAGCAATTACCAATCACGTTGCGCAACTTTATCGTGTTCAAACGCAGGAACTTTTTGATCTCCAGTTCGCGGCTCAACAAGCCATCGCAAAATTCGAACCACCGACAGTCGAAGCCCTTGAACTCAGTCGGGACTATGCCCGATACGAACTGCAGGTTCTCAAGAAAGTTTACCGACGTGATCTCGACAGTCGGACCCGCGCTGAGATTTTTTACAAACTGAAACTCAATGATACAATCAAACTCCTGTCAGATTTGAAAGTCGAACTGCCGCCGGAAGTTTCCCTTGGCAAAATGAGATCGATGCGAAAGGACGAAGAAGATCGGCTTGAAGAGATCGAGGACAGGATCGACGCGCTGCCAATTGAGACACCTGAGGAAGATGAGAATGAAATCGAATTGGAACCATTGCAGCTGGATTCTCCGGGACCGGACAACAGTGGTGAAGATGATCTCAAGACTTTGGAAACAAAGCAGAAAGCCATCGAGGAACGCATCAAGGAATTGCGCGAAAAGATGCGTGACGTGCTCAATGTGGACAGGCCTCGCCTGATTCGCCGCCGTGACTACGGGAACGCGTTGCGCGAGGCTCAAAGTAGATTTCGCATGCTCGCAAGGAAGCAAACGGATCCGGCGTTTGCATCTGCAAAGTCTGCCTTTGACCGATTCGCTGATGCATTTGAGTTTTCGACTGAGGACAATATTCAGGAGGAATACATTGAGCAGGTTGTGGAACTCGCCAAATTGATTCCTGAGCTCGGCAATCCGGAGTCGACTTTGGATCACGCGAGACTCGGCAGCATTTTGCAGTGGCTCGAAGACCGAAATCAACTGAAGGATCTGTGTGTTTCCATTCGCCGCAAATACTCTGGCCCCAACGCTTACGTTTCGATTTCTTCCCGGCTGATTCAGTCGTTGACATCACAGTCTTCCTCTGAGGTTGATAACGTTGCTGAGGATTTTCTGGGTCGTTTTGCGCGGGGCACGTCCATGACCAACACGACGGTCAACGTGGTTACAGTTCCCGATCCGGATCAGATACACGTCAGTATTTTGCTCAACGGTACCGCCAGTACCAACACCTACGTTCGGGAGCTTGTTTTCAAGATCCGGTCTTCAGCTTCCGGTTTGCTCTCAGCGCGTCGTGACCTGTTTGCGAATCTCAATGGTTTGTACGCCAGCCAGAGCAACGTGGACGCGATGCTGTCTGCTCAATTCGGTGGCATCAGTTCGAAGTTGAAACTGGTACAACGTCTGGCGGCCAGGAGCTTTGCCGAAGAGAAAGGCAGAACCGATGCGGAATCCGGACGTCGGGCCAGGACGCGGTTGCGAGAGCGATTCGATTCAGAGACCGGCTCGGCGGTTAGTGACGGCGTCATGCAGATTGAAAATGTTGCGGCGAAGGCTCGTGAGTATGCTGCGTTTCTGCCACAGCTTTTTATGCGTTCGTTCTCGGATCGGGTCGAGGTCGTGGCCAAAAAAGACACTCGCGCCACTTTGGCAGCGACCGTCTATCCGCAGTTTCGAGCGGCCGGCTCCGATGTGCAGATCAAGCTTCACGAGTCGATGTTGGCGAACTATCTCGACCAGATCTTTGCCGGCAAGGAATTCACGAACTCTGATTTCGAAAAGGAGCTTATGTCGTTTGGTTTGAGTGCTGAGATGCTCAGTGGGGCAAGTGCCAATGCAGAAGCCGACGATGCGGAAGAGGAGGAATTCAGGATCACGTTTCCGGAAGTTCGTCCGGTGCAGATCAGATTTTCGCAAAACCGAATGAGCGTTATCATCACCGGTACGCGATTCGAACAGGGCGAAAATTCGATCAAGACAAGTGTTGCCATCAAGTTGTCATTCAAGGTTGTCAATCGAAATGGAAAGCTGTTCCTGATTCCTCAGGGTGGACCGGAAGTGAACCTTGCTGAAGGTGAAAAGCCCGGGGCTGATTCGATTGCATTTGCCAAAATCCTGGAGACGCGGCTTGGTGAGGTGGTCGAGAAAAACGGAAGCGAAGGTTTTGAGCTTCCGGCAAATCTGTTGCCTCCTGTGGCGGCGCTGGACGGAGTTGATCTGATCAGGTCTTTGCATCTGGGGCTGTTTGAGATGCGTGACGGATGGCTGTACCTTGGTTGGAACTACCAGGGTGGCGTCGTTAGTACGCCTGCGATCTGGAACGAACTGACCATCGAAGAGTTTCAGCCGCTTTATTTGCCAGAGGGTGAATCCGAGGCGATCGACCCTCCGGTGAGTGAAGAATCCGTGATCGTGCTTCCGCCAGTTCTTGAAGTGCAGCCGCCGCTGCAGCCAGTGATCGTGAATGAGATGATCAACGATACCGGGACGGTTATCGGGCGCTAGGATCCATCCGGCAGACGATTGATCACAACCGACGTTCACGATCCCGAAGGGATATCAGCAATTGGCCGGCCGTTGAGCGTAGCGACACCGCCGCAACGCCGATCAGGAAAGTTCAGTTCGACTACTGAACTTTGCCGCCAACCAGGTGAATCACGTGATCCGATGAATTCGCCATTTCTGCGTCGTGAGTCACCATGACAATCGTCAGGTTCTTGCGACTTCGCAGTTCGTGAAGCGTCTTCATGACTTCGGCGCCATTCTCTTCGTCGAGGTTTCCTGTGGGTTCATCCGCCAACAATACTTTCGGGTTCGAGATCAGCGCCCGAGCAATTGCTGTCCGTTGCATCTCACCGCCAGAAAGCTCCGATGGCTTGTGAGTCAATCGATGGCCAAGCCCGACGAGTTCGAGCAGTTCTTTTGCTTCCTGTTTGTACTTTCGCTTGTTGGTGAGGTACCGGAAAAATCCATCCTGTACCATTCGCGGAATCAAAACATTTTCCAGCGTCGTTAGTTCTGGAAGCAAATGATAGAACTGGAAGATCAATCCGAATTCCTGATTTCGAATCGCTTCAAGCTTTCTGGAAGGCAGATTGTCGATCCGTGATTTACCGTAAATGATCTCGCCCTGATCAGGAGCATCCAGCGTTGCCAGAAGATGCAGCAGCGTGCTCTTTCCCGAACCGCTCTGTCCGATAATCGTGGTGAAACCCCCTTCGGCAATTTCGATGTCCACGCCTTTGAGAACAGGAACTTCCAGCTTCCCTTTTCGGTAGCTCTTGTGCAGGTTGTTGGTTGCCAAAATGGTTTTGTGAACCACATTGAACGGAGCGCGAACTGGCTTGTAGTTCTTTGTTTGACCCAACGGTTGTGTGGCTGCTGCGACTGGTTTATTCATAGCGAAGTGCCTCTACTGGATGAAGTCGAGCGGCTCTAAGAGAAGGCAGAACCGATGCCATTACCGCAATCGCGATGGCTCCCATCGCCACGCCAAACACCATCCACGGGCTGACGATCGTTGGGATTTCCGAGAAGTAGTAGATCGTTGGGTCGAAGATTTCCTGACCCGTCACTTTTTGCACAAGGTTAGCGATCTCGTTGATGTAGCGAACGAACAGCAGGCCCAGCACGATTCCCGCTCCGGTACCGACGGCTCCCAGCGATACGCCGTAACCCAGGAAGATCGACATGACGCCGCCGCTTGGGGCGCCAAGTGCTTTCAGGATTCCGATGTCACGGGTCTTTTCGACGACGATCATGTAAAACGTTGCCAGGATGCCGAAGCCTGCCACGGCGATGATCAGGAACAACAGAATGTTCAGGATCGTCAGCTCCATGTTGACGGCGCTCAGTAACGGACGCTGGGTATCCTGCCACGTTTTGATGTCGCAGAAGTATTCGTTGACAGGGAAGCGAGCCAACATCGCCATTTTCGCTTCGTCCAAATTGACGTCTGGTTTGAGTTTGATTTGAATTGTCGAAACCGATCCTTTGCCGGTCATCGGATTCATCATGCCTCGCATCTTTTGCAATTCGGAAATCGGCATGAACGCAAACTGTGAATCGTATTCGTGCATATTCGAGTTGTAAAAGTCAACCACGGTGCACATGTCGCTGACTGGCTTTGGGCTGCGACCGACAGTCGTGACCATCACTTGCACATCGTCGCCAGGGCGAATCAGAAAGACATCAGAAACTTCCTGGGTATCGGAATCGACGGCCAGCCTTTTGGCGATTGCCTGGCCAATGATGATTCCCGTAAAGTGATCCTTTTCGGGGTTAAACATCTCTTCGGCTGAAATCTTCTTGCGAAGATGAGCGTGTGGATCAAATCCGGTGAAGCGTGGAGCTTCGGAGTTCTGATTCTGTTCGGTGCTTTCCGTTTCGGAAAAGATCTCATCAATTGAGCGAATCTTTGTCGGCAGCGGTGTGAATCGCTGACTGTTTTGAGTGGAAGCTTCCTGGGTGACTGGCTCCTGGAATGAGGTCTGGGCAATTCCCGTGTCGACGTTTCTCCAATTGCTCTGTTGTTGTCGAGCCCGTTCCATGGATTGACGCATCTGCTCTTCAATCGCTCGTTCCCGTTCCGCTTTGGCTTTTCGCAGATCCCAGCCAGAGATTCCGTAATCTGATGAATAGCCAGTATCCTCAAGTGCGAAATTGAAGTCAGTTTTCTTCATCGCATGTTGCAGATACGGTTCGAAGTCGGTGACTTTTCCGAAAGTGTTGTCATCGATTCCGATCAGGATCACCTGTTGCTGAACCGGCATCCCGGTGGGGCTTTGGAAAGCCATCAGGGCGGGAGTGCGTACAACGCATGTCACTTCTTCCAGGTCGTCGCCAAGGAGTTCGCGAATTTGGTCGACGGTGTATTCGGAGTGATGGATTTCGCTCAGCAGTGGAGCCGACATCTCGATGTCAGAGAGTACTCCGTGGAGTCGATGTTTCATCTGGTCGACGAAGCCCGACATGACGCTGTTGACGACAATCAAGGTCGCAACACCTAGCGTGACGCTGACGATGGACGCCAACGCGATGAATCGTGTACGGAGATACCGCCACGACAGAAGAAGTTTGTACATTCGCCGATCCCTGGCTGAGA
>CAYUNP010000294.1:0-1591 GCA_964446085.1 uncultured Pirellulaceae bacterium
TCTGGAGGTTAACTGTGAAGTTTTCCCAGCCACTTTTATACGCCCAAGCTGATATGCTCTCCGATCTTTGGAGCGGCATTACTGGATCAATGGGTCCACAGTTGGGTGAGTTTTTACCAAAACTGATCGGCGCAATTGTATTGCTCGTTATCGGTTACATCATCGCCCGGATCATTCGCTGGATCGTGACCAAAGTCATCAACAAAACGGGCATCGGAGAAAAGCTGTCACCCTATCTTGGCGCAGCCAACAGCGTCGAAAAGTCAGCACCCAGCGATGTTGGATCCGGTTTCGGTATCGGAGCGTTCTGGATCACCATGATGTTTGTGGCAATCGCTTGTCTGAAAGCACTTGGACTCGATTCCGTTAGCGCGCCGCTAAGCGATTTGTTGACCAACTTTTTCGCATTCGTTCCGCGTCTCATCGGAGCAGCGGCCGTTGGAGCGGTCGCTTTTCTGGTTGCTACGATCGCCAAGGTTGGAATTCAGAAAGGTCTGATGATTGGTGACGTCGACAACCGGTTAAAGCTTGCCCCGGGTACGCTTACCAACTCGCTGCCGTTGGCCGCGTTTTGTTTCCTGATGCTGATGGCATTGCCAGCCGTTTTTGGTGCTCTTGAAATTAAAGAGCTGAGCGAACCGATCCGAGATATGGTTGATCAGATTCTGGGCTTCCTGCCAAATCTGTTGAGTGCTTCAGTGATCCTCGGGATCTTCTTCCTGATTGCAAAACTTGCTAGCACTCTGGTTGGCAACCTGCTCGGTGGGACTGGATTCAACAAGATTCCACAGCACCTTGGGCTGATGAGCGAAGGTAGCTCAATGGCGATGCAACCATCTGAAATGGCTGCCAAAGGATCAATGGGAGTCATCCTGCTGATGGGCGTAAGCCAGGCCGTGAAGATGTTGAAGCTGGATGTTGTAAGCAACGTTTTCAATGAGGCGTTTGAGTTTGCGGTGCCGGTTGTGATCGGAGTCGTCATTCTGGCTGTTGGCCTGTGGTTGGCGAATCTTGCACGCAATGCAGTTACCGCTGGCAAGAAGGGTTCTGAGTCGACTGGCAACATGGTGTTCATGGCTGTCATGGTTTTGACCGGAATCATTGCTTTGAAACGAATGGGATTGGCCGGTGAGTTGGTCGATCTTGGATTCGGACTTGCCTTGGGTGGCGTCGCGCTTGCCCTGGCACTGTCGTTTGGACTTGGGGGCCGCCAGGCAGCTGCCAAATTCCTGGAACAGCGTCTGAAGTAATCGTGTCGCGAATGTGCCAGGTGCTTCGGCGCCTGGCGCATCGATACGGCCTGTTTTCTTCCGTTTTTACCCTCCCCCAATTCTGAGACTCGAAAATGATCGATTTCAAAACCCTCCATTCCTTGGTGTTTTATTTCTGCCTGGGGTCGTCGTTAACTTCCATGTTGTGCCCGCAGCAGACTAACTCACCAATCGTCAACGGTCAGATCATTCAGGGGCAGATCATTCAGGGTCAGCCAATTCAAGGTCAGATCATTCAGGGACAACCAATTCAAGGTCAGATCTTTCCAGGGCAACCCGTCCAGGGGCAGATCATTCAGGGTCAGCCAATTCAGGGGCAG
>CAYUNP010000294.1:1691-5470 GCA_964446085.1 uncultured Pirellulaceae bacterium
ATTCAGGGGCAGGTTATTGGTCAGCCAGTTCAAGGGCAGGTCATTCAAGGTCAGCCAGTTCAAAGTAAACCGACTGCAGGCGATGGAAAAGCACTGAAAACCGCTCAAGCCAAGATCACTGAGTTAAGCAAGAAAATCGACGCGCTCACGAAAGAGAACTCCAAACTTCCATCCGTCGTCGGCGACAACAGTAAGTTGAAAGAAACCAACGCAAGGTTGCGAAACGAATACGAGCGTCTCAGGAAAGCCAATGGTGAGGTCAATGCGAAACTGGTTGAACTTCAAAAACAAATGCAGAATCCGTCCGACAACCAGGCGGACAAAACTGCATTGCAGCAAAAGCAGTTCGACCAACTAAAGGCTCAATATCAAACGGCCGTTCGACAAAACGAGACGATCTCCGGTCAGGTTGAAGCACTGACTGAAGAAAACGCTAACCTTAAGAACCGTATCAATATGGCAGCAGGTAGTGATCAGGCTAATACGTCAGAACTGGAAACGAGTCTGAGAACTGCGACGACCAGACTTTCGGAATTCGAAACGCAAAACAATGCTCTTGGCAAACTCAATCAGGAACTGACAGCAGAAAACCAACAGTTGGAGTCCAGTATTGCGGCGATGCGGCTGAAATCGGATCAGTTGCAGACCCAATATCAGGCTGCATCCGAAGAGAACGCGGCTCTTGGAGGACGTGTTGAAGCGCTTTCGTCCCAGAATCAGGAATACATGACCTCGATCGACTCACTTCGTTCCGAAGTTGACAATGGCGATGCGGCGGAGCCAACGTATCGGATGCCCGATGACTCAGCGGATTCTGAGTTTGCTACACGGAATTCACAGATCACCGATTTGAATATGGATCTCGAAAGCAGAAATGTGCAACTGACGGGACAGGTTTCTGATCTGCAAGGAGAAGTTGATCGGCTCAATCGAGCAAATGAATCGAAGGGGGCCGTGATTCCGAACCTGCCAGTGGTCGCCAGTTCCAGCGGTTCAGGCAAGTACAACGTGAAGTACTGGATCATCCCATTCCTGTTGATTGGCCTTGGTGTCGGGCTCTATACCTACTTCATGGAAGAGTATCGAGGGCGGGGTGTTAGCTAGTTAGCTAGTGGCTGCGGCGTCTCGCCGCAGTAATCACGAGGACCAAAAACTGCGGGCGAGACGCCGCAGCCACGAAACAACTGCGGGCGAGACACCAGGGAATAAGTGTCAAGTGGCATACATGAGCGAGCGTTGGCGGAGCATAATTGGAAACCCGACGTGTTAGCGAGGAACCGGCTTGCCTTTGTTTCCTTGCCTTAAGCTTTCCTGCGATCACCTCATCACACCGTTTGATATTCTTGAAATGCACTTTCATTTCAGGATTTCCATCGTTTTGAATTCAAATTACTGGTCCGGCTCTACTAGAGACCAGGTTGAACTAGAGTCCAAGTCGACATTGGGATCAAAGTTACTATCATTGGACAGGATAAAACCGCCCTGCCCGTCTCCATAGACGTTTTGGTAACCATCCGGCAATTCATACTGGTAACCACCTTGCGAGTATCTGGCGATTTCGAGAATGCTATCCATGTACCGAGAATGGGAACGATCATTCGCTTCCTGCCGTTGTCGATACCCATCGTTTTGAATTGCGGCAATATCTGCGATCGCTCCCATTCGGATTTGATGCACAGCTACCGCCCCCTCGATTTTAATGATTGGCTTACTTAAGAAACCGAGGACAGTCGCGAGGGTGGAGTTGATCAATGCAACCGCGTAAATCCCCTGTCAAAAGTCCGGCAGGTGGCCGCGTCTTGGTGAGACGACCCCCTTACGGTCCGCGATACCGTCATGACCCGACATGAGGTTGGTTTGCGCGCTCGCAAATATCTTTGGGCTGCCGTCAGCTGTTTTTCTTCATCCTAACGTTAACTTCACACGTTTAAACACTTGGGATTGAACTATGGAAAAGTCGTCGGAAAACCGATTTGTCAGCAAGGCATTTTGCTGGACTGTATCGATTGTTATCTGCATCATCGCAGGCTTGATGGCCAAGACTGGCGTTAAGGCGATCTTCGCAAATAAAGATTTCGCGGATTGCTACGTTCCATTGGGCCTTGCACTATGCATGGTTCTTGGTTTGATCGGAGTCGTTTTGCTGGTTCGAAAGGCAAATGCTGGCATCAAACGCGAAAAAGAAATGAAACACTTGCACCCTGATGAGCCATGGCTTTGGCAGGCCAAATGGGACGGCGGAAAGATGACTTCGTCTAACAAAGGCACTTTCATCTTTCTCCTTTCAATGTTTGGGGGCTTCAGCTTGATCGGATGGCCAGGATTGTATCTTTGTCTTCCAGATATCATCAAAGGTGACTACGTAAAATTGTTATCAGCCATCGTTCCATTGATTAGCTTGGCCTTGGGCTACTACGCACTTTGTTCTTTGAACCGATATCGCAAGTTTGGTGAGTCGGTTTTTCAGATGGCTTGCATGCCAGGAGTCGTTGGCGGCGAATTGGCTGGAGTCATTCACACGAAGGCCAGCCAAATTCCGGATGGCGGTTTCGTATTGAAACTGCAAACAATCCGGAGAACCACCTCAGGAAGCGGAAAGAATCGCTCGACGCGGCACGAAATCCTTTGGGAAGACACACACTGCGTCAGCGTTGACCTTGGTGCAAGTGGTAACGGTGGCAATGTCGTTTTGCCGGTTAGTTTTGCGATTCCTTTCGAATGTCAATCGAGCAGTGAAACGCCAACCAGTAACCCGAGGATTAACTGGATTCTTTCTGCAGATGCCAAATTCCCTGGCACAGACTTTCATTGCGAATTCGATGTTCCAGTGTTCAAGACGCCGGAAAGTCAAGAAAACTTCCAGCTTTCTGTTGCAGAACAATCGTTTTCCGAAGAAATTCCACTGACCAATCTGTGCGCCGCGTCTGGCGTGAAGCAGACCAACGACAACGGCGGAGTTTCTTTTGAGTTT
The DNA here is from genome assembly GCA_964446085.1 of uncultured Pirellulaceae bacterium. Taxonomy (GTDB): domain Bacteria; phylum Planctomycetota; class Planctomycetia; order Pirellulales; family Pirellulaceae; genus Mariniblastus. Next base: position 4,663 of record CAYUNP010000294.1, read on the forward strand.
CCGTTGGCGCGACGATTCGGTGCAAAAATTGTTTTGACGCTGGCGACGATATTCTTCTCCGGAGGAGTGTTCTTCATGCCAATCATTTTTGGAATACTAACGTTGCTTATGATCGTGGCGACTATCCGGTCCTGGTTTTGGTACGGAAAAATTTCTGCCGACGAGAACGGCGTTCAGGTTCTGACCGGATTCCTTGGACTTCGCAGCCACCAATTTTCACGAGATCAAATCAAGTCGTTGATCTACAGGGAAACCATGAACAATCAAACACAAGAATTTGACTTGTTTGTTGAGACGACGGAACATAAAAAGCCAACGTTGTTCGGAACGGCTCTCCAGGGCGAAACCGCTGCCCGTAGACTTTGCGAAACGTTGGAGTCCGCGTTGGGGATGCCGAACATTTCAAAAAAAGTCGGCCGCATGGATCACTTGCCAAAAAGATTGGCAGTCGATGCAACAGCCGGCTTTGGGTCAAGGAATCAAACACCTCATGGCGCTTGAAACGACCGAGTTCAGAATTCATGACATGGAAATGAAACGGCGATCCAGGATTGATCTCCATTGGATGTTTGCGAGGCCCATTACGTAGCAAAAAAAGGTGCAGGTACGCTCCTGCACCTTTTCCTTGTCCGCAGCCACGAAACAACTGCGGCGAGACGCCGCAGCCACGAAACACAGCGCATAGAAAAAGCTGAATCGACCGAAAACCGATTCAGCTTTTCCTCTTTGATCTCAATGTCGGCTTACTTGCGACGTTCTTTCAGGCGAACTGCCTTACCGATACGATCGCGAAGGAAGTACAACTTCG
>CAYUNP010000295.1:0-2459 GCA_964446085.1 uncultured Pirellulaceae bacterium
GTCAATGCCTGTTGTTCGACGGCGACAAACAAACAGTGCGTAAAACTCACAACCTATCAATGCGTCCACAGGCTGGAAGCCTATGCCACCATTGGTTACTTACAGGATGAGCATCGCATCACCATAGCTGAAAAAGCGGTATTTTTCATCTACGGCTTCAGCGTAGGCACGCTTGAGTAACTCATCGCCACCAAGCGTTCGAATCATGACCAGCAAGGTGCTTCTGGGCAAATGAAAGTTCGTCATCAGGCCATCGACAACTTTGAATTCATATGGCGGTTTGATGAACAGGTTTGTCTCTCCAACCCAAGGCTGAAGTTCGCCACTGCTTCCCGCCGTTTCCAGCACTCTCACGGACGTTGTTCCAACGGCGATGATTCGACCACCTTCGGCACGCGTCTGATTGATCAAGTCAACGGACTTTTGATTGATCTCCCCAGATTCGAAATGCATCTCGTGATCATTGAGGTCGTCGGCCGTCACCGGACGAAACGTACCAATGCCGACGTGGAGCGTAACTTGTGCAATCCGGATGCCTTCATCAATCAGTTCTTTGATCAAACGTTTCGTCAAATGCAGCCCAGCCGTGGGAGCCGCGACAGCGCCAACACTTTTTGCGTAGATGGTCTGGTAGTCGGACAGATCGGAATCCACCATGTTTCCATCACGGATGTAGTGCGGCAATGGCACGCGACCGATTTGAGTTAGCACCGACTCAAAATCGCCTTCAATATTTGGCTTTACTGCCCACGCTCCATCATCGAGTCTTGCAATCATGGTCAGCGTTGCCCGATCTACGCCATGTCGATCGGTAACAGTAACCGTTTCGCCTGGCTGCATCTTGCCGCGCGTCTTGCAAAGCAACTTCCAGTTTCCGTTGCCATCTGACTCCAGGAAAAGTCCCTGCCATCGCCCGCCGGTCTGTGTTCGCTTGCCGACCAGTTTCGCAGGCAGCACACGTGTGTTGTTGAGAACCAGGCAATCACCAGGCTTGAGCATCTCAGCCAGATCCCGAACATGAAAGTGGTCCACGAAGTCCCGGCTGCGATCCACCAACATTAGCCTTGCATCTTCACGGTTTCGCAGAGGATACTGAGCAATCAGTTCTTTCGGCAGCTCATAGTCGTAGTCGGCCGTCGCGAGTTGGGTATGCGTTTCGTTTGGCATGAAGCGTGTTGGAAAAAGAATGCGGATCAAGCTCTTCATTTTATCGGCTTTGAAGAATCAAAACACCGCAAATACAAGAACTATGTCCCGTCAACTTTCGTAGTTGAATTAACACTCAGTCCCATTGATTGGAGCAAACAATGTTGGAATGGTTTACAGAGAATGCGTTTTTCCCTTCCTGCATCGGTGTCTTGCTGGCCATCGCTTTCATAGGTCTTGCCTTCTCATCCGGTGAAATGGTGATGATGAAGATTGGCCTTGCGATTGCTGCGTTGACGGCGATTCTTGTGGCGACTGAAATCATGATCGTCACCGACCGTGAGCAAGTCGAGAATTCGCTTTACGACATGGCGTCGGCGATGCAGAGAAACGATTTCGAACACGTCTTTGAGTACATGGGCTCCCAAGAGCTGGTCTCCCGAGCAAAGAGCCATCTGCGAGATGCGAAATGCCATGCGTGTAACATAACGGCCATCAACGATATCGAAATGATGTCAGATGGTACCAATGCGACCGCTGACTTCGTCGCATTTGCCAGAGCCAGCAACGCCGCCCATCCCAGCCCGATCCCGTTCCAGCAACGCATTAAATTGATCTTCAAGAAGAAGGCTGACGATTGGAAAATTGTGGACTTTGAAACAAGTGACCCGCGAGCAGGAATATCTCTTTAGGATCAGTAATTCAGTTTATCGTCAGAGAAGTCAGCATTTCCCGATGTTTACGGGGCTCTTTTCGTCTTTGTCGCTGGAATTTAGGCGTCCCGGTTTGCCCCAGGAGAGAGGTCTATATATTATTGGGTTCCGCCTCGGTGCTAGCCACTTCCTTTGAGCTAATACACCTGGATTTAGAGAGCCAATCAACAATGAACCCCGATGATTCCAAATCCCTTGGAGCAAAATCTAAAATCCCTCCTCCGCCACCCCAAGGGTTTGATTCCGCAAATGATAGTGGTAGCCGATCTGGCAGGAGTCGAAGCAACAAGATTCGCATGTATTGCTTCCACTGCAACCGCCCGGAAGGTCACTCCAATCCTTATGTTGGAACGTGGTTCTACTCATATTTCCTTGGCTTGAGTTTTGGATTGATGCATCTGTTTGGCCCGTTTCGTTGTCAATGCTGCGGCAGACAGCGACTGATGTTCCGCGATTGGGCTCATCCCAAATTTCACATCGTCAACGCACGCAAGCGAGCGGCGGCACCATCATCGCGCCGTTCGCGGTCCTAGGTCAGCCCTGAACATCAGGCTTCAGCCAGCGTGAAAACAGTTATCTCTGGTCGAGACATGAAACGGA
>CAYUNP010000295.1:2559-5392 GCA_964446085.1 uncultured Pirellulaceae bacterium
CATCAGGCTTCAGCCAGCGTGAAAACAGTTATCTCTGGTCGAGACATGAAACGGACCCGAGTTGTGTGCCCAACGCCACGACTGATATACAGCTTGTGTCCGCCAGCAATGTCATAAAACCCGGCAACGTATCGCTTGTTGTCGACAGGACAAACCGGTGCACCAACGATCGGAAATCGACATTGGCCTCCATGCGTATGTCCGCACAATACCCAATTCTGATACCCGTTCCAGATTGGAAGGTCCACGGTGTCAGGATTGTGGCTAAGCACAATTGAGGGATGGGCAGCGACGTCTTTGATCGCGCTGGCAGCTCTCAAATCATCAAAGCCACCGAACCAAAGATCCCTCAGCCCAGCGATTCTCAATCCGCCAAGATCAATCGACTCATCACGGAGCAGGTTCAGTCCCGCATCGTTAAAGCCATCGACCAGTTTCGCCGAATTGGATTTGAACTTCACAGTGCTTTCGCGACTGCTGCCAAAGTCATGGTTGCCAAGCACACACGCGTTTCCAATGCTCCCGCGCGGAAATTCATCAAGAAACCCAAGCCCCTTTTTCAGATGCCAGTCTGAGCCGTCGTCCAGAAAGTCACCTGTAAAGAAAACAAACTCTGGTTCCAGCGAGCGAACGAAATCAAACTGGTTTCGCAGGTAAGAATCACTGACGCGTGACCCAACATGCAGGTCGCTGAGGTGGACTGCTTTTTTGCCCACTAAATTTGAAGGCAATCCTTTTACGGGCAAGGCGTGATGTTCGACGCAAATCCATCTTGGCTCTACACCAAAAGCGTAAACTCCCAGTCCACCGAGCGTTACAACGGAGCTTCGAAAAAGGAATCTTCGCCGACTAATTTTGCTTTTGCTGGTCATGACGCCGTCAACATACAGCATAAAAAAAGCCCAGAAATGACTCTGGGCTCAATTCGTCAAAATTTGACTCAAAATTAACTTCTACGCCGCCGAATTCCAATTCCTGCTGTCGCGGCAGCAATCAACCATACAAATGTGGAAGGCTCGGGAACAGCAGTCGTGGTGAACTCAACACTGAACTCGCGAAAAGATCCAACCTGAGTTGCGTTGCGATCAGACAAATCCAGAACCCACTCTCCTTGAGTGGAAATGCCAGCAAAGGCATCGTTGATTGAGATCGGCGCACCGGTGAGACCTGCAGCAGCGTTGTAGATTCCCGGGTTCGTCTGTGGGTCGTCCGGATCTCCTTCAGTCGTTCTCAATACGTAATTCGTCTGTCCGCGAGCAGCCTCTTCCCAAAGTCCGTTATTGGTTGCGTCAGAGAAAACGTAATCGCCCTGAAAGTTCGATTCGTCGCCCACGCCGAAATTTGGGTTGTCTCTCAGGATTCGCGAAAACAGCGTTACAGATCTGCCCGACTGGACATGGGTCACCGTGGCCACAAGATCACCAACCCAGGTATGGGCCAACCCTTCGATCGAAAAATTGACTTCTTCGATAATCTCATTTTCGGTGATCGTGATCGTGCTGGTTGATGCAGGTACTCCGGCAACCGATGCATCTGGAATATCAATCGAAGCATTGTTGTTGGTTGAACCCTGAACATCAGCGAACGCGATTCCACTGGAGAGGGTGACAGCGGTAAAGACAAAGAAACTGGCGAGAAGTCTTTCTCTCATAACAATCCTTTTGAGATGAAGAGGTAAATCCGTTTGTTAGTTCCACAATTCAGCAAGTGAATTTGGGTCGAGCAGGAAACTCGACAGATCGGCATTGTCAGTGAAGATAGGTACTGTTGGCAAGTCCGGCGGGCTTCAAGCTGGTGGAATTAGGGCACTTTTTTTCCAACAGCGACATTTAGTTCGATTTTGGAAACAGCAATTTGAGCTCGCCGTGACCAATCCGATTAGTCGTATCAAAAAGCGACAAAAACCCGGTTTTTCGCAAACCATGGAATTGCGATAGGCACAAAGGCCCGATAGACTTAGCGTCAGCTTTGCCGTCGTGGTGAGGCGTTTTCATTAACCTTTTACTTTGTCGTTGTCGCGAAGCCCTGATTTAAGAGCTTCACCATGCACAACCTCACAGGGAGAAGCTATGTCTGTAAACAGCCTGGTTCAGGAATTGATCGACGCCGGCGTCCACTTTGGACACCGTGCCAGTCGCTGGAACCCAAAGATGCGTCCGTACATTTATGGTCGCAAAAACCAAATTCACATCATCGACATCCGCGAAACAGTTCGCGGTCTCTTGCGAGCCAAAAAGTTCGTCTCCGAAGTCGCCAGTGGTGGTAGCCTGATTCTTTTCGTGGGCACCAAGCGACAGGCATCGGCAGCAGTTGCTCGCGAAGCAGAGCGTTGCAGCATGCCTTTCGTCAGCGAGCGTTGGCTCGGTGGCGCTCTGACAAACTTTTCGACGATTCGTTCGCGAATGTCTCGACTCGAAGAGCTGGAAGAAATTCGTGGCGGCGACAAAATTGCCCAGTATTCAAAGAAAGCCCAGTCGTCTTTGAACCGCGAGTATCGAAAAATCTACCGTAACCTTAACGGTATTCGTACGATGAACCGCAAGCCTGGTTGCATGATCATCGTCGATCCGAAGAAAGAAAAGAACGCCATCCTGGAAGCTCGATCACTCGGCATCACAACGGTTGCTCTGATCGATACGAACTGCGATCCGGACATGGTCGATCTTCCGATCCCGGGTAACGACGATGGTATTCGTGCCGTCGAAGTCATCATGTCTCACATGGCTGATGCCGTGATCGCAGGCGCCAAGAATGTCGTTGCCAAGAACGAAGGCAAGGACAAGCCATCAAAGTCCAAGGCGCCCGCACCGAAAGCCGCTACTCCTGCTCCTGC
>CAYUNP010000296.1:0-2429 GCA_964446085.1 uncultured Pirellulaceae bacterium
CGAGAGGAAGGGACTTCAGTGGTACGACCACAATGTCAGACGCTGAATTCAAATTTTGCCATGGATTTTGCAAAGACTATCACGAGGGTGACCCGGTACGGTAAAAACCGAGCAAGAATAAGGCTTCCTGTCGCATGTGCCATGCAACCGATTTGTCCAAAGCAATGTTGGAGAGGGCCTTGGGTATGGAATTTTTCATGCATGCATCACTTGAGTGCACGCCAACGCGCTGGAGGCCAATAGATTGTCGTGACAACGCCCGTGAAAGATGACTCGGGGACAGCGTAGACGTTGTGTCCTGGCGCGCCCCTGGTCCAGTAGCGAGAGTCGAGCGCTTGTTCGGTGTTGTCGCCAAGCACGAAATACTCGTCGGCTCCAAGAACAGCCGGATTGTCCCTGGTGCCATGAAGCGGAGTTCCATTGGCCGATTTGTCAGAGTAGACAATTTTGGAAATTGACTCCGGAGGGCTCAATCGAATTCCATTGATGAACACTGAGCCGTCTTCAATATGGACCGTCTCGCCAGGCAGGCCAACGACTCGCTTTACGTAGTTCGTCTCAGGGTCGCCGGGATACTTGAAGGTTGCGATCTCCCAGCGTTTTGGAGCCAGAAACTTTGCGGAGAGGACTCGGTCTCCTGCTTTGACTTCGCCGCGTGGCTTTTCAACCAGGTTGGAATGAAAGTCGTCACAAATCGAAGGGAGGTTCTGTTTTCGCGAAGGATGTCGCTGATGAATCGATGCGAACGAATTTTTCTCACACTCGCTGCAGGTTTCAGGAATGTGTGAGCCGACAATCGTTGGAGCCATGCTGTTAGTTGGAACGACGAATGCTTCTGCAACAAATGGCGCGAACAGGAGTGACGCAAATGGGATCGCGATAACTGTTGTGAAAAGCATCGGGATCAAGGCCTGAACAGTTCGAAGCGCTGAAATTCCAAAAATGATCTTTATCGGAAGCGTGACCGCAAGCACGAGAAGCAACAGATGCACTAACGCTTCGGGGGCAGAAGGTTCTCCGAGAGAAGCGAAGTAGAGGAACAGGCTGGCAACCGACAGTTGGGCCAGGATGGAAATGAAGGTTGCTTTAAGAGACCTGCTGTAAGTTACTTCCTCAGCCCGCGCCCATTTTAAGCCGAGCATCAAACCAGCTGCCTGAATGCAGACCAGAATGATTTGCATCAGGAGGAAGATCACAAGAATGATAATCGTGAAAGTCATCGCTAAATCGGGCTCGGAAGCTTGGGGGCTGTTGCCGAACCCGATTGTAGCGAAAAACTTTTACTTTCGCCTAATGGCTGTCATTATTGGCGGATTAAACCGCCAGAAATGCATCGTGTGGTTCCTACAGGCCAAATGGCTCTGCAGAACCCGCCGGGAACAACTCCATTGAAGGAGTGTGCACACTCGCGGCGTAGCTGGTTTCTGTTTCAGTTTCCGACGCGTAACGAGCAAAGAATTCCTGGCGAACAAGGAAGTTGTCCGCGTTGAAACGCTCGATCGCACTGCGTTGCGAGTGATAAGTCTTGAACATGCTGCTCATTTGAGTCAGCTCAAGTGCACTCTCGAAATCCCGTGACAGGCAACATAGCTTCAGTGAAACTCCAGCGACCTCGCAGGCAGTTCTCAGATCCAAAAGTTCACCCAACAGGTCGGAACTGATGAATTCAACAGATGAAAAATCAATAATCATCTTGTGAAGCTCGGACTCAGCAAGGATGTCAATCCACTCACTGGCAATCGAATCGACTGCCAAACGATCCGTGATCGTCGTCACGCCGAAGTTAAGAACAAGAATGTCGCCTTCAATTTTACTTGTCAGGTACTTCATGATTCGATCCAGGTTCAGAGCTAAAAAGTTCTGTTTGGGCAGGCTGGCTCGGGTTTCAACCGCTGTGCAAGTCCCGCGTACGCTCGTGAGAGGCATCTGGCCGCGAGGGTCTTACAGGCATCTTCAGTAAATCGTCGAGTGGTGCACCGTTTTGTGTCTCATCTCGCTGATGGGACGTCTGGCAGCCAATTGCCTCATGCCGAATCAACGGTGAAAAGCAGGTTTTTACCGGTCCTAAAGCTGTCAATAACATTCTCGTATGCCAATTAACAACTCTTCTTTTCTCGGTAAGGATTCAAGTTCCTGAGTCTCAAAAGTTAATCGCTGGCACTTCACAGAGACGGCTTGCCAGCAACGAATCAGCCCCTCGAATCTTCGTGAGAACAGTAATGAGAAACACAAACATTAAGCTTCGCTTCGGAATGGCGACTTTTATTATCGCTGTCGTTGCCATGAGCTCGACGCAGTCGTTCGCGCAATCGGGTAGTACGGGTGTCGGAGCGGCGATGGAAAAGAAGGCCATGCAGGGATCCAGTAGCAAGGAAGCTATGCAGGGTTCCGGCAACAAAGAAGCTATGCAGGGCTCAGGCAACAAAGAA
>CAYUNP010000296.1:2529-5371 GCA_964446085.1 uncultured Pirellulaceae bacterium
CGATGGGATCTGGCAAAAAGGAGATGATGAACAAACAGGTCGCAGTGGGGCTCGAAGGATACTGTCCCGTCTGCGTGGTCAAATACAGCCAGTGGGTTAAGGGAGAAAAGGAACATCGGGCGGTTTATGATGGCGTCGCGTATTACTTCCCAAGCGCGGAAGTGATGGAAACATTCCAAAAGAATCCGGTTGCCTATGTGCCAGTTTTACGTGGAGACTGCATTGTTTGCTACGCCCACGGCGGCGATCGTGTACCTGGCAACATTCGGTTTGCCGCGCTAAGCAAGGAACGTTTGTTCCTGTTTCCAAACGAAGAACAAAGACAGGCTTTCAAGCGATCTCCAGCTCAGTTCGAATCCACTGACCTGGCCGCCAATGGCAAGTGCGTTGTCTGCAAAGCAAAGGGCGGCAACGATGTCAGCGGTCGTCCTGAGTTCACGGCGATTCATGATGGATTTCGCTACCAGTTCCCATCGGAACGGGAGCTTCAGGTTTTTGCTGCTGCCCCTGCTGATTTCATTGCTTCCGAGTCAAGCATGCTGAAGCCGAAGATGGATGGATCATCAACTAAATCGATGGATAACAACGGAAGCTCGACGAAGATGATGAAAGGTTCAGACGAGATGTCAAAGTCGACTTCATGATTCAGGGTCAGGGAAAGACGGCATGTGCAACCTGCCAGTTTGGCGTCACGCAGAGGGGTTGAAGACTCTGTAGATTTCCCGTCAGTTGCTCGCTCCAGGATATACACATCCTCGATAGTGTTCTGGAGGCGAGTGGCTGATGCCGCCAGTCTTACAAATTCGTAAGACTGTCGGCATCAGCCACTCAAACAAATCGAGAGGTTAGAGCACTTCGTTTTGGAAGTGATGTTGTGCTCGACAAAGTGGTGGTGGCTTTTGGTCACCACCACTTTTTTATGCGCTATTGTCTATTCCTCCAGTGAGCTTTCTTCTCCGCGGCCTGACGGATTCATCATGTTGCCGAAGAAGATCGCATTCATGAACACTCGATTCGTTGCCTTCCAGAACCCACGAAAGTTCGGGTTGTCGGCCATCAGAATAAATTGCCCCCTGCCCGTTGGATGAACAACAACGCTGGCCGCACCTTTGAACTTTTCCACGTTCTCGTCCGAACAATAGCCAGCCATCAGCGGTTGCTCCTGGTCATAAACCAGTGGATTGCAGTAGGGGTTGTTGGAAGGCTTGAGGAATTCAGCATGGTTGCGGAAAACGGCCAGCTCAGATTCGGAAAATCCAAACAGGAGCGGATGTGTCAGGTCCGCACGTGTTTTGAAAATGGCACCACTGATTAACTTCAGGGCGCGCTCGTTGGAAGCCGAATCGAATGGCTTCTGTATTTCAGCTTGCTTTTCGGAATCCGTCTTGTCTTCTGATTCTTCTTTCTTTGAATCGTCGGAGCCATTCCCCAGTCGTTTGGCGATGGAAGTGGCAAGTCGTCCGACAGCGATGACTGTGCCGCCCTTTTGTGCAAACTTCTTTGCGGCTTCAAGGTCGGAATCTCCCACAGTTCCGTCGGCGAAAATCAATGTCGAATAGGCGTCCAGGTTTGTCCTTGAGAATCGCGGCTGCTTCAAGAGAGTAATCGGCATTCGGTACTGCGAATCGAGCAAGTGCCAAACTTCGCCCGCGCCGTAAGCAGAGACGCCGCTACCAATCATCATGGCGATTCCAGGTTTCTCAAGAACCGGGAAAGTTGGACTGCCAACGTCAGGACCAGCTCCATTCAAACCGTTCTTCATCGGTGTGACGATGGCTCCCGCAGCGGATGCAGATTCAAGCAGTTTTGTGATCGTTTCGCGTTTGTCCTGTTGGACCTGTAGCGGAATCGACAGCGTGCCGTAGCCAAATTCTGTCTGGCCCGAATCGCCCTGGGTACGAAACGGCTTTTTGGCGACCCGCACATTGATATCGTTCGCCAAAAGTTCACTCAACAGTTTCGGTGCAGCGTCGGACCGGAAGTCGACAAAGTAGCCAAGGTCATCGTCGGCGAACTCTACCGTGGACTCTTTTGCGGTATCAGATTCTTCGGGCGAAAACTGGATCAGTGATTCAGAAGGAATGGACTTTTTCAGATTGGTTTGTTCAAGACCGTATGCCAAAGGCAACGTCCAGCTGGAAACGTCGTAGAAAATGTTTTCCTCAAAGTTCGTTTGTCGCATCAACAGCGAACGCAGGAACCGATATTCAGGCTGCTTGACCGGCACGACAATTGAAAACTGGGCGTCGAAGGTGTCGTCGCGATGTTCCAGATCTTCCTTGAGCCAGTAGCAGTCGATATCGTGTCGATGCAGGGTTTGTGCAAATGCTTCCAGTCGTTGTCGATTGTTTTTACAACTGAAGATGTAAGTTTTGGATTTCTGTTTGCCGGCCATTTCCATGGCTTGAGCGTAAAACTCCTGTTTGTATTCCAGCAGTTCCTGTCGCATCGCACTCGTCGCCCGCAGGCTCGACAGCGATGTCGTAAAGTGATTGCCAATCGTTTCGGAGAACTTCAGGATGCCGTCCTGATTCTTCTGTACGTGACCGCGCGAACTGGCTTGCTCAAACAGAATTCCAACGCAGCCGTGAAGGTCTGGATAGGTTGAGCCTTTCCCCATGTAGAAATCGTCGAAACGTTCCTGCGTGAAGTACAGGCTGCCGCGTTTGTCCAGTGCTTTGCCGTGGTAGCTGCCGAACTTGCGAGTTAGTTCCTGATTCCTGGCGGGCGTCATCGGATTGGTCCGCTGCGGAATTCCGGGTTGGAAGAAGTAAGTCGAATTGGTTCCCATTTCATGAAAGTCCAATACGACGTTTGGCTTCCATTGGTGATACCAGTTCAA
>CAYUNP010000297.1:0-5366 GCA_964446085.1 uncultured Pirellulaceae bacterium
TAGGCTTCCAGCCTGTGAACAGAAATGCAAACACAGGCTGGAAGCCTATGCCACCGGATTCGTCTATCTTGTTAATCATGTTCATTCTGTTTAAAAACAATCTGAAATGAATACGAACCTGAAACCAAATCATGACACTGCAGTCGATCGACATTCCAGACGAAATCAAACAGCTTTCACACTCTCCAGCAGCGACGCGTTTGTTTGAAGTGGCAAACAACAGTATCGAAGCCTTCATGCGAGACAACGATTCTGTAACGCAGAACTTTGTCCGCTGTGACTTTCATCTACTGGACCAATCACTTGGCTGGATCAAGAAAAATCACTTGCTCACCGGAGACCGTTTTTGCGAGCTTGGAAGTGGGTTTGGAGTGGCGGCCATGCTGGCGTCACTGCGCGGCATGGAGTCCGTTGGGATCGAGATTGAATCCTGTCTGGTCGAACAAGCCAGCGGCCTGGCCGAAGCGGTGGATTCGCCAGCATCGTTTTACTGCGGCAGTTTTGTGCCGCGCGGCATTTCTGAAATCACTGAATTGGGATCCGAAGTGGAACATGTGGAAACTCATGAAGACCAGGTTTACGAAGAGATAGGTTTGGACATGGACGATTTTGATCTGTTCTTTGCATTCCCGTGGCCTGGCGAAGAACATTTCTTTGAAGCTGTGTTTGAAGCGGGAGCAGCAGTTAACGCTTTACTCCTGACTTACCGCGGCCGCGACGGAATGCACCTTTGCCGGAAGACGTAGATTCTGCAAAACCTACTTTGACAGGTTCAACATGATGAACGCGATTCCCGCACGTCTATCTTCATCTTCTATCCAAAATCGTTAAACTGACTTCTTTCCAAACGCCCCAATCGGTTTGACGTGATGACTGACGAAAATTCATCAACTCCAAAAAAACTTTCAACGGATTCCACCAGAACATGGTTTCCGTGGGTCGTGCTTGTTGTCGTAGGACTGCTGCTGATTGTGCTGAACTTATTCGACGACGCACTGGAACAGACTGTCAATCTGGATCCCGGCGTCAGGAATCTGGCGACCTTTATGCTTCCGCTGGCTGCAGCAACGCTGATCGGAATCTGGTATTTGGTGCGACACGCAAGGAGTTTCAACTTCAAAGCGATTCTCGCGATGATTGCGGTTTTGGCACCGGTCGGGTTTTTCGTACTATTTCAGCCTGTTTTCGGAGGCAACGCCAACCTCATAAAGTTCGATCCACGATTTTGGGGTGGTGTAAAGGAAATCGCAGTCAAGCCAGCCGAAACGAAAACTTCGAGGCTCGCAACAACGACCGAATTTGACTTTCCTCAATTCCTTGGCCCCAATCGTAATGGGGTGGTTAGCAATATCGAACTGGATTCCTGGGAAACAACCAAACCGGAACTGCTTTGGAAACAACCAATCGGCGATGCCTGGTCGGGCTTTGCGGTCGTCAACGGTTACGCGATCACGCAGGAACAACGCGACGACAAAGAATTCGTCGTGTGCTACGAAATCGAAACCGGCAATACGGTGTGGGACTACTCGGCGGTGAGACGTCATGAGGATTTCTCAAGCATGGGACGAGTTGGTCCGCGAGCGACGCCGTCGATTCATGAAGGGAATGTCTATACGATTGGTGGCACCGGAGTCATTGATTGTCTCAACGGAGAAGATGGATCATTGATTTGGTCGTGGGATATCCCAAAAGAAATGGGCATCGAACAAGTCGCCCAAACGAATAGTCGAGGATTTGCGTTTTCTCAGGAGAACTCGACGCTGTCGTGGGGACGTTCGCAGTCTCCTTTGATCATCGATGACCTGTTGATTGTTGCCGGGGGAGGAATCGCAGTTGAGGCCGAAAGCGTTGCGGAAGTTCCCGACATGCGTGTCGAGGCTCCGGGAGCAACGCTGGTCGCGATCAATGTTGAATCCGGAGAAGAAGTTTGGCGCGGTGGCGATCGATCCATCGCCTACGGATCTCCTGTTGTTGCTTCAGTAGCAGGCAAAGAGCAAATCTTGATGGTTGGCGAAGATCATTGTGTGGCTCATGACCCCAAAACCGGTGAAGAGTTCTGGTCGTTTTCATGGCCCGGCGGCAGCAATGGACCAGCCAACTGTTCCCAGGTCACGATCGTCGATGCAGACACCATCCTGCTCTCAAAAGGTTACTCGACTGGCGCCCAGGTGATTACAGTTGAGAATGAAGATGGCAACCTGATTCCGGTGCCCGGAGCTCGTGACCCGCGTGCCTTGAAGACCAAGTTTTCCAATCCGGTCATCTACGAGGGCAATGCTTATTCTATTACGGATCGATTCCTCGAATGCGTCGACGCGAAAACTCTGGAGAGCAAATGGCGGCGGCGTGGCTTTGGAACCGGGCAACTTTTGCTCGTCGGCGACAAACTTCTGGTGCACTCCGAGACAGGAACGCTGACGTTGGTTGAGGCAACTCCTGAGAAGTATCAGGAGCTTGGATCAATCAGGACGATCAACGGAACGTGCTGGAACACGTTGACGATCTATAAAGACCTCGTGCTCGTTCGATCTGAGCAGGAAGCTGCCTGCTTTCGAGTGCCACTGGTGGAGGCTGTTTCGCCGCCTGCTCCCTGAGCCAATGGCTACAGGGTGAAAGTGGACTGACCGATGCGGTGCGTCGCTGAGTCTGACCAGCCCCGCTTACGACTGGCTTCGCTGACTTTAGAACGGCAGTGAGATTTCCATGTCGTAGGGATCACGCAGGCCATCGCCCAATCGCTTCAGCGTTTCGGTTTCAATTTGACGGACTCGTTCGCGAGTCAAACCAAGCTTCTCACCGATCTCCTTGAGCGTGTGCGGCTCCATGCCTTCCAGACCGAAGCGCATCTTCAGCACAGCCGCAGAACGTTCTTCGAGATCGCCGATCATGGTCTTGATGTGCTTCATGACATCGCTTTCGATCAGCTCTTCTTCTGGTGAACGCATACGCTCATCCATCACCATCTCACCAAGCGACCAACCCGAGTCCGCTTGATCTGTTTGAGGCGTTGCGTTGTAGATCTGAATCGCCTTCTTGATGATTGGCAGCTTCCGTTTTGGAAGCCCCAACAAACGGGCAATCTCTTCCGGAGTCGGATTGCGTCGCAGCTCTTCGGTCAATCGAACGCTCGCACGACGCCACTTCGAAAGCAACTCAACCATGTAGGCAGGAATTCGAATCGTCTTCGCCGAATTAATCAATGCTCGCTTGATCGACTGCTTGATCCAGTAACTTGCGTAGGTACTGAATCGCGTTCCGACGTCTGGATCAAATCCTTCAACCGCTCGCAGCAGGCCAAGATTGCCTTCTTCGATCAGATCCTGCAGGCCCAACCCTTTGCCTGTGTATCCCCGGGCAATGTTGACGACCAACCGCAAGTTGGCTCGAACCATTCGATCGCGTGCCTGGACGTCACCTTTGGCGATCGCCCGAGCGAGTTCTTTTTCTTCGTCCGCGGTCAGCAGTCGAGTTTCATTGATCTCGCGAAGATAGGTCTCCAGCGGCGTTTGCAGAGACGACTCAGTCCGATTTTTGCGAGCACGCTTGAAGTCTGACATTTCTGGCTCAACAGGTTTATCGATTTCTTCGCTCATGTGGTGCTCGCGGGGTATCTGATGCTTCCGGGGTGATGCTATCATTTTCGGCACTCAGCGGGAAAGTCTGCAGGCGCAGTAAACTTTGACGATATACGATGAATCATCCGGTTGAAGCGATTGACACGATTAGTCATGTGTCACGTTGAGCTACCATGAAGGTTCCGTGAACCCCCTCGATAAGATTCGAACTCATCATGCAATTCCACACTCGATACTTTGCGACATTTTGCTTTTTGATCTTTGCGTGTGTGCGCCCCTGCGATGCCCAGCAAAGGCTGGAATTTCGTGGCACCACGATGGGCTCCATCGGCTACACCGTATTGGTCGTCAGTGATGACTCTGAGCCAAAACAACTGAAAGCCATAAAGACAAACATTGACATCTCGTTGGAACGGGTCAACAAGTTGATGTCGACGTACCTGGAAGACTCCGACATCTCCAAATTCAATCGATCGGAATCAGAGGACTGGCAAAGCGTCGACAAAGAAACCGCAGCCGTTGTGGCACGAGCCCTGGAAATTTGCGAACTAACCGATGGTGCCTTTGATCCAACAGTCGGGCCATTGGTAAATGCCTGGAACTTTGGTCCCAACAAAAAAGAAGTTGCGAAGATTCCTGACGACGACAGGATCAAAAAACTGAAGTCGCTGATTGGCTTTTCAAGTATTGAGGTCCGTGCCGATCCGGCGGCGATTCGGAAACGGAATCCAAAAGTGCAACTCGATCTCTCGGCGATCGCCAAAGGCTATGCCGTTGATCGCGTTGGGCGGACATTGGAAGACATGGGATACGAAGATTACATGGTGGAGGTCGGCGGCGAAGTCGCGACTCGGGGTGAACGTGCTCAAGGTGGCCCATGGAACGTTGCCGTTGAGAGACCTGACAGCAAAGCGCATCTTGATAACGCATCACGTGCCCATCGTATCACTCAACTGTCAGGAAAAGCGGTTGCTACATCAGGAAACTATCGAAACTACATCGACATTGATGGCAAACGATTCTCGCACACAATCGATCCCAAAACCGGTCGTCCAGTGGAGCACAACCTGTCGATCGCGTCTGTCGTTGCTGATGACTGCATGACAGCAGACGCCATTGCCACGGCGGTTATGGTGATGGGAACAGAAAAAGGTTCACAACTCTGCGAGGCCAATGGCTTTCCTTTGCTGACCGTTTCGCGAAGCGACTCCGACGATGGACTGCCCTACATCACGGCGATGTCGAAAGATTTTCCAATCGCCAACATCGAAGAAGCCGGGATATCTGAAAGTGGCAATCAAACAGAGACCGAATCAGGTTCCTCTTCCGCCGGTGAGATCCTTCCCGTCTTCCTGGCCACGTTCGTCGTATTCTGTTTGATGATTTTGGGGATGGCAGTGGGAGCGATCTTCAACAACAAACCGGTGACTGGTTCTTGCGGCGGAATCGCCAACATGACCAACGAAGACGGTGAACAGGTTTGCGGCATCTGCTCGAAACCAACAGTGGACTGCGAAGAGAACGAAGCACCAACTTCGTCGGCGTAACAAGGGTCGGCATAACGTCCCAAATTCAGCGAACCATTTCTTTGGCCGACCGTAGGAAGTCGGGGGCAAGAATTCAATCGTAGACGTGGCTGTCCCGCAGTCGCAACTCCCACATTTTTTCAGTCTGGACTGGCTGAGTTCCATTTATCACCCTACGCGAAGCTATAACAGCTCCACTGCATTGTTCAAAGCCGGTTTGGCCTGCTTCCTGATCGGTTTGTTGGTGAGTGCCATCAAAGCAGGT
>CAYUNP010000298.1:0-5356 GCA_964446085.1 uncultured Pirellulaceae bacterium
TCAATCCGGCTTGGGCGCCTTCAAGGATAAGGAACTCGAATTGTTTCTGGTCGTCGTGAACCGGCACGCCCCATTCGCTATCGTGGTAATCGATGTAGAGGTCGTTGCCAGAAAGGCACCAATCACAGCGTGTCTTACGATCTTTCAACTTGCCTGATGTCATGCACTCACTTCGTTTGGATCAGGTATAAATTGATCGATTTAGAAACCGTCGCCGTCAAGAATGTTTCCTAGCCCACCGAGCACGGATCCTTCGCCTTTGCCGCGAGCAGACCCGCCTACAATTCGCTGTGCCAAACGACTGAACGGAAGACTCTGCAACCAAACCCGGCCGTGACCACTCAGCGTTGCAAGAAACAGACCTTCGCCACCGAAGACCATGCTCTTCAAGTTGCCCGCCCGTTCGATGCTGTAGTCAATGTGTGGCTCGAACGCGACCAGACAGCCGGTGTCGACGCGCAGCGTTTCGCCACGGAGTTCTTTCTCAATGACGGTTCCTCCAGCGTGAATACAGGCCAGTCCATCACCGACAAGCTTCTGCAAAATAAAACCTTCACCGCCGAAGAATCCAGCGCCGATCTTTTTATTGAAGGCAATCGTGACTTTCGTGCCCAGAGCCGCACAAAGAAAGGCGTCTTTCTGGCAAAGCAAATCGTTGCCCTGAATCGTCGACATGTCGATCGGGATAATTTTTCCAGGATAGGGAGCCGCAAAAGCAACGTGGCTCTTTCCTCCACCATGATGCGTGAAGTGAGTCATGAATAGCGACTCACCGGTGATGGCACGTTTGCCGACGTCGAGCATCTTGCCAAAGAAACCTTTTTCTGGCTCCGACCCATCACCCATCTTGGTTTCGAAGTTAATGCCTTCCTCCATGTAGTTCATCGCTCCCGCTTCAGCGATGACAGTCTCACCAGGATCAAGCTCGATGATGACCATCTGCATGTCGTCGCCAACAATCTGATAGTCAAGTTCATGACATCTTCGCCCCGGCATCGGAGCTGACTTGACCGGCGGCTGGGCCGTCCCTGACGATTCATAGGCTGCCGTTGCAGCAACGGGCGCCGCTGCAACAGCGGGAACCATCGTCGTATTGTTGCATCCAGGACACCGAACCTCTTTGCCGGCAAACTCGGGTGGTGCGGCGAGCGGTTTACCGCAAGAAGAACAATTGAAATTGATGGACATAGTCACAAGAGGGTTCAGGTTTGAAGTGTTCAGGGTTCAGTACCAAACCTGAATCATTATGTTTCAGGTTTTTTGCGCTGAGCTCTGGTTAAGGCACGTCATTCGGTTTAACTGTCTGTTTTATCGACAACTTTATCGTTAACTTTGATTTTTTATGTCATTTCGCGTCAAAACCCGGTCGACGATGAGCCCGTATTGGCATTTCATGATTCACTCGCTTGCGGTTCGTGCCTGTATTGACGAATTCTGAACCCTCTTCTTCACGTCGTTTCCGAGATCTTCTCCGAGCCAATTCAAGACGTTCTTGCTCCACATGGCAGTGTGCTGAGCCTTGTTGATCAGGCCACGTTCAAGACACAAGTCCAACAGCTTTCCCGGATAGGACGACTGTGGTTCGCTCTCCATTTCACCAAGCGGATACGGGTCATCGAGGCCCACAAAAATCTGATCGACACCGCTGCGTTTCACCATCAGATCAAACGAATCGACATCATGAACAAGCGTATCGAAGTAAATATTCGGATGCTTCACAGCCGATCGAGGATGCATCTTGCCTTCGAACAAATCGGGACGACCATCAAAGCCCTGGATTCGCCGACCAAGACTGATCTGGGCGAGCTGGCCTCCATGAGCAAAACAGGTTCGAATGTTTGGAAATCGCTCGTGATATCCGTTGAGCGTGTAAAAATGATAGGCGTCAGCGCACTGTGCCAACATCCAGACCAGATGAAATCGCCAGCTGATATTTTCCAGCTTGATAAATTTTTCGCCATCGTAAGGATGGACTTCGACCGCCAGCCCAAGGTCATTGGCACATTCGAGAATTGGTTCAGTTTCTTTCTCGAAGATCGTTCGCCAGACTCCAATTGAGTCCATGTAGTGCGTCGGCAAGCAGAGCACTTTCAAGCCAAGCTCATTCACACATCGTTCGATCTCCCAGACCGCACTCTGCACGAATCCGGCATGGACAACAAAACCACAAGTGAACCTGTCGCCGTGGTCGCGCTGGATATCAGCATTGAAATCATTTTGAAATCGCAGCACCTTCTTCATGTCGTCAATTCGTAGCCCGTTGCCGTAGAGTTGCGACAGGTTCAGGATGACGGCGTGGTCGATTCGATTTCGATCCATCCATTCGAGCTTCTCTTCGAGAAAGAAACTCGAATCGGTGACGGGACGTTTCCAGCCTTTCTGCAACATGTGGCGTCGATCTTCATCAATCCAGAAGATCTCGTTCTCTTTCATGAAGTCCGGAATTTGTTCCGGGTTGGGCAGCAAGTGTGAATGGCCGTTGATTCTCATTGGAATGCCTGTCGTTGTTGTCTGAGAAATCACAACCCGACGCGTGAGCGAGGATCGATCCCTCGCTCACGCGTCGGGTTATGATCAGGATGCAGAACTGCAGCGAAATGCCGCAGCCACGTCTTCAATTTCCGAAGTTATTCTCCCTCCAATGCCAAAAGGCAGGGCTACGAACTCATGATCTCACTCAGCGTCGTCGCAAATCGATGCACGTCTTCGAAAGAGTTATACAGCGGCACGGGTGCGGCGCGAATCACATTGGGCTCGCGCCAGTCAGTATCTGTCCCTGATTCTTCGAGCTGTTGATGAATTTCTTTGCCAGCAACATTTCCTGTCGCGACTTCGATCGACAACTGACAGCCGCGTTGATCTGCTGTCCGCGGGGTGATCACGTTGACTCGATCGCCCAACATTTCCTTGAGCATCGACTCGAAGTAACCTGTCAACTTGAGTGACTTTTCGCGAAGCGGCTCCATACCGCCGGCGTCGTCGAAGACTTGCAGCGACGCAAGGATCGCGGCCAGCGACAGGATCGGTGGATTGCTCAGCTGCCAGCCTTCAGCGGTGGGGATGGGTTCGAAACGATTCTCCATTTTAAATCGCGTTTTTTTATCGTGTCCCCACCAGCCAGCCATCCGCGGCATCGAGCGATCAGTGGCGTGGCGTTGATGAATGAAACAACCGCCTACGGCACCTGGCCCGGAATTCAAATACTTGTAGTTACACCAAACCGCGAAATCGACATCCCAGTCATGCAACTGCAACGGAACATTGCCAACCGCGTGCGCCAAATCAAATCCAACTGAAATGTTGTAGCGATGCGCCGTCGCTGTAATCCGTTTCAGATTCAGAAACTGTCCCGTGTAGTATTGGACTCCTGGCAGCAATACCAGCGCCAGTGAATCGCGATGGGTCTCGATCAGGTCGCATATCGCGTCATCAGAAAGCAGATCACTTTCAACACCATGCGGCACCGTGATTATCGCCTCCTGAGGATCGAAGCCATGCAATTTGATCTGCGACTCGACTGCCTGAAAATCGGATGGAAACGCGTGTGACTCGATCAGGATTTTGTTGCGCGTTTTGGTCGGGCGGTAAAAGGTCGTCATCATCAGATGCAAGTTCACCGTCAGTGTGTTCATCACGACCACTTCGTTTTCCTGGGCACCGACAATCTTCGCCATCGTGGGCGTCAGAAATTCGTGATAAGGCAACCATGGGCGATCGGATTCAAAGTGGCCTCGGACGCCCAGCGTTTGCCATTTTTCGAGTTCTTCAGTGACCAGGGCAGCAACGTTCTTTGGTTGCAGACCCAGCGAGTTGCCGACGAGATAGATTTGCTTTTTTCCATCGTTTTCTGGAATCCAGAAACGGTCCCGAAACGAAGCCAATGGATCGTCGGCATCGAGTGATTGGGCGTGTTGGAGTGAGGTGTCGACAGACATGAATTGATTCGTCCTGCTTTCTGAGGAACACTAATCTTCGCTAATCCACACTAATTTTAATCTTCGAATATTGGTGAGGATCGGAGGCGATTAGCGTTTTCTTCCTCGTTCGCGTTGTTTGAATTCTGGTCAAGCCAGGTACTGTGTTTAGTAATTGTGAGCGGCAAGGCGCTAGCCGCCGGTTCGTTGCGTGATCTACCGGCGGCTAGCGCCTTGCCGCTCACAATTCGTCCAGTTAGTTCAGCTTTGACAAACCCTAAGTCAATGTTTGAGCGTCCTCGATTCGAAACTCCCCTGCCCGCTGAACTACTTTACCGGTCTCTTTACATGTCCGAACGTTTTCAGGTCCATTCCAGAATTCGTCCATAATGCGATGCAGGTCTTCATCGATGTGGCGCAGACGGAATTCTGCTTCGTGGACCAGGTGTTTATCGTCGGGACAGTACCATTGCAGTTTGTCGACCGCTCCTTCAGGTCGAGGAAACTCAACAATCAAACCGATCGTATCATCCGGTCGCTGCGGGCGATGAGGAACATTGGCAGGCAGCAACCACATTTCACCTTCGCGGATCACGACATCATGCGGCGGTGTTCCATCGAGCGGCCGAATCCGAACGGCGATATCGCCTTTGAGTTGATAGAACAACTCTTCGGTCACGTTGACATGATAGTCGTTTCGCGTGTTGGGTCCCATCGAAACAAAGACAATGACGTCGTCGGCTTCCTTGTAGAACTGCTTGTTCATCACGGGGACTTTGAATTCGTCCTTGTGATCTTCGATCCACTTCATCAAGTTGAACGGGGGAGTTGCCATCATGGTTTCCGTTTTCAGGATTTGTTGTCGAGTTTGTTTTCAATGTTTCGCATCGTATCGCGGATCTCTGTTAGCAACTGGACGGTTTGATCGCTGGCTGCCAGGGAAGCATGTGGCGAGGAAACCGTTGGTGCCGATGGACTCGCCAACGTAACCTTGTCTCGCTGAGCCAGAACAAGATCGCGAAACGCGCGGCCGTCCTTGATCCCGGTAAGCTGAACCAGCGACATGCCTGACGAGTTACCGGCCGTTTCAACCGAGAGTGCTTCGATGTCGAAGTATCGCATGATCGGGCCCTGAACGATTCCCAGGTCCGTGATTCGGTCCAGCGGAACTGTCTTTTCAATCTTCGTGAAGATTCCTTTGGAGACTTTCAGCGATTTATCAGTCAACGTGCAGCGATGCGAGGCGAGGTACTTTCGCGTGAGGGCTTTGCCTGCAATGAACCAAACGGGGATCAACGGAATCCCAAAGACTGTCACGACGCACAGAAAAATTCCGCTGAGCAACCAATACGTAGTCACTGCGTCATTGAATTCGGCGTCTTTGATAATGGTGTCGTTGCTCATGAGAGCATTGTAGCAAGGGTGGCATAGGCTTCCAGCCT
>CAYUNP010000299.1:0-5303 GCA_964446085.1 uncultured Pirellulaceae bacterium
TCGGTGCCGCCAAGGAACTCTCCGATGTTGGCAACCGGTCCGCAGTATCGCAGGCTGCCCTTGTCAAGAATCGCCACTCGATCACAGATCATTTCCACTTCCTGGAGCAGGTGACTGTTGAGGAAAATCGTCACGCCGCGATCGGCAAGGTTGCGAATGATGGCTCGCATTTCAGCTCGGGCACGGGGATCCAGTCCGTCCGTTGGCTCGTCGAGAATGACCATCTTGGGTTCGTGCAACAAAGCCTGAGCCAGGCCCAGTCGCTGCACCATTCCTTTGCTGAAATTCTTGACCAGATCTTTTTCGCGACCCTGCAAACCGACAAGCTGAAGAAACTCGTCCCGTTTGGCCCGAACCACACTGGTGGAAACATTGCTGAGATTGCCGAAATACTCCAGCGCGTTGTAGGCCGTCAGATGCGGAGGAATCCGAAGTCGCTCCGGTAGATAGCCCACCAGAGCACGACATTTCTTGCTGCCGGCAGCATGGCCCAGCATCGACGCGCTGCCACTGGTCTTCTTGATGATGCCCAGCAGAACTTTGATAAAAGTTGTCTTGCCGGCTCCGTTGGGGCCCAGTAAACCGAAGATCTCTCCCTGGTTGACCGTAAAACTGACTTCCTTGAGAGCCTGAAATTTCTTGCGAGAAATCAATCCTTCGCTGTAAGTTTTGAAAAGTTTGTCGGAAACGATGGCCGGCGTTGAGTCGCTACCGTCTGTTTCCGCCGTCACTATCTCCGCTTCCGCTGTCGCTGTCATAATAAGCCCATCGTCCCGTCTACAATTTACCGGAATTGAAATTCGATTATAAATGCACCGCACCGGTTCTGGATACTCTCCGGGATGGCGACATACGATGCCGTGCCATGTTGGCTCCGGTTGGTACTCTCAAGCGTCCGCTTCGGTTTCAATCTACTCTCTCTTCCGGCCTTTTGCCCCAATTTTCAACGATGTCCGACACAACTGAAACCATTCTTTTCGAAACATCGCCTTTTGGGACCCTGGATGGAATCGTGGAACATGACGGTCGCGTCGTCTACTTTTATCTCAATGAGCGAGCCAGGGACACCGAAGACGAGAGTCGCTTTGGCACGCGAGCCTGTTGGGTGCGAAACCTTGAACGTGGGCCAATGGTACTGAGCAAGGCGGACATGGCTGATGGAAAAGCACCCATGTTGCCTCGCAACGACTGTGTCGATTCAAACCTCGACCGAATCCCGCAACCCGATTCACTGGAGATCGTCTGGTTCGAGGAAGGCAACGGCGCAGCGCTGGTCGAAACAGATCCCGAAACCAGGACACCAAAAACGATCGCCGTTATTCCTCCGTGGAGTGGAGTTGATGGCTTCCACGGATACGCTTCCAATTGTGCTCACGAAACCCCATTGGCCTGGCCGATGCCGGAAAATCCGTCGCTCCATCTGCGGATCACCAAGGCAGCCGAATTCTGGAAATCGTTTACGACTGACGAATCTCCCTTCGTAACGTTGCAACCGCAACTGGTGGACGCCTACGACAGGCACTTCGGAAAAGAAAACCAGAATCAGTACTACGCGATCGATGGCGGCAAGTTTCCTCCGCGCGGTCTGATTCGATTCGAGTCAGAATCGGAGACAACTTTGTTGACCGTTGGCATGTCACTTTGCGCACAACCAGCTGTCGAACTGTTTGTGGATCATCCTGCGCAACATCGCCGAATAGAAATTGGCATCCGCGTTCCACATCTCGATGGTGCCGCTGATCCCCTGCGCATCGAATCGGTCATGCGTTCGATCAGTTCCTTTGCTGCCTATCCCTGGAACAATTGGACCTGGCTCGGATCGGGACACACCGTTGGCTGGTCTGATGCTGAATCGGGCAAGGCAACTTTAAGACAGGATGACACGATAAAACTGCCTTCTTTTCGCGGTGATCCAGTTAGCTTGCTGTGGATCGAAGCTTGAACCTTGCGCTTTGACTACTGACTTTCCTCGGGAAATTCTGAGTCCGGAATGTCTTTCAAGGAGTCGCGCACCTGAACAATGCGCAGAACTAACGCAACGCGATTGTTAACCCGCAGCTTGGTATGCAACCGTTCAAGATAGTGCCTCACAGTACGGACCTTGATATCCATCTGCTCCGCAATTTCTTCTCGGGTTATGCCGTCAAAAAGCAGTTGGCAAACTTCCTGTTCGCGTTCTGAAATGCCAAGTATGTACGCAATCTTCTTCCATTGGTCCGGGGCAACCAATCGTTTGCCAGGCTGATCCGCCCATCGCCAATCTTCATCGTTCCCATTCGCGTTCAAAAACGTAACCCCATCCCTACAATTTATGTGACGTATAATTTGCATTAAAAGAAATGATAAAATATGTGTGCGTTGAGTTTATAGCCATATCGGACGTTTTGGCGTTTGATAAGTTCGCGTTAACTATTGTGGTGGACTCTTTGTTGTCGGACAGTTAGTTAGATTTTCACACAACTCAAACTCGTTATACGTCGTTTTGATTCACATTTGTTAGACAAATTGGGATCTTTTCAAAGAGAACCAACATCTTGCAGAAGACGATTATTTGATTCGTTTTTTGGAAACTTGGCCCAGCAGGTTCATTACCGCATTCGATCATTTAAAGAAACAGCTTGTAGCTCCGAACCTGTTTGGCAGATTTGATTCAAGGTTTTCGTTGCAGCATCTGCGCGGTTTTCTTTCAAGCCAATAGCGGTGCTGGAAATCATTTCCGCTGGCCGAAATGATTTGGCGGAGTCGTTCAGTGACCTGACAAACCCATTGGAGCATCGTTGATCGTTTGCCTTGACAGGAACTATCGGCGTATTTATCCTCCCGGAATGAAGTACCCAATCGCACATCTCCACCATCATTTGATCCACCATTTGCGGTGACGGTTGTGGTTTTTCTCTTTAGCGAATCAAACGAAACGCTGACCACTTCCGGTCGGCGTTTTTTGTGCCTTCGTGGTAACATGACGCCGGCCTTATCCAGGGCTTAATTCCAAACCAACAAGGAACGTCATGTCTCCAGCACGAGACCCAAATCTGATACGAATCGCATTGCCAAAAGGCCGCATGTACGACGAAATCGTCGCGCTTCTCAAAGGAGCCGGAATCTCGATTGGCAATTCGGCTCGTGGTTATCGACCCGCAATCTCACTGTCCAATTTCGACGCGAAAATCCTCAAACCACGGAACGTGATCAGCATGCTGGTTGCTGGTGCCAGAGATGTGGGCTTCGCTGGAGCAGACTGGCTCGATGAGATGGGTGTGGAACTGCATGAGATTATCGATACCAGGCTCAACCCTGTTCAGCTGGTCGTTGCGGCACCTGTGGAACTTCTCGAAGACGGCGAACTACCAAAACGACACCTGGTCATTGCGTCTGAATATCCCAACATGGCGCAGCGCTGGATCGAGTCCAGAGGCATCGACGCGGAAGTTCTCACAACCTATGGAGCCACAGAGGTCTTTCCTCCCGAGGACGCAGATCTGATCATCGACAATACTGCAACGGGTTCGACGCTACGAGCCAACGGTTTGCAAATCATCGACGAGATCATGAAGTCTTCTACGCGGTTGTATGCTTCCAAAGAAGCCATGCAAAATCCGGAAATCAAAACGCAACTGGAAGACCTCGGTTTGCTTTTGGATGCCGTGTTGCGTGCACGGGGTCGGGTCATGATGGACCTCAACGTTGCCAGCGACAAACTGGAGGCAGTGCTGGCTGTTCTCCCGTCAATGCGGCAGCCAACCATATCCTCGCTCAGCACCGATGGCTGGCATTCCGTTCGCTCCGCAGTCGAACGCAGCAACCTGGCCGATGTGATCCCCAAACTCAAAGCCGCCGGAGCCTGTGATATTGTGACAACTTCAGCAGAACAGTTGATTCCGTGATCGGTGGCATAGGCTTCCAGCCTGTGAGCATCAAAACCGAACCACCCAACGGCTAAGTTCCGATTGAAAGCTCTTGCTTTCACAACCCAACATTGCTTTCGTAGGGTGGCATAGGCTTCCAGCCTGTGAACATCAAACCGAACCACAACTAACCACCTGTCCACCAATACGATTACAGGCCACCGAACACATGGCTTACGATCCTCCAAAATTCAAAAACAAAATCGACCTTCAGCTTTCCCGTAACGAAAGCTGCTGTCCGATCGATGATTTGGCTGCGCAACTCGCTGACCAAACCAATATCGTTTCGCAGTATCCCGATCACCTCCCGCTGCAAAACGCGATTGGGAAATTCGTCGGTGTCGATGCGGATCGGATCGTGGTCACTGCCGGAGGCGACGATGCCATCGATCGCGTGATGCGGGATTCAATCAGCGATTCGCGAAAGAAGATTGTTTGCCACCAGCCTTCCTTCGAGATGATCGCTGTCTATGCGGACATGTACGGCGGAGAACTCAATGCAGTGACTTGGCTCGGCGGTGATTTCCCGATCGACGATTTTATTTCGCGGATCGATTCGCAAACCGCCGTCGTCACAGTCGTTTCACCCAATAATCCAACCGGCTGTTTGATTCCGCTTGACCAGATTTTGAAAATCGCAGACGCTTGCAAAGCTGCCGGCGTGAAACTGCTGGTCGACAACGCCTACATCGAATTCGCCGACTCGGACCCGACAGCGAAACTGGCTTCGCACGGCAACGTTTCCATCGTGCGAACGTTTTCCAAAGCCATCGGCCTGGCAGGGATGCGAGTTGGCTATTTGATTGCCAGCGACGCCGATTACGCGACAACAATTCGCAACAGTTCAGGCCCCTTCCCTGTGAGCAGCGTTTCACTGGAGACGGCGCGACGAGCGATCGAAAACTACGCTGGCCAAATGGATTCGAACATCGCTCAAATTCGATCCAACCGAAGCTTACTGGAACAGATCGTTTCAAAATGCGGCGGCGAAAGTTTGCCGTCGCAGGGCAACTTTGTGTTGGCGAAGTTTGAAAACGCGAAAGCCGTTTGGGAAAGTCTTGCTGAGCAAGGCATCGCAGTTCGAATCTTTCCCAAGAACGAACTGTTGGCTGGTCGACTTCGCATCACCTGCCCGGCCAGCGTCGGTGACGTAATTCGCCTGGGACGTGCGCTCGCCAAAGCCACCGAATCGGATGCCAACGTGATCGAAGAAGTCGTGATGCCCGAGCACTATTCGACTAATGCTGCGGCGAGTGAAACGAAAACGCCGGATGAAAAATTCACTTCTTCAACCCATCGCGAAACCAAAGAAACCAACATCCAAATCGAGCTCGACCTTTACGGCACGGGGAAAACGGAAATCTCAACCGGCATTGGCTTCCTTGATCACATGCTGAC
>CAYUNP010000300.1:0-5301 GCA_964446085.1 uncultured Pirellulaceae bacterium
CAACGGGGCTCTTCGATGGCGTGATCAACAACAGTGGCTTGATCGATTCCGAAGGCGCCAATGGAACGGTTGCTGGCTTCCGAGCGGTCAACGGTGTTGACTTCCAGGGTCAACTTAACAACGAAGGCACGATCTCCGGTGAGCAAAACGGAGTCTACTTCGGTAACGCGACACCTGCTGGCGGTGGCGACAACACTGGTGGAGTCGTCAACAACAAAGGCACGATCTCTTCTGACAGCCGAGCCTTTAACGTTGATGGAACGGGCCTGGAAGTTAACAACGACGGTCAGATCATCGGAACCGATGACCAGCGTAACGGAACTTTCTACGCAGATTCGACCGCTCAGGACTTCACGCTCAACAACCGTGGGCTGATTGATGCGGGCAAAGAAAACGAAGGAGCCGGGTTCTCAGTTGAACTTGCTGAAGAAGGCAACACGTTCGAGATCAACAATGACGGCTTGATCCAGGGTCGCGGTGACGCCGCTGCTGGAGCCACAACTGCTGGTGACGGTATCCGCCTTGAGCGAACACGTGTCGATGGAGCCCTGGACGCAACGACAACAGGTCTCTTCGACGGCACGATCAACAACAGTGGCCTGATCGACTCTGAAGGAGCCAACGGAACTGTTGGTGGTTTCCGAGCGGTCAACGGCGTTGACTTCCAGGGTGAACTCAACAACACCGGAACGATCTCTGGTGAGCAAAATGGCGTTTACTTCGGCAACGCAACACCTGCTGGTGGCGGTGACCACACGGGTGGAGTCGTCAACAACAAAGGCACGATCTCTTCTGACAGCCGAGCTTTCAATATCGATGGCACGGGACTGGAAGTGAACAACGATGGCCAGATCATCGGAACCGATGACCAACGTAACGGAACCGTCTACGCGGATTCGACAGCTCAGGATTTCGAGTTGAATAACCGCGGCTTGATTGACGCTGGAAAAGGAACTGAGGGAGCTGGATTCTCGGTTGAACTTGCTGAAGAAGGCAACACATTTGAGATCAACAACGATGGCCTGATCCAGGGACGCGGTGACGCGGCTGCAGGAACCACAGCTGCCGGTGACGGAATTCGCCTTGAGCGAACACGTGTTGACGGTGCTTTGGACGGATCCACAACAGGACTGTTCGATGGCACGATCAACAACAGTGGGTTGGTTGCTTCTGAAGGAGCTAACGGAACCGTCGGTGGTTTCCGAGCCGTCAACGGAGTCGACTTCCAGGGTGAACTCAACAACACCGGAACGATCTCTGGTGAGCAAAATGGCGTTTACTTTGGCACCGGAGACCATACTGACGGAGTTGTAAACAACAAAGGCAGCATCACTTCGGATAGCCGAGCCGTCAACATCGACGGCACAGGACTGGAGTTCAATAACTCTGGTCAGGTAGAAGCCACTGGCCGTCAGCGAGACGGAACAGTTTATGTCGACGGAACAGCGGATGAATTCGCGATCAACAACTCTGGCCGAATCGACGCTCGTACGGGTGCCGGATCTGGTGTTTCGATCGAAGTCGGTTCAGAAGCAGGCGACACGCAAACCGGTTCACTAACCAACTCGGGTGAGATTTTTGGTTCGGGCGACCTGGACGAAGACACTGGCATTCGCTTGTCCGCCGGAGCTGAAGGCGAAGTTGATTTCGAGGGAGATATCGTTAACAGCGGTCTGATTTCTGCGGAAACTGAAAACGCCATTCTTGTCGAAGACGGTGTGAACTTCGAAGGGGACCTGATCAACTCGGGTACCATCGATGGCGGAATTGAATTGTCCTCGGGCGATGTGGTTCTGACTGAAGAAAGTGTCGTTTTCCTCGACGTTGACAGCCAGTCGAACGTTGAGCAGATTGACACCGAAGGCAACGTACAGCTTGGCGGAACACTGAACGTTCGCTTCGAAGAAGGTTTCGTTCCTGAAGTCGGCCAGACATTCGACTTTGTTGATGCCGGAGCAACTTCTGGAGCGTTCACGTCAGTGGAAGCCGAAGGCATTGAATTCGACACGACGAACCTGGCTGTTGATGGAACGGTTGTCGTTCTTGGCAACGGACAAACGGCTGTGATCGAAGACGGGCAGGCTGTTGTTGTCGCTGAAGCCGGCGATCCTGCTGCACCGGAAGCTGAAGCCGTTGTTTCTGACACAGGAGCTGTAGAAGCGGTTGAGGCTGATGCTGAAGTCGCTGAAGCAGATGCCGAGCCAACTCGTGAACAGGAAAGAGAGGCTCGCCGAGCTGAGCAAGATGCGGCTCGGGCGGAACGTGATGCCAGTCGCGACGCTGAGAGATCGGAACGTCGTAGCGGACGAGACGCTGAGAGAGCAGAACGCGGTGCCAGCCGAGATGCTGAGAGAGCACTTCGCGATCAAGCACGCGAAGCTCGCCGTAGCTCACGTGGTTCACTTGCCGGTCGCTACTAGGGAATCGCCCTGAGGTAGACTTCGCGTTTTCCTGTGAACGCGATCAGCTTGGAAAGCTGAGCGACAATGTCGCTCGGTTCTCCGAACCGTAAGCGATTTGCAGGTAACGCTTGAAATCGTAATCAACTCTCTCGGGGTTTCTCGGGAGAGTTATTTTACTGAACCCGCCTGTGTCGTTGCGCCTGAATTGTTGTTGAACTACTGAAGCGGATAACGAGGCGGTGCTGTTATTGTTGGTTGCTGTGGAATTGGCAGGATCACTTCTTCAACCGATTCGAACGCTGGCTCACTCGCAGAGTGAATCGTCTGCGTTTGAGCTGGCGGACAGGGACAGGAATCCAGGTTCAAACTGTGAACACCAGATTGAAATTTATAGTCCTTTGATTTGGCTCGCGTGTAATCTTCGACAAAACCCAGTGGACCTTCGAATGACCCACGCTCTTCGATGTAGTGGTGATACACCGAGAAAAAACCAGGACGTGCTGGCCCGCCATCTTGCGGTATGACATCTGAGTTAATCAGGATGCCTGTCGCCCGATTGAGCTCAAAAATCGCTCGATACTTGTCCGCGATCGCTGCGATGAAATCTGACTTCGCCTCAACTTGCCGGTCCTGAGCGGACAATACTTGTGTCAATGCAAAACTCACGTTGTCAGACTCCTTGGGAGCCACCGTCTTTCTCAGAGCCAGATAGCGCAACTCATTGGACGAAAATTTCAGAACTTCTCTCTGGGTTTCCAGCCGAAGTTGGCTAGCCGAAAACTCCTGTGCGTTGTCCAGTACATCAGCCCTGACTTGTTGAATCAGATTTTGCCAGTCTGCCCGCAGCCTCGCAACGGTCAGTTCCGTGCGCCGCCGGTTAAATCTGGCGCGACGATTGGCCAGCGGGACTTCGAAATCCACGCCGACCTGATAAGTCAAATCGTTTTCAAACTGATTGCCGATGGCATCTCCCAGCTGTGAATCACCTTCTAACCCGTTGAGGCTGGTTTCAAGGGAAAGGGCGAGTCGAGGTAGCAGGTCGTTGAGGGACAAGTGGTTTGTTGCTTGAGCCGATTTGATCTGCTCAATGATATCTCCGATTTCTGGCCGACGTTGAATCGCTGTGTTAATTCGGGAGGCAATATCCAGCTCGCGATGATCCAGATCGGGCGAGACCTGAGGAAGAATTTCGATATCGTTCAAATTGTCCAACAGCTCCGGTGCATTAACCAGAGAGACAAACTGGATTTGGGCTTTGATCAAATTGGAGTGGGCTTCGATTATTTGAAGATCGCGTTGTCGAACGGTTGCTTCGGATTGATCGATCAGGTTGGGCTCTGCGTCAATGTCCCTGCGGGCGTTAAGTTCTCTACGGACTTCGATTGCCAGTTCGCGATTTTCCATGCTGGCAAACAAGGCGCCGCGCGCCGCGAAAATGTCCCAGTAGGCAGTCATGACTTCGTTCAGATGGTCCGCGATGTTGGCAACCGACTCAGAACGTTGTGCAGATGCATCATGGTAAGCCACCAACACCTGGTTCATCGCGATCGAGCGACCGGCACCTCGTAAGAGTTCTTTTGACAATCGCGCGTTGAGCCGGGCGATCGCCTGATCTTCCGGAACAAGGATGCCTGAATCGTTGTCCAGAAACTGATAGGACTGGCTGATTTCAAAATCACCACCACTTCGAAGTTGCCGCCGCAAACCGTAAGCAACATTGAGGTCATCTTCATTCACAATCGGCTGGACTCCCGAAGCGGTGTCGATGCTGCTGCCGACCGGTTCAGCGGAATCCCGAAAGCTCTGAGTAACGAACGCCGCGATGTCAAATTGCCCGTACTCAACTCCAACGTTTTGCAAAGCTTCCGTGGATTCAATGCGCAATGATGAAACACGATTCGAATAAGCCAGCGATGCCAGGATCGCGTCGTCCAACGACCACCTGATTTCGTTGGCTGCGTTGGTGACTCGATGGTTGCCAATCTGATCCAGAATCACCCCGATCTGTTCTGTTTCATTTGCAATCGCAGGCGGAGCGTCTCTTGAAGTGTTGAAATCGCTGGGGGCAGGTTCAAAGTCTTCATCGTCAGGATCTTCAAGCGACTCGTCGTCACTGAATGCGTCAAAATCTTCCTCGGACGTTTCGTCTGGTTGGTCCTCCATGACGTCATCGGAATCCGACTCATCTGGCACTGGATCCTGATAGAGGCTGCTGCTATTGGCAGCCACGGCATTGGTTTCTGGTGGTGCTGGAGAAAGGAACGATGCTTGTTGCACGAAGAATTGATCTGTTTGTGTCTTCGGCGCTATCCACAACGCGTGCGCTGCGGTTGATGCAACTGTTGAAGTGGCGTCAGGCGTGGTGGCAAACTGTTGGTCGGCCGATTGCTGCGAATCAACTGTGCTTTTGTTGACTGGAATTGGCGGATGAGTCCACTCAGCGATCGTGTTGTCTTTTGGCAGTACGTTTTTGACTGGGAGGTTTTGTTGCAGATCGATTGACGTCCAGGAAGACTCCGAATTCGCCAGCCCCCAGCCATCATCTTTGGCACCGCGCAAACCGATCACCCCCGCAACTATTGCGCATAGTACAGCTATCGATAGATACTGTTTCATTGGACCGCTTAATGACACACGAAGGCGTTACAAATCACTTAATCGTCTATCTCACCGTAGATTCTTTAATCCGACCTGGTTAGCATCACCGCTAGCAGCACGAATTTCGACAGGGTAACGAAGTTGGTAAATTCGGCAGCCATTTTGTAGTTGTAAGTTCCACGTTCGTCTGCCAATCAAGTCACTGGTGAGTTAGATTTCTGTTGGAGCTATACATCGGTGCCATCTTGTGATTCGAGCGCGCGACCGAGTGCAGCATAAAATGGGAAATAAAGGACGCAGC
>CAYUNP010000301.1:0-2843 GCA_964446085.1 uncultured Pirellulaceae bacterium
GTGTTGATGCCGATGACTTCTCCGCGAAGGTTCATCAACGGTCCGCCGCTGTTGCCGGGATTGATCGCAGCATCGGTCTGAATGAAGTCCTGATACTTGACGCCCTGAGGCCCCAGTTCCAGATCGTGACGATGAAGTGCACTCACGATTCCGTAGCTGACTGAATGGCTCAAGCCAAATGGGCTTCCGATGGCGACAACGAAATCGCCAAGTTCTGCCTTGGTGCTGTTGCCAAGCTTCGCAGGCTTCAAGCCACGTTTGTCGACTTCAAGAACAGAAAGGTCCGTTGCCCGATCGTGAATGGCACGTGTTGGATAGTATACGATGCCATCTGACTCGACACGAATGTCGCTGATGCCCGAGCTTTCGATGACGTGATAGTTGGTGATCACATAGGTTCGGCCGCGATACTGAATCACGACACCAGCTCCGGCTTCTTCGACAACGACGATTCGTTGCCCGGAACCAGATTTACCAGATGAGTTGGAAGGCTGTCGTTTTTTGGCTTCAATGTGCGCAACGGTTGGTTGAACGGTGCGAACAATTTTCTTGATCAGGTTGTACTGTCGGTCCAGCGAAGCGGATTCAGCTTTCAATTCTTCGTACAGTGCC
The DNA here is from genome assembly GCA_964446085.1 of uncultured Pirellulaceae bacterium. Classification (GTDB taxonomy): domain Bacteria; phylum Planctomycetota; class Planctomycetia; order Pirellulales; family Pirellulaceae; genus Mariniblastus. Next base: position 613 of record CAYUNP010000301.1, read on the forward strand.
TCACGTGTAGGCAGCGTTTCTGTTCGTGAAGTGAGTGTTGCCGGAGTCGCGGTTTGAGCTGCAGCAATTCCACAGTTTGAAGCCAATGAAATCGCGAAGATCACAATCCAGGGAAAACAGGTTTTTCGAGTTTGTTTCAAATTGAAGTCCGCTCGGGAAATAGTGTCTGTCAAGGTGTTACGCATGATGTGCATTGCTGGGTCGAAGATAACGAGTGGGGCGTCGATTTTGGAGCATAAAATATTGGAAACGCTCTTATTGTCGTGGGTTGCGTTGGGTTCCGTTGGGTTGTGCCAGTCAGGAAATGCTGGCGTTCAGATCAGAATTGGCGGTTTCTGACTTCAAGGCCACAAACTTGCTGATGGCGATTGCCAACCGTTGCAACGCCGAATCATAGGGCGCAGCTAACCGATGACTCGTTTTTTATTGGAATATCCGAAAGCGTTGGCTTTGAGTGCCCAGACACCCTGGTCGGACCGCGGTTCCTGGGCCCTGAGTCCGGATATTCCGGTTGTGTCATTTGGGAGGCTGTTTATTCGTTAGTTGGGTTGCCTTCGTCGATGCCATTGGGCAATTCAACCGGAATAATTTGCCTGGTCGATAACGGGAAGCTAAATCAACGTACGAGGCTCGGAAAAGTCTTGTGACAAGACAAGGTTACCCTACAGCGTTTAGACCATGAATAATTCAAAACACAAAGTGATTCTGCACCGGGCAGGTAACGAATCACCGATCACGATCGATCAGGACAAGTGCCTGATTCGTACCGTATACGAAAACGAGCGCATTGATTGTTGCGCGATTTTCAACGGCCCCAATGGCACGGCACTGAGAAGCTATACAGACAATGTTCTCGTCAACGGAGAGCCAACAGCAGCTCAGTGGCTCAACGACGGCGATCAAATTCAACTGCCATGTTCAACCCGAATCGAAGTCAAATCGGTAACGCGACTACGACCTGTTTTCCGTCGCTTTGATCGGACTGCTGAAGAAATCGATGCTCAGTTGTCAGGGTTGCTGAAACCCGATTCAGCGTCGAACAAAGTTGCCGAAGACAACAGCGAAAACTGTAAGTTGTCCGAATCCGAGTCGGTTGAGTTGGTCAAGCCAGAGGTTGAACAGGAAGAAGTGTTCTTGAGTCCTTTCTCGACTGACCTCGACGAAATCGAAGAGCAAACACGCGTCGCACCGCAAGCATCAAAGACACAATTTGACACTCCCCCTAAACAAGCCGTTGAAGCTGAAGTCCCCAACGAGGAAATGCAAATGTCGAACAACGAAGTTTCAAAAACAACGGAAGCCGAAAGTTTGAATCAGAGTTCGGAAGCAGAAAATCTCGAATCGATTTTTGCACGTCTCGGCGTAACCAACGTCGGAAACATTGCAGCGACAACGGCGAATCCGCCAGCCGTTTCTGCCCCTCCTGTCACGCCAGCGGCCGAAGTTTCCCAGCTGGAATCTGATTCCATCGCCAACATGCGCAAGGATCTGGAGAACGTTTTTGTAGATGTTCAAAAGGATGAGTCAGCGAATGAGCCGGAATTGGTCAGCAAGGAAACGGCAGTCCCTGTGCCTGTTGTTACTGATCCGGTCGCAGAAACAGCTCCAACGAGCGTGGTTCCGGAAGTTACAACTCCAGTCGTACCAGCAGTCGTGGAGAGAGTTCATGTAAAGACGGTTCCCTTCCCGGAACCTGTCGCGGATGACATTCCAACACCTCAGCCTGCAACGACCGGAGCAGATCCGCTTGCTGAACTTCCTTCGGATTTGAGAGCCCAGTTGAACGACCTGGTATCGTCTCTTGAGCAAGAAGTTGGTAGTTCAACTGCATCAGAAGTTGCAGCCGCAATCCCGGTCAAATCAGAACAAGCACCGAATCCACCGGTGGTCGAAGCTCCAGCAGTTCCAGCAGCTGTTGAAATTCCAGTCGTTGAAACACCGACATCCGTTGAAGTTCCGGTGGTCCAGACTCCAGTTTCTGAGCCAATCAGTGATGATTCAATTTCGAGTATGGTTGAAGCGGCGATGCGATCCGTTGAGCAATCATCGGCTGAGGAAACGCCTGTTCCACCAGCGGTTGCCGTTTCTGAGCCTGTCAGCGCTCTGCCGACGCCAGTCCAGACAACAGCGCCGATCGCGACTCCGGAACCAGTTGTGGCTCCGAAAGCAGTGACTCCGGAAGCAGTTGTTACTCCAGAGCCAGCTGTTACTCCGGAAGCAGTTGTTGCTCC
>CAYUNP010000301.1:2943-5294 GCA_964446085.1 uncultured Pirellulaceae bacterium
CTCCGGAAGCAGTTGTTGCTCCAGAGCCAGTTGTTACTCCAGAGCCAGAAAAGAAGTCACAAAGTGTTGCTGATATTCTTGGCAGCATGGGAATGGATGTTCCCGGAGCTGACGAAATGGAATCCGGAACAACGACTGAGATTTCTCGCCCCGCTGTCGCCTCAACGGAATCAGTGACACCTCCGTTTGCTTCGCCAGCTGTTCCGGTTCCGAATCCAGCTTCGCCCGCCGTGTTTGCCAACATTCCAGGAGCGAAAGAAGAGCGGTCGGCACCAGTAGCCGATCAACCCACTGAATCGACCGACGATATCAAGGCATACATGGATCGGTTGTTGAACCGTACTGGCACAGAGCAATCAGCAACACCAGTCATCGCTGAAACTTCGGTTGCTCCTGCGACAGTTGAAACTTCAGCTCCACAGCCTGTCGAACAGCAACCAGTTCTTTCTGCTGAAGAATTTATTCCAAATCATGTTGCGTCTCGACCAGAGAACTACGACAAGCTTCGCGAGATTGCGAACACAAGCAGTCGCACCGCCATTCGAAACAGCTCAAAAAAAGGCGTGAAGGCAAGCACAATCGTCAAGATGATTCTCTGTCCGATTGCAATCGTGATTGCTGCGATTCTGTTGTGGTTTGGCATGACCATACCGTGTTGTGTGTCGACAATTGTCGCAATTATCAGTGGCGGTTTACTGTTTCTCGATCATGAACCCGGCACCAAAGTGAAGCAGCGAATTCACACTGAATAGGCTTTGCCTGAATTGAACAAAGTCGCCCGAACGCATGTTGGCAGAGCGTGGCGATTCTGAAATACCTTGTCGAAGCCTGGCTTTCACTTGTGATGAGTGTTGGCCAGGTTTCTTTTATGTCTGCCTGTAATTTGAGCCAGTCCACAGCTGGACGCCTGCGATGGCTTTCTACCGGGATACTGCCATCGAAGCGTAGCGATCCCGTAGCCAGTCGCGACAACGATCGAAAAACTGGTGGAAGTCATCGCGTCTGTAATCTGGATAGGTCCAGCGACTGCTCTGCCAACGGTTGCCCTGATAGAAAAGCGTGACTTCGGCGAAAATGCCCCGAGCAACAAAGATGCGATGGTCCCGATCTTTGGTCGTTGCCAGGACCAGTTTGGCTTCGGTGATGTAACCGGGATCGAGATTGATCGGCCTGACTTCATCCCATGATCGAAGCGAATTGAATTCCTCTTCCCAGGCGTTGGAGTCGTGTTTGGATTCGACGACCTCGTCCTGGGGAATCAGATCAGTGAAAGCAAGCAATTGCTTTTGCAGACCTGCGCCCATCGTTTTGGTGTAGTAGCCAGTTTCCGAAAAGTCAAAACGTGGGCTGGCAAACTCGATCTTTCCCCATTTTTCTGACGCTTTCGCGGCCGCCCAATCGAATGCTTCGGCATGGCGGCTGGAAACCGCCATCACGCGCAGCACGGGTCGAAATTCGCGAATCGGAGCCATCGACTAATACGCCTTCGCGAAAATCGCACGCTTGTTGGTTTCAGCACCCGTGAAAATACACTTGCCGGGCGTGTCGTTGTCCGCCAAAGGAATGCATCTTGGTGTAACTTTGAGCGGCTTGAGGATCTCTTCCATTTCAGGAACGTCAGTGAAATGAGAAAGCACGAACCCGCTTGGTTTGTCACCTTTGAAAAACTTTTTGAACTCGTCCAGATCGGAGATTTCTTTGGTGTTGTCCTTTTGCATCTGCAACGCTTTTTCAAACATTCCATCCTGCATCTGTTGAAGGATGTCGGGCAGCGTGGCAAGCATTTCAGTGCGAGCGATCCCGCTGGCTTTCGGCTGATCGCGCCGGGCCATGAAGACGCTGTCGCTTTCGATGTCGCGGGGACCAACTTCCAGGCGAATCGGAACGCCTTTTTTAACGTGGTCCCACTTCTTGCCTCGCACGTCACGTTTGTCGATCCAACATTCGATTGGTCGTCCTGCAAACTGCAATTCACGAACCTCTTTCCGAAGCGACTCGCAGTAATCCAGAACTTTTTGCTCGGTGTCATCCCCTTTGAGCACTGGAATAATCACAACATGTTTGGGGGCGATTTTTGGTGGCAAGACCAGACCATCATCGTCGCTGTGCGTCATGATCAGAGCTCCGATCAAACGTGTTGAAACACCCCAGGACGTTGTCCACGCAAACGATTCACCGCCAGCAGAATCCTGGAAGGAGATCTCCTGAGCCTTGGCGAAGTTCTGTCCCAGAAAGTGAGACGTTCCCGCCTGCAATGCTTTGCGATCCTGCATCATGGCTTCGATCGAGAGCGTCATTTCAGCGCCCGGGAATCGCTCGCCAGCAGTTTTCTCGCCTTTGATGACCGGCAT
>CAYUNP010000302.1:0-5232 GCA_964446085.1 uncultured Pirellulaceae bacterium
AAATCGCTCAAAGGGTGAATCTTAAGATTACGATTAAACTAACAACAGAATACCGTCTTGGTAACTCTGTTTTTTGGTACCGAATCGCTGCATCTGCGGTGAATCAGTGTGAGAAGTCGGACGGCCGAACTACATTTGAGCAGTGTTCGAATGTTTGTGGGCGGTTTCACGCTGAAAACCGTTGTCCTGATCGGATTTTTGCGGTCCAATCCCCTGCCCCGCTCCAAAACTCTCAATTTAAAACTTCACCCTTTAGCGAAGCACCCTCATGATTGCCAACCGAAGTTACGACTGTCTTGTTGTTGGAGCGGGTCCTGCTGGCTCGACAGCCGCCTGCATTGTCGCCGAGCAAGGATTTTCGACGCTGCTGATCGAGCGGGATCAGTTTCCACGTGAGCATGTTGGCGAATCGCTGATGCCGGAAGCTTACTGGATTTTCGAACGCCTTGGGCTGACTCACGAGATGGAAAAGATCGGCTTTCAAAAAAAGCATGGCGTGCAGTTCGTCAGTGCCAGCGATAAAGAGACCAAGCCATTTATCTTTTCCGATCATGACGATCGCGAAAGCAACATGTCCTGGCATGTGAAGCGAGCGGACTTCGACAAGATGCTTTACGACGCGGCGTTTCAGCGCGGGGCAACCTGCGTCGACCAGACACGTGTACTGGATATCGAACTGAGGCCAAAGTCGCCTCATAAAGTTACGTTTCAGGATGAGAAGGGTAAAGAGCGAGAAATCTCTGCCAAGGTCATTGTTGATGCTTCGGGGCAGTCAGCGATGATCGCCAATCGTGAAGGACTGAAAGAAGTCTACAACGATCTCAAGAAGGCTGCGATTTGGGGTTACTTTGATAACGCCCAGCGAGCCGGTGGCGGCAATCCGGAAGTGACTTGCATTTTGCACACTGAATCGAAAGACGCCTGGTTCTGGTACATCCCAATGGCGGACGGTTCGGTTAGCGTTGGACTGGTGGGCGACAACGACTTTCTGCTCAAGCGTGGAAGTTCTCCGCAGGATACGTTTGAAGCCGAGCGAAAGAATTGCCCTGGCATTGGCCGTCGCTTGCGAGACGCGACTCAGGCGGGTCGTCTGCAAGTCGCCAAGGAGTTTTCCTATCGTACGACGAAGCAAGCCGGCAACGGATGGGTTTTGGTTGGCGACGCGGGCGGCTTCATCGATCCGATCTATTCTTCAGGCGTTTACCTTGGGCTCAAGTCGGGTTTGCTCGCTGGCGAAGCGGTTGCTGAAGCTTTGCACAAAAATGATCTTTCTGAAAAGCAGCTTGGCAAGTGGACGCGTGATTTCGAATCGGGCGTGGACTGGATTCGCAAACTCGTTCGGGCCTTCTACACGAAAGAGTTTAGCTTTGGCGGATTCATGAAAGAGTATCCGCAGCACGCCGGGAACTTGACGGACCTGTTAATCGGTCGCGTGTTTGATGGTGATCCAGGTGCGATCTTCAAGGATATGGATCCGTGGATCGAGAAGGCCAAAAAGGGTGAAATGGCTGACATGGCGTAGGGCCAAGTTGCATTGAGATTCGCATGTCACGGATTTTGAGTGACTTGCAACAAATGCAAGCCCGAATCGCAAACGAGTGAACAAGCCGCGGCATTCACTCGCTTGCGCTTCGGGCTTGTATTGTTCATGCAATTTCCTGTTATTCGTTGTGCTATGAAAACAAAAACGCGGACCAAATGGCCCGCGTTTGTTATTGAATTCGTGATGTCAGACTGTGCTCAAGGGTTACCAAGACGACCGCCTACTTTGTTGGACGTCAGGTTTTTGAGAATGCAAACTGGCCAACCATCAGCCAGACGGCGGTGAAGCCGATCGCGATAATTGAATGCATGTTTTCGAATGGCATGGACTGTTCCTCCAGAGGGTGCGAAACGATCCGTCCGTGAGTAATAAATTTGCACATCCATGCACTTTCGATATCGACGTTAATGTAGCGAAGCTGGAAGAAAAATCATTTCGGCCCTCAGCTTTGACCAGTCGCAAAACTTTGGCTTCTCGACACGTCCCGAACAACCGGTTCGACAGGACTCTGGCAGCCAAAAGACGGTGTTCTTTTGATTGCCAGGATGTGGCGACAGTTCCGAAGTTTTTAATTACTGGAGCGAGGCGCTCCAGCCAAGAGTAAACTGGGCTCATGGGTTCCCGGCACGTCTATCAATATCCGCCTTTTGAAGTCTCGCGACGAGTCTGGTCGGATCCCACGTGCATGCTATTGGTGTTCGTCGGATCGAGTGCCGAATTCCCTCTGAATCCGTCGGTGGAGTGGCTGTTTTACACAGGCCGCTTGCCTTCCGATCCGTTGGCCCGGTTCCTGGAAACGGTGGCTTGGCTGCGGCGTTTGATTGTGGCTGATGAGGAAACGCGAAACCGGGACGCCAAAAAGCTCAAACAGATGCACGAGGTCCTTGAGCAAAAACGGGGTGATACGATTCCCGGTTCAAGCTACCGGGATGTACTTTGTATGAACATGGTTTATTCCATCCGCGGGGCCGCGCTGGTGACCGGCAAGGAACTTGAGACTGCCGAAAAAGACGCCATGGTTCGCGATCTGAGTTCCACCGGCCTACAGATGGGGATCGAAGATCTTCCGTGGACGTGGCAGGAGCTGTGCGATCAACGATTCGAGCGAATGGAACAGTGGGTTCCCAATCAGTACACGCCGAGATTACTCGATTCGTATCGTCGCGCTCTGGGGCCGTTGAACTACAAGTTGCTTATTTCCGGATTTCCATTGCTGATTGAAGAGGAGCTGTTGGAAAGGCTTGGTACCGGGAAGCAGTTTTTGTCGAAGCCAATGCGATGGTCGATGCCGCTACTGTGTCGAACCGGTTTGTCTCAATGGGTTTACCGAATCCTGTTGCCGCAGAAGATCAAGCCAACGGTTCTCAATTGGGAAAATTCAACACGGGCTCAGTCTTGAGTCAGGGTGACGCATTCGTGGCTCGATGGGGTTGGCTGACTTGCGCGATGAAGCGTGGCTGCGGCGTCTCGCCGCAGTATTCAATTACCGGAGCGACCACCCCGCCAAACTGAATTGCTATTCGCTCATCGATCCAACGAATTCGACAGGCGATCCAAATTGATGAATCGTTGTGGTCAAACCAGGTTGCCAGTCAGGGTCGAATGCGATTGTGCCATCCATCAAAAGCAAAAATGAAAGCTGGGGATAGCCGCGTTGTCCATTTGAGCGGGCCGAAATGAATATTTGATACGCCCAACTCGGTTGTTCAAATTCAATTCGAACGATGGAAACTGATTCAAGAGTCAGGTCTCCAAACCAAAGCTGTTCTTCACGGTCAGCAAAGAACTCCATGATTCTGTTTGCTGTATCCAAAGCCTGTTTCTGGCTTATCGGAGGAGGTGTTGAAAGGTCTTCCCAACGCGAGCGGGCGAGTTGATCGTCACTCAGCAACCAAATGTCGTTGTGTTTTTCTATCGTTACAAGGCTGGGCACAAGTTTCTGGTTAGCCAGTACGATGCCAAGACAAACAATTGCGATCAGCAAGAGCAAAGTTGATAAACCCAGTCTCATTTGCGCGTTTCCAGATTGTATTTCTGCATTTTCATTTCTGATCGTCGGTAGCCCATATGATTTCAACGCCAGCCGTCGAATCGAAATCACGGATAGCATCGTTGATCACTGAATTGTGGCAGCTCGGGTCAAAGGCAATCCTGCCATCCATCAATAACAAAAATGAAAGCTGGTACCAAAAACGGCTTTTCCCTGAACTGGCAGAGTAGCGTATTTGATAAGCCCACCAGGACTGTTCGCTGCCCAGTCGCGTCAGACCCACGACTTCCAGTTGCCAGTCGTGGTAACCATCTGCTCGACCCGCCACAAAATCTGCCAATCGTTTCGCAGTTTTCAGCGCGGTCGCCTGATTCATCGAAGGCGGATCCAGGGTTGATTTCCACTGCGATTGATTCAGTTGATGCTGCGTCACTTCCCAGTAGTCGACGTAGTTTTCGATCGTCACTGGTTGTGGCTTGCTCTTTTGATAAGCCAAAAAACCGACCTGAGCCAGAATGATGATCATCAGAAGAATGTTTGAGAGACGCCAATTCATGTCGAGCTTGTCGCCATTGGACAGAGATTTGTGTTGGAATTCGGGGGTCGCCTCACGTTCAATTGTAATGCACCACGATGCGGCACATCTGACGGTTCACCGGGAAGTGCCAGAAGATAGCGTCAAAATTTCTGGCCGATTGAGGCAGAGACTGGTTTGCGGGTATCTTGTGGCGAACTTTCCAGTTCCTTTCAATTCAAATATATGTCTATCGAACTAATTCTGACTCACCCCGGCGGAGCGCACAAAGACGACTTTCTGGCTTGTAGTCTGCTCGCTCATTTGCATTGCGTTCCCATCCAGAGACGTGAACCAACGGAGGAAGACCTGGCAAATGCTTCGATCTGCGTTGTCGATGTCGGTGGCCAGCACGATGCGGATCTGAACAACTTCGATCATCATCAGTTTCCTCGCGACGCGCCGCCGCTTTGTGCGCTTTCGCTGGTGTTGCAGGATATGGGACTCTATGAGGATGCGCTGAAATTTTGTGCATGGCTGCGTCCTGCTGAATGGCTCGATACGTTGGGTCCCAACGAGACGGCAAAACGAATGGAGATTCCCCGTGCGGCACTCAGTGAGTTGAATTCACCAGTCGACATTTCGCTTTTGAATCGGTTCGCTAACCACGCTGAACTGTTACCAGGCAATCCCGTCTATCAAGTGATGCAAATGGTGGGAGAGGATATTGTTACCTACCTTCGATCGCTCCGTGAAAGACTGAACTTTCTGAAGCAGCACTGTCAGTACTGGACGGTCGAAACCGGAGGAGAGTCAATTCACGCGCTGTTTCTGGAGCAACACGAAACGATTGCGGCGGATCCATCATTTGGGCTCTACGCATTCATCGAAGAAGCCGGCAAGCAGGAAGAGATTGAAGCGCTGGTGTACCCTGATCGGCGAGGCAGCGGCTACGGCCTGACGCGCTACGAAGACTGTCAACGATTGAATTTCTCGCAGATAGAATCATGCGATGACGTCCGATTCGCACACAAGCGAGGCTTCGTTGCCAAAGTGGACTCGACGGATCCTGGGCGACTCAAAGAGCTATTGTCGCTTGCGATCGTCGAGACCGATGTTGGAAATTCGCACTAGTGGTTCGTCAAAGTTGAATTGACGGATGCCATGTTTACACTTGCGTAAGCA
>CAYUNP010000303.1:0-5173 GCA_964446085.1 uncultured Pirellulaceae bacterium
ATGGTGTCGTTGCTCATGAGAGCATTGTAGCAAGGGTGGCATAGGCTTCCAGCCTGTGATCTGCATGTCGGCGATGCGATGGATGCTTCAACAGTGGTTTCATTCCATGACCTGAGCACGAACATTCGGAGCAAAAGTCGCAGCCATGCAGTTCACAGGCCCAGATGCCTATGCCATCTACTTTGCACGATTTCGACGGGCTTCGATCACGTCGAGGACGCGGCCCAGAACTTTTTGAGTTTCTTCAGGCTGGTTTTCGCTGGCGTTGTAACGCTCGTACTGCAACTGAATCTCACGAGTCGTCAACATTGTGCCGCCACGCTTGACTGCTGACTCGAACGCATCGGCAACCAACTCGCGTGCTTCGATTGGAAGCTCACCCTGGCTAACGAAACCCAACATCGCTCGTTGAGCAGACGCAGTTGGCTGAGTCGCCAGAATCTTCGCCGCAGAAGAAGTGAACTCGGGATGATAGAGCAAGCCAAGGATCTCTTCCTGATGGGCACCAAAATGGTAGAAGTCCAACTGTGGATCAACCGCAGCGACTTCCAGCCACTGAACCGCGCGAGCAGCATGCCGATACCGGTCGTCGCTGCTGACCGTCCAGGGTGACTCCTGTTTTCCAAGTTGTTCCAATTGCCCGCTAATCGCGGCAGAATCCACACTGAGAGGAAACGTCAGCAAACGGTCAAAACCCTCGGTATGGCGAACCGACTTCAACAGATGATTCGCATCGCGGGCCAGCAAACCAATCGGCATACGCCTGGTCTTCCAGTGGCCACGAAGCTGCTGCAACAGCGCCCGATGATCGGGGCGGTTAAGCGTGTCGCTCACAATCAGAATCGCCACGTCCGGACTGGACTTTGCTTTTTCGAAAAAATCCTGACTGGAAGTTGCAGCAGTTGATTCCCAACCCAAAGGTACTGCAGCCGAAGCCCAGGCCTGGGCCGTTTCGCTTCGATTGTGTCCAATGGTCAATGTTTTCCTGAAACGGCTCGACGCCAGAAACGCCGCCAACTCGCTAACGTAACTGCTGCCGGCATAAGCTCGCTGCGGATTGAATTCGGCAATCGCATCGAAGGCAGCAAACTGAAGATGACGGTCGCCGACAAGAATCGCACTGACAAGCGGTTGAAGCTGACCACCAAAAAGCAAATTCTGATCGCCAATCTGCTTCAGGACTTCACAGGCCGCTGTCGCCGAGAGCATCATGTCCAGATCAATTGCCCGAACCAACAACCTTTCGACTTCGCTCACACTGACATTGTCAGCCTGCTCAAGAAAGGCATCGACGTCGATCGATTTCGAAGGACCGGCAACTCCCTTGCGTGACTCAAGCTGCGCAAGCAGATGCAATTCCCGGTTACGTGCGCTCTGAGGATTGATTTCAAAAAGCGTCTGAGCAAGATCAGCAGCCCGGACCTGCGCCGCGATGTTGGCGTCCACTTCCGAGACTTCCAGTTTGCCCGTGTCGTCGTTCCAGGTCCAGAGATTCACTTTGCCAAACAGGCTATCGGCGGCAACTCTGCCACCATTGAAAAACTTCTCTACCCGGCCCGCCAATCGTTCTTCGATCCGGGTCCGTTCGGGGGCGCGTCCACTTTTCTGCAGGTGATACGACGCCAACTCGCGATAGGGCGATTGCGTCAACTGCGAAAGCGAAATCCGCAACAGCTTGTCGACAGCTTCGTTGGACTCCTGTTTGGCCAGGGCACGGATTGCTTCGATGCGAACCGATGCATTATCTGCTTCAACGGCTCCAAGTAGCGGCCCAACCGCTGCATCGCCGAACGCATAGAGCGCTCCACGCAAGGCAGGAAACTCATCTTCCCGATTGAGATCCGAAAACGTTTCCAACAGGCGAGCCACCGCTTTGTGGCCGACGCGATTGAGCTTGGCAAACGCTTCGCCACGAGCGTACTCATTTTTGACGCCAAGTTCCTTGATCAACGTTTCGATTCGCTGATCCGAATTCGCCCATTGGGTTGCCTTGCCAAATACACTCAATGCAAATTCGCGGCCGACGGGCTGCAGCTGGTCAATACGTGCCATGCCATAGAAAACTTCAGAGCCAACAACGCGATTCAGTTCATAGCTTGCTTCGCCATCGATATCGAGTTGCGAAAGCGAATTGAGATACCCGTTGGCTTCTTCAAACCGGCCAATATCGATCATCAAGCCGACTGCTTTGGCGAGCTCGATTGGTGTTGACGGATTCGTTTGAGCCATCGAACGAACCAGCAAGTCTCCCGAGTTCACGTTGCGAGTGGCGGATCCTCCGTTGCGAGAATCAGATCCTCCGTTGCGAGAATCAGATCCTTCAGTGCGGGTATCGGACCCGTCGTTGCGAGAATCAGAACCTTCAGTGCGGGTGTCGGACCCGTCAGCTCCGAGCTGGAAAACTTCCCGATCACTCCCCGATTGGCTGCCGAAACCTGTCGTGGTCCGTGAGAAAGCAGAGGTCGCTGGAGAGGCAATCAGCAGCGCAGCGGCGAGCAGAATTTTGGCTTGGAGGAAACGGCTGAATAGTTGCATAGTCATGACCAGAGGAGATCGTCCAGATCAACCGCCGCACATGAGGGCTGGCGCGGTGGAACCGATTGTAATTGCTAGGTTGGAGTTGTCGTCTGCCAAACAGCAAAAATGCTCATGAGTACCAGGTTTTACCGAGCGATCAGCTTTGTCCAGGAACCCGGCTTTCGAACACGTTTCAAACTGGATTCAAACGGCTTTTCCACCGTTGAATCTGCATTTCCACACGGTTTGGAGCTGTCGACCCGTAGCTTTGGAACGCGGCAACGGCATTGGCGACTCCCAGTACAGAATAGACGGATTCGTCCAAACTGGAATCAAAAGATTGGAAATCCTCGACGGTCAGCTGGGAAAGTGTGACGGTTCTCTCGGTTGCGAGTTTTACCAGTCCGCCGATGAGATGATGAGCCTTTCGCTGAGGTGTCCCGCGTTTGATCAGGAACTCCATCAGCGTGGTGGCATCGAGGAATCCTTTCTCCAGCCGACTTTCGATCGACTCGCGTTTGAGCCGGGCATCGGCGACCAGCGGAGCGGCGACTTCGAGGCAACCTTCAATCGTATCGACCGCTTCGAAAAAGGGCCGTTTGTCTTCCTGAAGATCCCGGTTGTACGCCAGGGGAAGTCCCTTGGTCAGCACCAACAGCGTCTGCAACGATCCGATCACCCGAGCCGATTTACCCCGAGTCAACTCAAGCACATCCGGGTTGATCTTCTGCGGCATGATCGAAGAGCCCGTGCAGAATTCGTGTGGCAGCGAAATGAAATCGAACTCGACCGTCGACCACAAAATCCACTCTTCGGCCCAACCACTGAGATGAATACCGATCGTCGAAAGACAGAAACAGGTCTCCAGCAAATAGTCCCGATCACTGGACGAGTCGATGCTGTTTTCGACCAGCCCTTCAAAGCCCAACCTTTTGGCGCTGTTGTCGCGATCGATGTTCAGAGTGGTCCCGGCAAGTGCCGCGGTACCAAGGCTACAAAGATTGACTCGACGGCGACAATCGGCAAGGCGTTCACGGTCCCGTTGGAATTTTTCGATATAAGCCAACCAATAGTGCGGTGCCAGGACAGGTTGGGCTCGTTGCAGATGCGTGTAAGCCGGCAAGATGACGCCGCTATCCTGCTCACAGCGACTCAGAAACGAAACCTGTAACTGTTCAAGGGCAGCATCGATTCGGTCGATCGCGTCGCGAACCCAGAGCCGCATATCAGTCGAGACCTGATCGTTGCGGCTACGTCCGGTATGCAGCTTTCGACCGACATCGCCAAGCTCGTCAATCAGAGCCTGTTCGATGTTCATGTGGATGTCTTCGAGCTCTTTCCGAAAAGGGAACTTGCCCGCGTCAAGCTGTGCCTTGATCCCGGTCAGGGTCGCGACGATTTGCTGGCTTTCATCAGATGTCAGGATATTCTGATCCGCCAACATTTGCGCGTGAGCGATACTGCCGGCAATGTCCTGCGGATAGAGTCGCTGATCAAAACTGATACTTTCCGTAAACCTTTCGACTCGCTGATCAACGGCGGCATCGAAGGCACCGCTGCGACTGGGGCTGGCGGCTGAATCGTTTTTGGGCTGGTCAGAGTTGGACAAAGTGGCCTCTTGGTCATCAATTTTAATTGTTCTGCATTTCGTGAACCGCAAGGTGTCGGACGCTCAGGACTTCTCAAAGCCCTGTCCACCCAACAAGTCAGACTCGACCTGCAAGCATGGCTTCATTTTTCCCGCAGCATCAACCGAGAGTTTGCGGTAAAATCGTATCAAACCTGACCATTCTGGAAAGGTTGAGCTATCTTGCGTATCCAGGCGATAGAATAACGACCGAACAAATTTTTCATACGGTAATTCAGTCATGAACAACCCTCAAATTCGTCAATCTTGCCTGTCTGCTTTCATCCTGGTCGCCTTGCTGTCTGCATCCGTAGTCGCGGCACCTCAGGATGACATTTTCGGTCGTTCATCGGACAAAAAAACTGAAAGCACAAAAACTGAAGCCACCACAGAAACACCTGCTCAGACTGCTGCGGCAAGTTCCGTTCAAAAGGAATCGACGGCGGAAGTCAGTGAGCAAAGTGACGGATGGTTCACAGTCGTCGACGCCGTATCCAACACCGAGTTCCGCCTGCCAGCAAAACCAAAATACATTGAGCGATCCTGGACACCCATCGCCGGTCGGTCAGCCGTCACCAATCATCGCTACGTGGGGTACCCGGACAAGGAATCGTCGTTTGAGTTTTCGTGGATGAATCTTCATGAGGCTCCTGAAAATGGCAGACAACTCAGCGATGCACTCAACGGTGCTGTCAAAGGAGCGGTCGTCAATGTTTTGGGGCAACTGGACCGAGTTGACAAGATCAATTCCGGCAGAACTCAGGGACGCGAGTTTGACTACACCTTTACGGTCACCAATCCGAAATCCAAAAAAGAATTCACTTTCTCTGGTCGCTCACGCGTTTTCATCAAGGGCAGTCGTCGTTACCAACTGGACGTGATCACCGTTCAGGGTAAGGAAGACAAAGTCGCCACCAAAAAGCTCTTTGATTCGCTGACCATCAACACTGAAGAGTAAGTACCCTGGCCTACTGCGTATCGGCGGGTACAACGATTGAAATGTCGCACGGCGGTCTCCACCAGAAAGTA
>CAYUNP010000304.1:0-5154 GCA_964446085.1 uncultured Pirellulaceae bacterium
CTGTGTAGATAGTCCTTTCCGATTCAGGTCCAGGTAACAAACATTGGCAGTGTGTCCTAGTGACCAGCACATGCCCATCGTCAATTGTCTCGATAAAAAACAGTCAAAATCTTTGGCGCATCGCAGGTTCGCCAGCGGATTCTCGCTACTTTGGATGTATGATGATTCTGGGAAGATTATAATGCCAAAGCTGGATCAAAAATCGTTTGATGCGCTGATCGCGCGTGTGCGCGAAGGAAATGCAAGCGCTGCTTCTGAACTGGTCAAACTCTATGAGCCAGAGGTTTTACGCGATATCCGCTTGCGACTTACGGACGCCAGATTGAGGCGCACTCTTGATTCCATGGACGTTTGTCAAAGTGTTTTTGGCAATTTCTTCGTTCGAGTGGCCTTGGGGCAAATAGATTTTGACCGCCCTGGCCAATTGCTGCGTTTACTATCAACGATGGCCCGAAATAAAGTCATTGACCGCCATCGACGAGAAAAAGTCCGGCGTCCAAAGAATGCCTCGCACCCCTTTTGTGAAGATTTACGAACCCATGAACCTCATGATCCGGGTGAGAGCCCGAGTCAAATTGTTGCTGGCCAGGAAATGGTGGAATTGGTGGAGTCGAAGCTTTCACCGGAAGAGCGAACCGTTGCTGCGATGCGAAGGCGCGGGAAAACTTGGGCTGAAATCGGCGAAAAACTAAACGAAAGCGGCGAAGCATTGCGAAAACGCCTGGCAAGATCCTGCCGACGTGTCTTGGCAGAACTTGGCATTGAAGAACAAAACCCAAGCAACGATTAGTGTTTCTTATGCAACGTACGAATCGAGAAGGCGAATCTGACACACGCCATTCAATTTCGCGTTCCAGTCTGCTGAATGATTCATCTTCCAGCGAATCTCTTCAGAAAATGTCGGTGTCAGAAATTGCGGAACTGATTCTGGAAGAGCAAAGGATGTTGGTTAGTGAAAGCGATAATTTTCCGATCGCCGAGTCCTATTTTAAACGCTTCCCCCAGCTGATTCAAAATCCCGAATTGGCACTCGATATTATCTACAACGAGTACTTGTTGCGTGTTGAATCGACTACCGACACGGACGACGAGTCGATGACCAAAGAGTATTTGCAGCGGTTCCCCGATTTTTCGTCAGGACTTCACAATCAACTTCAGATAAACCAAGGTCTGGACGCTGTCCTGCCCGAATCGGAACTTGCAGTTGTGCTGGAAGAGTCGCAAATCCAGGGTTTTGAATCCGAGTTGTTTGGTCAGCGTTACCGACTGGGCAAAAAGCTTGGCGAAGGTGGATTTGCTGTCGTCTTTGATGCCTGGGACAACGTCCTTAAACGCAAAGTAGCGATCAAGTTCGCTCGATTTGAAATGTCTCTAAACTCCGTGCAGTATCAAAGATTTGCGCGTGAAGCCGAAGCGGCTGCAAAGCTTTCGCATCCGGGGATTTTGCAGGTGTTCGAATTTGGAAAGGGGATTGTTCGACCCTATATCGTCGGACAATTAGCCGATAGCGGATCGTTGGCGGACCGCATCAAACACCAGCATGTCTCCTCACAACAAATGTCTGAATGGATGCTCGAGATTTGCGATGCAGTCGACTACGCACACCGATTTGGTGTCGTGCACCGAGACCTCAAGCCCGCGAATATTTTGTTCAACGACGAATCACTTTGCATTGCTGATTTTGGCTTGGCATCGTTAGGGGAAGGCGACGACGAAGGTGATTCTCGCATCACTGGGCACGGCGATTTACTTGGAACCCCCGCCTACATGTCGCCCGAACAGGCCAGCAGTCAGTCGGACATCGGCCCGGCCACCGACATTTTTTCACTTGGTGTTGTGATGTACCGGTTGCTCTGCGGGAAGCTTCCTTTTACGGGCACTCCATCTCAGATTTTGCACCAAACGATCCATGACGATCCCGTTGCTCCTCGAAAAATAAAGAGAGACATTCCTCTGGATCTGCAGACGATTTGTTTGAAAGCTATGGCGAAGCGGCCGGCTGCTCGCTACTTATCTTGCCGCGAAATGTCAGATGACTTGAGACGAGTTTTGAACCATGAGCCGATTGCAGCCAGGCCACTCGGCACCTGGGGCAGAATGATTCGTTGGTGTCAGAGACAGCCGGCATTGGCAACAACGCTGTTGATTTGCACGTTGTTGGTATCCGTCGTTTCTATCGCAAGTTTCATGCGAATTGCAAACGAAAGAGATCTTTTTCGAAACGAAAGGGATCGGGCAAATTCGCAGTTATTTGAAACCTTGATTGGAACCGCCGAAAGTGAAATCTCCGGAAAATCGACTGGTTGGTATCAGCGAGCACACGACGCTTTGATTGAAGCGACTCGAATGGAAAGCTCCGGTGATTCAACGGAACGCCTTCGCGAGCTGATGATCAAATTGTTGGTCGATACTGAAAGGCGAATTGAGCCAACGGCTTCGACCGTGATCGCTTCCGGAAAACCTGCCGTGGCGATCGGTGTTGATCCTGCCCAGAGGTTCATCGTTGCGGCCGACGAAGCGGGACTGTTTCATGTCTATTCCTTTGATCTCAAAAATCAATTGGGCCGGCTGACCCTGGATAGTCCGGAAACCACACGCTTTTCCAATATCCAAGTCATTGAAGAGACAAAAACAGTTCTGGCGATTGTCGATAACCGTATCTGGATGTGGGACGTTTCAGAATTGCTCGATTCCAATTCGCAACGGAAAAAAATTGCAGGCCGATCGGTTGCCGAGAACGTAACGGCGATTGCATTGGACCGCCCACAGCAACGGTTCGCGGTTGCAATACGAAATGTAGGAGTCATGGTTGGTAACGTCAGCGAATTCGGCAAGCTGTCATTTTCGTTTGACGGCCCTGAAGTCCTGAAAATCGATACCGGGGATGTCACCGTAAACTGCATGGACTTTTCCAGCGGATCGGATCGTCTGTTTCTGGGAATGGGCAACACGATTTTGCAATGCCGTTCGGTCGATGACGGACGGATGATTGGTTTTCATAAGAATTTGCGAGAACCGATTCGCACTCTCGCTGCAACCGCAGACGGTGTTGTCTGGTCCGACTCGTCTTCTTATTCAGTTTGTAAATGGCAAGTCGACAGCCCCAATTTTCGATCGAACAGGTTTTCTGGTGCGGTTGTTTCGGTCATCAATGTAGGAGAAAGTTCGGTTGCGGTGTGTGAAAATGGTGCGATTCACTTAATGGGTTGGGCGGGCCAAAGACTAGCAACGTCTGTCGAAGCAAAAGCGACAGGTGAGTTACGCTGTATCTCTACATCGAACGTTGGTGGTTCGTTTTTCACGGGCAATGCAGATGGCAGCATCCAGGAATGGAACATTATCGGATCGAAAACAGCCAGTGACTGGGGCAGTCATCATCCGTTAAGCGTTACAAAATCCGACACACTAGTCTCCGGGTTTTCGAGTAGAAAGTTTTCGTCACAAGCTCCGTCATCGACGGCCTTTGCGATTCCGATATCGACCGCAAGTTGCTTTGATTCCAAATCAGGAAACCTTTACCTTGCGCAGCGAGAGCGACTTGCATGTTTTAACTCAGCCACCAACGAAACGCGTTACATTGATTCGGGTTTGTCCAGCGAGATCGTTCAAGTTGCCGTCGATCCGGTGCAAAATCTGGTCGCAACCATGCACGCGAATGGACGCTTGCAAGTGAGGAATCAAACGACAGGCAAACTCGTTACCGAAAACAGTTTTCCCGAACCGAGTATTCGGCAGATCGGTATCGCTAACGGATTTCTGATCACATCGGGAAAATCTGGCGTATCAGTCTGGCGAATGGGACAGGAACTTTCCAAGGTCAAACAGTTGTCGACTCGATCGAGCAAGTTCTATATGGATGACGAGCTGCTGGTTTTGTATGGTCAGGATTCCAACGCACAAGTTATCCGTGTTGGGGACTGGAAAACTCTGAGGGAACTCAAAGGACATTCCAGAGAAATCCTTGGCGTTCAGATTTTTGCCGGTGACAATTCAAAAACGATCGTCACGCTTTCTTCTGACAAGTCGATTCGATTCTGGGATCCGGACTCAAGTTTAGAAACTCGAAAGCTGCCGGTCGATCAATCAGCCACGCGAATCGCCGTCGATCCGTTAGGGAAATTCGGAATCATTTCAAGTCTGATAGCTGAAGCGGATCCCGTGCTGATTGATCTGGAAAATGGGAAACGGATCGCCATCTTTGAAAACTCAGGTTGTCCGCTTCAAGTGTTTTTTAGCGCGGACGGCAAACGTTTCTGGTTTGCGGGACGCGGAGCTGCACAGTTTGAGCGACGCTCGATTGAACAAGCTTACAAAGAGCGCTTCTCCAGTCCCGATGGAATCGAATCCCAAATCAAAAACGAGTATAACTATGTCATTTGTGGACCGCCGATCCTTCATCACTGGGCAGTGGATGTGTCTCCAAATCTGCGATGGTTGGTGTCGGTCGGGCACGACGCAACCGTTCGCATTTTGGATTGGGAAACGAAACGGCTGAGCCGATTTCTCGGGGAACACGACGACGTAGTCTGGAGCTGTGCATTTAGCTCTGACAGTCGTTGGTTGGCGACGGGAGGAATTCGGGAGGATCGAGGAGAGATTTTTGTCTGGGATACCGAGACTTGGAAGATAGTACAACGATTCTATTTAGGGCGTAGATTAATTTCGGGACTTCAGTTTCATCCCACGTTGCCCTTGTTGGCGGTCAGTTCTTTTGATGGCACGGCTTATTTGCTGAATCACGAGTCCGGAAAAATGGTCAAGCAGCTGTTAACCACCGGCCCTCGCGCGATGGATGTGGAGTTCAGTCCCGATGGAAAGTTTCTCGCTGTTGCCAAGACCGCCCGTGGAGCGTCTGTTTGGGAAATTGTCAGTGGCGAATCTGCAGACGACGACAACAGCACGACTCCCGAGAATCGAGTTTTGAATGTAGGTGTGGGTCCCGAGATCTCAGTCAACGACGACGAACGGATTTGGACCGTCGAGTTTTCAGGCGATGGCTCGAATCTGATCACGGCATCGCAGGCCGGCGTTATTCGTTTCTACAATTTTCCTGACTTGCAGCCAGTCGTTTCGATCGAGACTTGCACGGACGGATTTCGACAATTGGGTCTTTCTCGAGATGACCAATATCTTGCCGCATCCGCCTGGTCTTCA
>CAYUNP010000305.1:0-5127 GCA_964446085.1 uncultured Pirellulaceae bacterium
AATTACGTGTTGCCTCAGGCCCGATTTGAGAATCCCGATGAGCTTTCTTTTCCGAACACGCGTCCTTGTCTTTTCTTCACTGGCGCTCGCATGGTTGACCGCCCCACTCGATGCTCAGGTTGCCGTGCGCACGTCCTCGGCTACTACCGTGGCGGCTAGAGTCGATCCTGCTTCCAGTGCAGATAGCGAATCGGGCAAAGCAGTAACACCAGATGGTGCCGCGGGCGAAGCCGGGAAGCCAGGAAAGACGTTCGACGAGCGACGTATCGAGGCGTTGTTAAAAGCGAAAATCGATCGATCGCTACCAACCGTACTCAAAGCCTGGAGCGCAAAAGAACCTGAGAAAAAGGACGCAAAAAAGACAGAGAAGAAATCTCTGGTCGCGAAAGTCGCCAACATCTACGAAGACTTTGTGATCCTTGAATTCGAAAAGAAGCCCACGTTTGCAAAAGACGAATCAATCGAAGTTCGACTGGAGGACAAACTCGTCGGCACCGTGAAGGTTCTTTCTGTTGAAGACATGAAAGTCTCCGGAAAGTTCCAGCCCCCGGCAGATACGGCAAAACCTGAAACCGAAAAAACTGGGAAGGTCGCGGCTGAGAAAGAACCGGCGAAAGAAGTAGATCCTGAGGCGGGCGAGAAAACCGCTAAAGAAACCGACAAACCAGACACCGCGAGTGACGCTCCTGCCAAAGAAGACACCGCAGAAGCAAAGACCGCCGAATCACCTGTCGAGCCAGCGACTCCTGACGCCTGGGAGGAACTCAAAGCTGGATCAGACGTTGCAGTTAAAAAACCGGACGACGGTAGCGGGAAGAAAGCCCAGGAAGAAGCTCAGATCAAATCAGAAGTAGCCAAGTGGTCAAAGATCGTGACGCTTGGAAAGTGGATTGAAGTCAAAACCTTCCTGGCGACGCTCAAGGAAGACGACGCGGACAAACTTTACGCTCACCTTTTGACCAAACTGGCAGCCGTGCCTGGAGCCAAAGAGCAACAAAACAGTAATCGCTCACGTAACGAACGAGAGAAACCACTTAGCAATTTCCTCAGCCCCGAAGACATTCTGCAGGTCACAGACGCCGCCCCCCGACCCTGGAAGATTTCAATCACAGGCAACAAAAAATTTAAAGGGCTCGGCAACCAGATCGCCGGTAAATGGAAAGGCAAAGTAACGCTTGAAGGCGAAGGAATTCCACCCGGTGTCGCCATGCCCGATATAGATTTGACGCTTGATATTCAACTCAATGGCGGGGAAGTCAGCGGAACGATTGAAGTCAGTTCCAGCGCCATAGCGGAAGAGGTGCAAACCGTACCTTTCGAGGGAGGCCAATACGATCCGGATTCAGGAACTCTGACATTCAGTGCCACGCAGGATGACAGCACCCTGAATGCCGAATTGACCGTCAACGATGGCACCATGACAGGAACAATGTCGGAGGGCGGTGGAGGTGGAGTGACCATGCGATTTGAAGGAGAGCTTGTTGAACCTGCTGATCAACCTGACCTGGACGATGAAGATACTGAAGAAAGCGAAGAGGAATCCGCGGAAGCCAAAACACCAGATCCCAAAACCGAAGTCGCAGGCGCTGAAGCAGGAGAGGCGACAAAAAAACCTTCGAAAGGAATCTCACACGTACCGACTCTGGCTCGCCTGTTAAAAAAATCGAAAACAGATGGCTTTGATTTCTCATCCTATATAGAAGCGATCAAGAAAGGTGCGTCCGGCATTGGAGGCCAGGAGAAGGATCAAAAACTGATCGCAGCCGACTTGTTCCTCAAAGCGGGAATGAACGACGAAGTGGAACACTTCCTTCTGCCGTTGGCCGATGCCGTCAAGGAAGAAGATGTCGTTTCGATGAAGCTTTGGTCTCAACTGTCGCTCAAAAAGTATCGCTCCAAACAGGTCGCCAAGTGGCTCAACAGTGCCTGGGAAGCCAACATGGCTCTGTCCTCGATCGAAAAATTTGAACAGAAGGAAAAAGATGCTGCCATGGCGAACCTGATCGAACTTTCACCAAAAATCGATCGGGAGATTGGAGAAAAGTGGCTTGATGAAAGTTTCACCCAGTCACCAGAACGCGGCATGAAAATTCTGACCAACCTTGGAACCAAATCTTCCACCATGGCTCGACAGGCCGCCCAGGTTTCCGAAGACCAACGGCTGAAACTGCTTCGACTTCAAAATGGAGCCGCCGAAAAACTGCTCAAAGTCTCACCTGAACTCGCCAACGAATGGGCCGATGCCCTCACGCTACTCGCTGACACCTGGCTCAAGGAAGCCGACATCGCGATTCAGTATGGCTCGTCCAACAGCGGAGGCGGCTACTGGGATTACGACCAGTATGGAAACTCCTATTGGGCAGGAGACGATCAGTACCGACGACGATACGGGCGTCGCAATGAACCTCAGCCGATTCGTGTCGGCGATGTCCTCGAGATTGCACCTTCGGAAGAATGGAGAAAACGCGTTCGGCCAACGCTCAAGACTCAGATGCAACGACTTTTTGCCAGTCTGCATCTACACGTCAACGAAGAGGATAAAGCGTTTCCCTGGATCGAAAAAGTCGCCAGGGAAAATCCGAAAGTCGGCAAAGAACTTGTTGAAGAATTTCTCAAAATCTGGACCAGAAATCACGACCCAAATAGCAACAGCCGACAACGAAATCGTTACATCTACTCCTACGGTTTCGATCAAAAGGCCGACGCAATTCCGCTGACCCGCTCCAAGCAGCAACGTAACCTCGAAGAGCTTCAAGGCTGGATCGATCGCATTCGGGCCATGAATCTTGAAGAACTCGACGAAAGGCTTCTGTCCAATGCGTTTACAACCTGCCACAGCAGTGCTGAAGTCTACGACCTTGACCGTGTCAAAAGTGTCTTTGGCGATCTTGACAGTCTCAAACCAAAAACGATTGCTGCGATCTGCGAGAAAATGCGAGCCAACCTTTCTTCTAACTGGCGAGACATTCGCAATCAGGAAGAAAAGAAAACCAGACGCCGCCAGCCTGAGGTCCAACAGGAAGTTCTTCGCGGATACAACGTCGCCAGCGAACTGGCAAAGGAAGCTCTCAAGTCATCGCCAGAGAACTGGCAATTGCATCTGGCTTTGGCCTGTTTGATGTTCGATGAAAATGATTACTCGCAAACGGTACAGAAAAGTAGTGAGTTCTCTGATCGTCGCGACAAGGCGTACGCACAGTTCAAACTCGCCGCCGACAAGTACACCGCCAAAGTAAGCGAACTCGAAAAGAAAGAGCAGAAGACAGAGGTGTTTGACCGTTGGTTCTATGCTTCCCTTGGTGCCGTTGATCTGGGAAAAATAACAAACAAAACCTCTCCCGACCCAAAGCAGTACGTGTTGATTCGTGAAGCGATTCTGGCTCTTCCCGGAGCACTCGGCGATTCGCACATGGCCAAGTTCGCCAACAACATGTTCACCCGGATGAGCCCGATTAAACCGGAGATCAAGTTCCGTTATCTGCGTGGCGGTTTTGCCATCGTGGAAGATCACCCACGGGCATGGGAAGCACGAGGGATTTACGATTACTATCAGGACCTCGTTAGCGAACTCAAACTGGTTGCTCAACTCGATGGAGGACATGAAATCGGCAGCGAAGAGCCATTTGGTGTTTACGTCAATTTGCTGCACACCAAAGAGATTGAACGCGAGTCGGGCGGCTTTGGAAAGTACGTGCAAAACCAGAACAGCATGGCCTACGCCTACAACTACGGCCGGCCGACCGAAGACTATCGCGACAAATTCTCTGATGCGGTCAAGCAGGCTTTGGATGAACACTTTGAAATTCAGAGTATCACTTTCCAGAGCCCCGAAGCGATGCAATCAACCCCTGCTGAAAAAGAAGGCTGGCGGACAACGCCCTACGCGTACATCCTGCTCAAAGCACTCGGAAGCGAAGTCGATCGGATTGCACCGATGAAGCTGGACATGGACTTCCTCGACACCTCTGGCTTCGTTGTGATTCCGATCGAATCTCCTGCTGTTATTGTGGATGCGACCAGGTCGGCAGCGCGTCCCGTCACGGATCTCAAAGTTACACAAACGCTGGATGAACGTCAGGCTGGCGAAGGGAAACTGATCGTGGAAGTGACAGCAACCGCGAAAGGACTCGTTCCGCCGCTGGAAGATATTGTCAATCTGGAACGAGAAAGTTTCGAGGTTGTGAGCGTCGACGATCAGGGCGTTTTGCCTTCTCGATTCGACAAAGACAGTGATGATATCCAAATCGTCTCAGAACGAAGTTGGTCCGTTGAGTATCGAACGAAAGAAAACCAGTCCGACGTCAAAGAATTTTCCTTCGGCGATGCCAAAACGGACAATGCGGTACTCAAGTATCAGCGCTACGATGATGTGGACCTTGTCGATGCCGAGCAGAAAGTTTCGCTGGAGCGACACTATTCGAACGCTGGTTGGGGATTCCTGTACTGGCTGATTCCAGTGATTGCTTTGTTGCTGTTTGCCGTGGCTGGGTTGACCTTTGTGGTGACTCGTCCCAAAACGGAAGAGGTCGCCAAGTTTGAAATGCCAGAGGACATCAACCCGTTTACGGTGCTCACGTTACTTCGCGACATTCGTCAGCGAAATGGTATCTCGAATGAAAAAGCAACTGAACTGGAAAGTTCAATTCGGGATGTCGAGCGTTCCTGGTTTGGAAAAGAGCATGAAGATGATCAGCCCAACTTGCAGGAATTGGCTAAGTCCTGGTTGGAACAGGCAAGTTAAGACCCAGGTTGCGAGGCGGCCGAATATCCGGGAGCAAACTTGCCTTCGGGTCGCCGCTTTGCAGCTATTCCGATCACCTATTTGCCTGAAGCAAAGAGCCATGTTGTTCTGCCTTCATGGACAGTTCCGGCTCCAGTTCTGCGGGTGAGATGCGGTCAGAACAGCCCTTCTCCTCGCTGGTCCTGCCCAGCTTTGTCCTGTCGCGGCCAAAATACGTCCAAATCAGCCTGGAACTGCATTTTTGACGCTGAAAACATGGTTTCAAGTCCGAAAAAGCCCTTTAATAAAGGGGCTGTTAGCTCTAGAATCCCCAATTCGAATTTTTGGGCCATTCGTGGCCCGTGACTCTTTTAGGTAAATGGAAGTCTAATGACTGCCAACAAGAT
>CAYUNP010000306.1:0-5103 GCA_964446085.1 uncultured Pirellulaceae bacterium
CCGCCAGGTTTGGCGGCATTGGATGAGGGGCTCGATGGTTGCGGCGCGGCCTGTGAGCTGGCAGAACCCGGAACTGGGAACATATTCGGCAAGTTGTTCATCAATGGCGGGATAAAACCGAGATCGATGCCGGAACGCTCCGCCATTTCCATCGCCATCGCGTCCAAGCCCGAGTTTTTGATGACTCCGGTTGCTGCGGCGATCGCGGCCTGCGGATCTTTCCAATCTGTTTCAATTGCTTTTTGAATCGAGCCAGCTATTTGAGCCGTTTTCGCAAAGTCGTCCATGTTCGCAACACTGGCAAGGCCTGCGATCGTACTCAGCGCTTGCTCGGGATCAGTCCAATCTGTATCAAGAACCTTTTCGCCAAGGTCATAGAACCCTCTTGCTGTCTGCAGTGCCTCTGCAGTCTTTTGAAGTTCCGCAATTCCTGCCAGCCCACCAATCGCTCCCAATACGCTGCTTGGATCGCTCCAGTCGGTTTCTGCGAGCGCGTAAAGTTTCTTGCCAACCTCGTAAACCTTTTTGGCCTGTTCAGCCAAATCCGCGATATCCCCAAAGATCCCCGGCAGTTTCCAGACTGATCCCTCGGCGATCTTGCCTCCCTCGGGAACGGTCGCTGGCAGCATGTTGCCCAGAAAAACGACTTCTCCAATCGTGTTCCACGGTCCCTCCGGCCCGGCGCAATTCATGTACATCAGCGTCGCTTTGTGGCGTTCCACGAAAATCTTGTTGACGCGAATGGTCGTTGAATGAGTGGCTATAAAAGGCCGGCAGTATCCAAGGTTTACACCAGACAATACTCCACCACCGACCCCCGCCTCGTTACAGCGAACCGTCGACAATCGCGATTTGTTGTGAAAGGCGAATTGCTTTCGAAATCGCACGTTGGGACTGAACCCAACGGCGCAGTCAAACTTGGACAGAATGTCATAAGGCACCGGTGCTGTCGGCGACAGACATACGTCTGGCACGATGCTTTTACACATGAACTCGATGGATGAACGCGTTCCTTCCAATAATGCCATGGCTATTCCTTTCAGGCCGCGATCAAGAATTCAGGAGCGGATATGCGAAGATCGACTTGAATGATTGGAAGAGTCGCCGGAAAAATCCCTCGCCATTGCAAGAATGCAAGCTGCTGCTCGACCTGGATTTCGATGGTGTCCAGATTCATTGGGCCGGGAACGATTCTTCCGTCCTTGAAGCGAAGGATGTTGGAATATTGAATCCCGGGCAGTCCGAAAGACAGATCGCCTTTCGAGTAAAGATTCCTTAGCCCAATGACTTCATCGCCTTCGACGAAATTCGTGATCCGCATGCCCGGTGAGGCGACGTTGTAGTGTTCGAAATCAAAGTCATCCGGCAAATAGGGAGCAGCCTCATCCTTCCATTTTGCATCAAAGGTACCGGCAAAACCGAGTCGCGGTTGCCACCCTGGTCCGATCGGTCCCAGCCCAACCACGGGCACGCGTCCGTTATCACGGAGTTCAAATTCAGCGGGTACGATCTGTGGAAACTTTGCTCCCGGAGTGTTATCGAAACCGACCCCCAGTGGGTTTTCAGGGAACGTTGTTTTGCCATCAGCAGAGATTCCACCGAAAGCATGTTCGTATCGGATGTCCAGTTTGGAAATTGGGTGGGGTGCTGAGACTTTGCGACCGGTTATTCCATTTTCCCAATTCCTTGGGCCAGTAACGCGAAATCGCTTTGTGCGATCTCCCAAGTGAACTTCCGAAATCCAATCCGTTTGCGGTTTTCCGCTGGGGGAATATGCGGTTGCCTCGATCAAGACGTCCGTTTTGGGTTTGTACGGCGCGAGACTGTGACCAAAACGAACGCTTGATTTTCCACGGTCACCAAAGTAGCTGTCTTCCAGAACCAGGGGCTCCTGTTTATCCAACGGTATTAGCCGCTTTTCATTTTCGATTTTGAATGCGCCCCGAACGACGACCACGCCAAAATGGTTTCGTTTCGCATCCACCGATTGGAAATTGAGAGCCGAAAAGGGCGTTGGGTTGTTGAGCTTCACATGCATAATTGTCAGCGAGCGATAGGGGACTTGATAGTTGCCAAAAAAAGAGTGCGGATTAATTCAAATCGATCAAGGCTCCGTCGATCTTGATATCGCCCGATGCTTCGAAATTGAAGGCCGTCCCTTTGATTGTGATCTGGCCACTTTTCTCCAACGTGATCGAACTGGCACCGCACTTGAGTTCAAGGATCGTGCCTGCTTTGATCTTTATCCCGTCACCTGCTGACAAGGAATAGTCAGATCCAACAACGACCTTTTTATCAAAGCCGACTTCTTCAAAGCTTTTGTATGCTACCGCTGTGTTCATTAATGCTCCAACAGTCACTGTATACGCGCCGCCGACGTTGGTCGATTTTGCCATACCCACTGCCTCATTGCTCATCATGCCAACAGCTTCATTTTTCATCTTGCCGATGGTGACTTTTTGGTTTGCCCCGATGGAAACGTCCTGATCTGAACCGACGTCGACCGACTGATTGTTGCCAACTTTTTCAACGTGATTAACACCGACATCCGTTTTTCGATTGTTCCCAATCGAATTGGTTTCATCGACAGCAATTGTTTTTGTCCGATTGTTATTCACCGTTAGCGTTTGATCGTTTTGAACCGTCGTGTCCATGTTGTTCTGGCCGTGAATTCGAATTTGCTCCGATCCAGCGGTGTCGTCCATGGTCATCTCGTTGTAGCCGTCGGATTCATACGACTTGGTCGTGTTGCCGCGGCGAGTCTTATTATTCTTGTTGTCGCCAGCCCCCTTGAGCCCAAACGGAACCGGGTTGTCGCCGTTGTAGACTCGACCCGTGATGATGGGACGGTCGGGATCGCCATCCAAAAAGCTGACGATGACTTCTTCGTCTTTACGAGGAATATCGACGACACCCCAGCCATTGCCTGCATGAGTTTGTGAGACACGAATCCAGCAAGAGCTGTTGACGTCCTGCTGGCCGTAACGATCCCAGTGAAACTGCACTTTGATTCGGGCGTGATCATCGACCACAATTTCCTGCCCATCCGTCACAACGATTGCTGTTTGCGGGCCTTCTACAAATGGCTTGCGCGTGACCCGAGCCGGACGGAAGGGAGTTTGAGCGGGAATGCAGCGGAACTCGTTGCGGAAATCTTCCTGCCCACCGCTGTCGAATCCAACGTTGGAATGAAACTCGGTATAGACCTCAGTTATCGTGTAAGACTTGCCTTCTTCGTCGCGACGTGAATGCTGGTCGATTTTGAATTTTCCGCCAGGAGCAAAGGTCAAGTAGGCTCCGCTACCCAATACGTGATCGTGATCTGATTCCAACTCTTCCATGCGAACGTTAGTCAAACGCTCGCCCTTTCCAGTGTCGTCGTAGCGGCCTGGGTATTCGTAGACTTCAAGGCTCTCGCTTCGCTTGAATTTGACCTTTCCTCTTTTGTCCGTAACCAGCGCGTCGGCAGGTTTCATAAAGTTGAAGTCTTTCTGCGCCACCTTGCCGGGGCGAAATTCGTAAACGTGCTTCCAACGAGTCAATTGTTTGTACTGTTCGCCGGCAGTTGCGCCGTACGATACTTCTGATTCATCTAACTCGAAGTATCCCATCGGGGAATCGCTGATGACCAGAGTGTGTTTGGTCTTGCTGTGATCGAAGTAGTAAAAGATGCCTTCTTCTTCCATCAAACGAGACAGGAAGTCGAAATCGCTTTCACCATATTGAACGCAATATTCCCTCGATGGATAGTTTTCAGTCAGCGACATTCTGTGGTCGGCAACATCGTACTTTTGGAATACTTGATTGATGATCTCAGGCGTCGTCATCTCCTGGAAGATTCTGAAATCTCTGTTGTGTTTTAGAAACCAAAGCCAGGGAACAATCTCCATCGTATAGGAGGTCATCTCAGCCGGTTCTTGAACTTGCTCGTTATACTCAAACCGGCTCACGTATCCGTGAAATCTTCGAACCCTGCCATCTTCGCTCCAATACTCAATGGACACCGGTTGGCCAACCACAGTGTTTCCATTGATGTTCGAATCACTGGAGATCACAGTCGCCACGTAAGCATAGTCTCGTGACAATGACTCTGTGCCGCTAAAGTGCTGGAGCACCATTCCGCTTGCACCACTGTCTCCGAAAGAAATCCCAATTTGAGCTTGTCGATTATTCTGCTCTATCGTCGTCATTGAGTGTCCTGTTTTGGTTGAGTCGAAATGCCGGCTCTAATTAGTACGGCTGTTTTTTAACTTTGTCGCAACGCACACGTTGGCTGAAGAATGAAATCTGTTGCCCTGGGCGCTGTCGTGAAACTGTGATCCCGCGATGTGTATGCTCCAGTATTGAGATTCAAAAACGATCGCCGTCTGTTTGGCTTTTCCAGGGGCTCGCGGCAAGTCACTACTGGATTCCAAAAATCGATCAAGAAGGCGCATGTTGACTCACAACGACGGTACATTGGGATGGCTCCAATGAGCGTAAGTAGAGGGATTGAACTTCTCAATCTTGGTCTGCGTTGGCGAGAGAGGATTTTGGAAAATTACGGCATTGAAACTGTCCGTTTTTTTGCGTTCTTGCCAGATGGATCGACTTGGCAAATTACATGTGGAAACTTACCGAACCTATTCGGGGCGCGAGTGTCTTACGCTGTGATTGGTTTTGGCCAATCGGATAACTCTTAACGAACTTCTCAGCCTGCCAAAGAATTGAAATGATCACCTCTCGATTTGTCTAAATCCAGGTCCCCCATCTTCACCGACTCACGTCGAGTCGGTTGAACTCTTTTTGCGCGCTCAAACGCGTCTATGGGACCGGTATGTAGACACACTCGGAGAAGTGATATGAAATTTGAATCGAAGCCTATCAAAGAACACGAGGAAGTTCCGCTCGCCGATGACGGCGACCTTGAGAATCTTGTCGAGAACTTCAGGAACCGCGCTGCTCGTCGCGAAGGTAGCCATTCGTCAAAGGGTGGCTGTTACGTGGTGTGCGTTGGCGACTGGTCTGAAGACTACAGCCGTGACGCACAACTGGCAGAAATCGTTGGTCTCGTTGCAGCACAAGGAGATCAGGTTGTTGGCTCGGAAACTGTCAAGCAAAGAC
>CAYUNP010000307.1:0-5085 GCA_964446085.1 uncultured Pirellulaceae bacterium
GCCACCTTTCAGGCACAATTGAACGGGATTGCCGTTGAACGATGGCCAAATTGTGGATTGATCAACAGGCCTGCTGGAAGGTAGGCGAGTCCCGACGTAAAATGTGCGATTCCATTCTCAGGGCACGGACATGCAATCCGAACAGATTCTCCATCACCAATACGACAACGGGCTGACGCTTGTTGCCCAATCGATGCCGTGGCTGGCGTCGGCGGCGTTCTCGATTTTGTTGCCAGCCGGTGGGCGATATGACTTCGAATCCAGACACGGCCTCGCGAACTTTGTTTGTGAAATGGTGCAGCGGGGCTGTGGTGATCTCGACAGCCGACAGTTCATTGAACAGCTGCAATTGCTGGGCGTGGACTATTCGTCTTCAGCCGGCAACCAGCACACTCGCTTCGGCGGTGCGATGAAGTCCACCGAATTGCACGATACCCTGGGCGTGTATCGTGATGTGCTACGCAATCCGCATTTGCCAGAATCGCAACTTGAAGACGGTCGTCAGGTTTGCTTTCAGGAAATCTGGGCGACCAAAGACGACCTCGCCAGTCAGACCGTGCGAAAATTGCGAGAGCGATTCTTTGGCGATCCTGACGGGCGGCACGCCGATGGAACCGTCGAGTCGGTTACTTCGATCAGGCAACAGGACATTCAGGAATTCTGGAAACGGCATTACCAGCCTTCGGGCACCATCATCGCCGTCGCCGGAAAGATTGACTTTGAAGCGCTCACGTCACACGTCGGCTCACTGTTCGATGATTGGGAACCGAATCCCGTTGAGCCGATCGAATCCCGTGGCGAAGTTCATGGCTCGTTCCACATTCCTTTCGAAAGCGAACAGACCCAGATCGCATTAGCGTGGCCGGGTATTTCCTACAGCGATCCGGACTATTACAAACATCGTGCGGCGATCGGCGTGCTCTCCGACGGGATGAGCTCCCGGTTGTTTCATGAAGTCCGTGAAAAGCGTGGACTGTGTTACGGCGTTTCGGCATCGGCCGTTTCGGTTGGCGCACGCGGTGCCGTGATTGCTCACAGTGGAACATCGTCCGCCAGAGCCCAGGAAACGCTTGATGTCCTCGTCGAAGAACTTGTGAAGATCAAGGATGGCATTCGCGAAGATGAGCTTTCACGATTGAAGGTTCAATTTCGCAGCGGCATGATTATGCAGCAGGAGTCCTGCCGATCGCGAGCTGGCTCGATTGCCTCAGACTGGTATCGTCTTGGTCGCGTGCGAACGCTTGATGAAATTACAGACATCATCACGGGCCTTGACGTTGGCTCGATCAATGAACACGTTGCAGCACACCCTCCGCAGAACTTTGATTTGGTGACTCTTGGTAGTGCACCTTTGGAATTGAAAAATGGAATACCGACAACATCAGCTTGATAATGGACTGACCGTTCTGGCTGAATGCAATCCGCGAGCACATTTTTCGGCGTTCGGATACTTTGTTCGCGCCGGAGCCCGCGATGAGACGGCTCAGATCGGTGGCGTCAGTCACTTTCTGGAACACATGGTGTTCAAGGGAACGCCCAATCGCAGCGCCGACCAGGTGAATCGTGAACTGGACGAAATGGGTTCGAGTTCCAACGCTCGCACGGGTGAAGAGAGCACGATCTATCACTCAGCGGTGTTGCCCGAGTTTCAAACCCAGATGGTTGATTTGCTCAGCGACATCATGCGTCCCTCGCTGCGGACGGAAGATTTCGAAACTGAAAAACAGGTCATCATCGAAGAGATTTTGATGTACGCCGACCAGCCACCCTACGGCGGGTTCGAGCGGATCATGCAAGAGTTTTTCTCGGGTCATCCGCTTCAGCAAAGTGTGCTGGGCACCGTTGATACGGTCGGAGCTTTGACGCCCGAGCAGATGATGAGCTACTTCGAGCAGCGCTACAGTCCGGGCAACATGGCGTTCGCTGCGTCGGGGAAAGTTGACTTTGATCGGCTGGTCGAAGATCTGGAGCGTAGCTGCGGCGATTGGAAACCTTTCGACGTAAGTCGCGATGTCTCGGAGGCCAAATGCAATACGGGCATTCACAATATTCACCGCGAGAATTCAGCACAGCAGTACGTTTTGCAACTGGCTCGTGGACCTGCTGCGAACGATCCAAGGCGGTTTGCTTCTCGCGTCGCGATGAGCATTTTCGGCGACGATGCTGGTAGTCGAATGTACTGGGAGTTTCTCGATTCGGGCCGTGCCGAGTCGGCAAGCGTCTGGCCCTATGAGTATCTCGGCAGTGGCGCGATCATGAATTTTCTCTGCTGCAGTCCTGATGCGACGGTCGACAATTACGAGCGGCTGACGAAACTGCAAAAGGAAATTCAAACCGGTGCGACCGAACGCGAGCTGGAAATGGCCAAGCGAAAAATTGCCTCCCAGATTGTACTGGGCAGCGAAGCCACCGAAGCACGCATGTTTTCGATCGGTTCTCAGTGGCTGAACGAATTCGAGTACAAGACGCCTGAGGAAATCGCAGCGTGTTATGAAAATGTGACACTGGATGAGGTGAACAGCGTCCTGTCCGAATTTCCGTTGTACGAGAACACGACGGTGTCCATTGGGCCGAACAACTCGCTGTCGTAACGGTGAGCGGCAAGGCTCGCCAATAGCCGACCGCATATTTGGATACACCGTTTCATCATAGAGGGATCCCTGATGCTCCAGATCACAACCCGCCGCGTAAGCAAGGGATCGATCCCTCGCTTACACATCGGGTTATGATCAGTGTGGGCTTTCAAGGCGCTAGCCGCCGGTTCGTTGCGTGATCTACCGGCGGCTAGCGCTTGCCGCCTACAATTCGTGCAGAGTCGAGAGCGCAAAGCGACAGCCGTCGATTCAGGATTGATCCGACGGCTGTTAATGAGCTTTGAAGGTTCAGGCTTCGAAGTGTTATTCTCCGGTGACCGTAATATCCATCTTTTGCACAACATTTTGCTGAATCGTCTGTCCACCAGCCACGATTTCCATTTCCATGTTCTGATCAAGAGTTGACTTTACCATTCGACCAGCATTGCCATCGAAGAGCATGACCACATTGGTGTCCTCACTCAGGACTTCAATCTCAGCGCCTTGAACCGCACCCTCGGGAAAGCTCATTGAGACTTTGCCTTTAATGACATGGTACGGCGTGCCGTCCACATCTGCGACACCGCGGTATTCGTAGCTTGTTTTTGTCTCAAGAACGATTGGCCCCATCTTCACTTCAGCATCAACTTCCCAGGTCGTTCCAATCACGATTTCTTTTTCCGGGAACTCAATTGTCGACTTGGATGCCAGGTCTTCAAATGTTTTTTCGCTAAACATTTGACCCATCATGGGATTGGCTTGAATTGCCTCGAGTACTTCGGCCGGAATTTTAACATCGTAAATTTTTCCCGTCTTGGCCATTTTCTGGGTGATGGTTTGGCCGATCATGGGGGCAAGCATCTCCTTAATCATGGCACCCTGTCCCTCCGGTTCTTCATCGGATTCCGAATCATATTCAAACGTTCCGGCCATAGGTGAACTTGATGAAACTTTCATGCGTTTGATAACGTTGGAAACGGATGCAACGCCGTTTTCATCAACGCTGTCGACGGTGAGCGACATCTCGTTGACCGAGTTCGTTTTCGTTTCCATGTTCTGGCCTGCTACATTCATTGTCATGGTGACGTTCTGCTTCATTGCAGCGGTCGTCACCTGTCCTTTGGTAAACTTCCATTTCAGTTCACCGTCCTTGGCCGTTGGCTCACGTGTTTTCAGTTCCTTGGAGGCTTTATCTCCATCGACAGCAGAATCCTGCATTTCTTTTTTCTTGGTCGCTGACTGAAAAGGCGAACAGGTTCTTGCAAATCCGTCTGCTGCGGTACCGAGAAACATTATGGAGGCCGCCGCGAAAACCGCAGCGGAAAACAGTTGTCTGGAAATTGATGATTGCATTGGATGCGCCTTGATTTTGCTTGATTTAAAAATGCTTGACTTCGTCGTCCGGCATGAACTTTTCATGTTATCGCGGTGCCAGGAACCAAGTCAACAAGATTACTGCAAATCGTCTTCTTCGGTTTCAAATATCCAGAACAAGCCGTTTGAGCCACGGATTGACGAGTGTTTCTGTGAATTCTGACGGTGTCTGCTGGACCAATGAGCTCCTTCCCGGTTGGACCAGATTGGATTTGGATGTAGTTTTTCATGTGGGATCAACGCGAGGAATTTCCAGGTTCCCTGTAGCGGATCCCTGGCAATGCCACTTATGCAACGCAACTTGGCCAGCCCCGCGTCCTGTCCTGTTCGCCGTTACCAGTCCTGCGGGTTGACCTGCCGAACATTCATCACAAAGAATCCGATAACACCGCCCAAAAACATTGAGAGCACAAAGGTTATCCAGAACATGAACTGGCTTGACTCCAATCCACTCGGCAAGTTCATTCCGAAGACGCTCGAAATGGTAGCCACAGGCAGAAAGATCGCGGCAAGAACGTTGAGTCGATGAGCCGCATTCGATTGGGACTGAGTGTACCGGGCTTGCATTTCCTGTTGCTGAACCATGTTGAACTGAATCGAGTTCTGAACGTCGACCTGGAGAAGCGCCGCAGACCGAACGACTTCACTTGCCAAATCGCAAATTATCTGCAGTTCCTGCTGTTGCTCCTCGTCGCCTGTTAGTTCCAGTGCTTTATGCAAAGCATCGTTCATGTTTCTGACAGATCGCAGGATCGGAGCAACGCGATTGAGCACGGAGAAACGCTGTTCTGAGGTGTCTGCAGAAAGTGCGGCGTCCTCAAGCCCCAGCATCGCGTCGTCGTAAAGCTGCACGAGTTTTTCCAGCGCTGCCAGTCCGTTTCCGCGGTCGCTGAAATGCCACTCGCCATTGGGCGTGCGCCAGAAGTACGCCGTTTGAGATCGTGTTGCCCGTGATTCTGGCACGTGATGCAGCACGATGATCAGATGGTTGTCACTGAAGAGTGCGCGCTGACGTCCGCCGTGTTGACTAAGCCGTCGTCGCAAGTCGAGCGGCAAGTCCCAGATTTTTGGTGGCGGATTTTCCTGTCGTTTTCTTTTGGACATGAGAACCTCTGGTGAGACATTTTCCCACCATTCG
>CAYUNP010000308.1:0-5068 GCA_964446085.1 uncultured Pirellulaceae bacterium
ATCTCAACCAGCTTTTCTGCGACAGCGTTCCATTTTTTGGCGGCTGCTGGAAAGTCCGCTTTCAAGACTTTGAGTTCGGCTTCCGGTTCGACGCGACTGCGGGTTTCGACGTCGCCAGCGATGGGGATTTGGGCACTGGCTCCTACGGCCAACCGAGTTTCAATGTCTGCGGCCAACAGTCTTTCAACCAGGCGTTTCGCGCGGATTGTGTTGGGGCCGTTCTTGATAATGCAAAGTGTATTGGGAATCAGTAAAGTTCCCTGTTGGTCAGGGCCCTGGTCGGGAAAGACGATAGCAACCGGTTTGGCGGCTTCGATTTCGATGATCGCGTCGTCGGTGTCAGTCAAGCCAAACGCGTATTCGCCAGCAGCAACTTTGAGTGCCACCTGTTTGTTGCCGCCCAGCACAACTGCGTTGTCGGCAAGTTGACGATAGAACTTTTCGGCTTTGGCGTCGCCGAGCTGATCAAACATGACGGCTGCCTGGGTTGCCGAAGTTCCAAACAGCGGACGCGCGATCGCGCAGCGGGACTTCCATTTTCGGTCGACCAAATCGTTGATCGAAGTTGGTCGCTCGCTTTCGGGAACCAGATCCGTGTTCACGATCAGCACCCGGGCACGCGCTGCGAATCCATACCACTGATTGTCAGCAGAAACGAACTCGCCCGGATAACGCTTCGATGGTTCGCAAATCCAGGCTTCCAACAATCCTGCTTGCTGGAGTCGCAAAGTGTGAAGTATCTCGTTGTTCCAGAAAACGTCACAGCGAGGTCTGCTTTGCTCTTCAATGATCGCGTTGGCCAATCCGACGGTCTTGTTGGATTCGACATCGTAGCGGGGCAACACACTCAAATTGAGTTCCGCACCGACGTCATTGAGAATCGGTTCACTGAACTCCCGATCAAGCGCGGCATACACGATAACTTCGTTTTCCTGCTTCGAAAGACAGCCTCCGAAAACCAAAAGTGGTAGCAAACATGCGAGCAGGATGGGGATTTGGATATAGCGGCTCATCCTGTCATTGTACCATCTGGCATCATCGATCAGTAAACCTTGACGGTCAGTGAGACTTCGCGGCGTCAGACAATGATTTCTTTTTGATCGATCCGATATTATCGATCTGTGGCAGTCCTGGAAATCCGATAAAACATTACAATCGGAAGACAGCATTGCTTTGAATCTGTGAAACTTTGCCGGTCACAAGCAACGGCCTATGCCACCTTGCCGAATCGAATTTGACATCAAACGGGTTTTCTTCGACGCAATATGAACGATCCACAAATCCATCTTTGCCTGGTTCTTCACAACCACCAACCAGTCGGTAACTTCGATGGCGTTTTCGAAGCGGCCTACCAGGACAGCTACTTGCCGTTCCTGGAAGTGTTCGAGCCGTTTACCGATTTGTCGATTTCACTGCACACCAGTGGGCCGCTGATGCAGTGGCTGCAGGAGAAGCATCCCGACTACCTCAGTCGCATTGCTTCACTGGTCGAAGCCGGTCGCATCGAGATTGTGGGCGGTGCTTTCTACGAAGCCATCCTGCCGATGATTCCGACACGTGATCGTGTTGGACAGATCGAGAAGTTTTCTCACTGGCTGGAGAAACACGTTTGCCCCAAAGTCAACGGTATGTGGGTGCCCGAGCGGGTTTGGGAATCGAACCTGGCATCGTCGATCGCTGACGCCGGAATTCGTTACACAGTTCTGGATGACTATCATTTCCGTCGTGCCGGTTTGACGAATGAGCAACTCTACGGCGATTACGTCGTGGAAGACGAAGGCCGAATTCTACGGATCTTTCCTGGCAGTGAGAAACTTCGCTACCTGATTCCGTTTTCCAAACCGCAGGAAGTCGTGGACTACTGCCGCGAGGTGTCGCAAAAGCAACCCGGCGGCGTGCTGGTGTTCGGCGACGATGGCGAGAAGTTTGGGACCTGGCCCAACACGAAGAAACACGTCTACGAAGACGGTTGGCTCAAGGAGTTCTTCCAGGCGCTGACCGAAAATCGTGATTGGCTCAAGACGACAACCCTGGCGAAAACGATCGAACAAACTCAACCGTTGGGCAAGATTTATCTTCCCGATTGCAGTTACCGCGAGATGACCGAGTGGGCATTGCCAGTACAACGTCAGGTCGAACAGGACGAACTGGTGCATCAGCTCGAGGGCGATCCTCGCTGGAATCAGATTCAGTCGTTCATGAGCGGCGGCATGTGGCGGAACTTCAAGGTGAAGTATCCTGAAACGAATCTGATGTACGCTCGCATGATGTACGTCAGTGAACTTCTGCAACAAGCCATCGAGATGGGAACCAGTGAAGCCGTGGTTGAGGCCGCACGTGACCATCTTTATCAGGGTCAGTGCAACTGTAGTTATTGGCATGGAGCATTTGGCGGCATCTATCTGCCTCATCTGCGCAACGCGGTGTACCAGCATTTGCTCTACGCTGAAAATTTACTGCGTGGAAGTTTGACGCCAGAAAAATCGTTCGTCGCAGCAGACTCAAAGGATTACAACTTTGACGGACGAGCCGAAGTTCGCCTTGCCAACGAGCAGCTTTCGGCCTGGGTGTCGCCGCACGCCGGAGGTCATCTTTACGAGTTGGATCTGATGCAGATCGGACACAATCTTGGTGCCACGCTGGCTCGTCGCAATGAGTTCTACCACGCGAAAGTTCTCCAGGGCGAGAATCAGGCGGAGGGTGAAGCAGCCAGTATTCATGATTTGGTGGTCTTCAAACAGGATGGACTCGACGAGCGCCTGCAGTACGACAGCCGAATGCGAAACAGCCTGGTCGACCACTTTTGGGATGAGGACGTAACGCTCGATGCACTGATGGAAAGCCGTGCGATGGAACGGGGCGACTTTGCCGATGGCGATTACGGTGCCAAGATCCGTCGCAGTGCTGACCGCATCCAGGTGATGTTGGCTCGCGAAGGAAATGCCTGGGGTGTTCCGCTCAAGATCACCAAAGGTTTGACCTTGGCCAAAGGCAGCGACGAAATTGAGTTCGCCTACCTGATCGAAGGGCTTCCTGCCGATCGTACGTTCCGTTTTGCGGTCGAGTTCAATCTGGCCGGTTTGCCGGACGGTCAGGATGATCGTTTCTTCAGCGATGAAAGTGGCAACAAGCTGGGACAACTCGGTGAGAAGATTGAGTTGCTTTCAGCGAAAGAGATTTCGCTCACGGATCAGTGGCTGGGACTACAAGCGTCGCTTTGCACGGATTCTGACGCAACGCTGTGGGCTTATCCCGTTCAGGCTGTGAGCCAATCAGAATCAGGATTCGAGCTCGTTCACCAGGCGGTCTGCGTTCAGCCGAGCTGGCTGATTCGCGGTGACGTGACGGGTCGCTGGTCCGCACGGATGAAGCTGAAGTTGCAGACAAATGCGGCACGGCATTTCACCGGCAACGAAGAAGCCATTGCGGCCCAGTAGCGATCGCTTTCGTCATCGATTGGTGAACTCCTGTTTGGCAGGCTGGATTGCAGCGCTATGATTTGCTCCGCCGGAACGTTTTTGCAACTCGCGTTCGTACTTTTACAAGGGCGCCAGACTTGGCCAGAGCTCGCACGTCAGTCAGGTTCTGGCATCGAATCATTGCAATTTCCCGCAATCACGAAAGTGATTCTATTCCATCGAGAGACGGCAGATTTTTCAGGCTAAACAAGTCAGGATGCTCCAGATTCTTCGAGGATGTCGGCTTCCGCCCTGCACTCTTTGGCTCGTTGATTCGCCCAGGCGACACCACACGCCGTGATCAAGGTCGCGAGTAGTAGAAGCCGCATCGAAAACCGAAATCGGCTTCCGGTTATCAAATTCGTTTCCAACAACACGGTTTGTTGAGTGTCTGGTTCTTTCAGGGCATCGGACATGTTCAAATGACAACCCACAAATTTTTCGGAGGCGCTTCGTTGGCATTTGGCTGGCTTTATCTTGTCTTTTACGTCATCTTTTCGTCGATTTTTACGCTGTGCATCAAATGGGTGCACGTTCGAGGCAAGGAAGACATCATCACCGCAGGCGCGATCAACTACATCGTTGCTGCGCTGATTATTGCGCCATGGTTTGTGATCGACGGTCAACAAACGGGCAACCGGGAGGCAATTCTGGCCGGCGGATCGATGGGAATGATGTACTTCATCAATTTCTTTTTTGTCATCTGGTGCGTACGGGTCGTCGGCGCATCAAGCACGACCGTTGTCGGCGTGCTTTCAATGTTGATGCCAATTATTTATGCGGCATTGGTTTGGAAGTCGCAGCCACACTGGCTGCAGGCAGTCGGGATCGCACTGGCGCTTGTCAGCCTGATTATGATTGGTCTCAAGCCGGACCGACAAGCAAAATTGATCGACAAAGGCGTTGCCGCCAAATCTGAAAAGCGAACGTTTTCCTGGAACGCACCTCTGATTCTTGGAGGTTTTTTTCTGCTCTGCGGGCTCAGTCGAATTGCGCAGGAGTCATTCAAGTATTTAAGCGAAGCATCACAAAAGCCAACGTTTCTGTTGGCTGCGTTTGTAGCTTCGGGCGTCCCGTCAATCGTTCTTTTATTGAAGCGTCGACGCAAGGTTTTGCCGATGGAAGCGATCGTCGGCGTGGCCATGGGAATTGCCAATGGCAGCCAGACCTGGTTCACCCTGAAGTCACTCGACGCGATGCAGGGGTATATTTTCTTTCCGGTTTCGAGTGCTGGCGGAATCATCTTCACGATGTTTGTTGCCGTGCTGTGGATGCAGGAAAAGATCAGTCGCCGAGCGTTGATTGGAATTGCGATTGCCGTTGTGGCATTGGTGATGATGAATATGAGCCAGTAACGCTTTAAAAGCGATTTCGTTTGCCTAGAATGAAGCCTCTTCCGATTGTGCTACCGAAATGTTGATATGGCCGAGTCGAGAATCACCCTTGCGTTTTTAGTGATAGCGATATTGTTGAGTGGCTGCGGACGTGAGAAACCCAAGCCAGTCGCAAATCAAATCGTTAAAGTTGAAAGTGCTGCGGCACCCTCTAAGCGACTTGCAAAAGCTTGTAAGTTCGGAAGAGATCATTCTTGAATTGGGCTCCCGACTGAA
>CAYUNP010000309.1:0-5018 GCA_964446085.1 uncultured Pirellulaceae bacterium
ACAACGGCGGCATCGATGGCTCGGTTGTTGCCGACATCGTTTCTGGCAAGCCAACCAATCAGGGCTACAACGCCTACACTGCTGAGTACACCGACATGTACAAGGCTGGCGTTATCGATCCAGTGAAAGTTGTTCGCACGGCACTTGCTAACGCAGCCAGCATTTCTGGCCTGCTGCTGACAACTGACGCCATGGTTTCGAACTTCGATGAAGAGGACAAGAGCCGCAAAGTCGAAGGTGCTGTCAGCTAGTTTGATGTGGTTGTGGCTTCCAGCCTCAATCATTGCGAACAAGAGGGCGTGGTTCCCTCAAATTCGTTAGACATCCATGCGGGCTGACCAGATCGGCCAGTCCGCTTTTTTTGTTCACGGTGGCTGGAAGCCACAATTCGTGTTTCCTCTGGATCAATCATGGCCAAACGTTGCTACTACGAAGTACTCGGCGTCGCACGCGACGAGTCCGATCGCGGTATTGCGAAAGCGTATCGTAAGCTGGCCGTAAAATTTCATCCCGACAGTAATCCGGGCGACGAAGAAGCAAGCTCCAATTTCAAGGAAGCTGCCGAAGCCTATGAAGTGCTCGGGGATTCTGAA
This sequence comes from uncultured Pirellulaceae bacterium, assembly GCA_964446085.1. Lineage (GTDB taxonomy): Bacteria > Planctomycetota > Planctomycetia > Pirellulales > Pirellulaceae > Mariniblastus. Next base: position 594 of record CAYUNP010000309.1, read on the forward strand.
AAGAGAACACGCTACGATCGTCATGGTCACGCCGGGGTCGAAGGCGGAGCCGGATTTGGATCTGCAGAAGACATCTTTGCCGCATTCGGCGAAATGTTTGGCGGCGGTGGCGGCATGTTTGGCGACCTTTTCGGCGGTCGCGGCCGCGGAGGTGCTCGTCGAGGCAACGACGTTCAAGTCGATGTGACGCTAACACTCGAAGAAGCATTCGCTGGAACGGACAAAACAATCAAGTTCAGTCGCCACAATCAGTGTGGCACTTGCGAAGGAAGTGGAAGTCGTCCCGGCTCACGCCCTGAGCACTGCCAACAGTGCGGCGGCCGAGGCCAGGTCCTGCAACAAGCAGGTATTCTTCGCGTTCAAACGACGTGCCCGGTTTGCCGTGGTGCCGGCCAGATCATCGTGGATCCCTGTGGCGATTGTCGTGGGGCAGGGCAAATTGCTGCTGCTGTTGAGCTGGACGTTTCGATTCCTGCCGGCGTTGACGATGGAATGCGGGTTCGCCTGACGGGCGAAGGGGAGGGCAGTGCTTCTGGCGGTCCCAGTGGGGACTGTTATTGCTTTGTCAACATTCGCAAGCACAAACTGTTTCATCGCGATGGGCAAAACCTGATCCTGCAGTTGCCGATTTCATATACCCAGGCAGCTTTGGGCGCCACCATCGAAGTCCCAACGCTTGATGGGCGCGACCAACTGGAAATTAAACGCGGAACGCAATCGGGCGACGTGTTCAAACTTCATGGTCGCGGCATGCCCAGCCCACAAGGGCGTGGCACAGGCGACCTGTTGATTCAGACCTTTATTGAAACACCGAAGAAGATCTCCAAAGAACAGGAAGGATTGCTACGGCAACTTGCTGAACTGGAACAGACCGAAGTTCTTCCCGAACGGAAGAATTTCCTGCAACGTCTGACAGAATATTTTGCGACAGAAGAAGTCTAACGGACTGCTACGATTATGACTGAAAACGAAAACGAACAACCCGAAACGCCTGAACTGGAACTCCCGACTGAAGAACAAGTCCAGGAGTTTGGATCGATTGATGACGCCCTCGCGTCTGGTGAGGCATTCGTTGTCGAAGACGGCGATCCCGGCGCGGATGTGATTCTGCAACTACAGGACCAACTGAAGGAAGCCGAAAAACGCGTCCTCATGGCCCAAGCTGACTTGGAGAATTTTCGACGGCGAGTCAGGCGCGAATCGCAGGATCAAATCAAATATGCCGCTGGCGGATTGATGACGGACCTTCTTGAGTCGGTCGACAATCTTCATCGTGCGGTGGAAGCTTACGAAGCCGATCCAAACGGTGATGGGCTCCGCGATGGCGTGAAGCTGGTAACGTCGCAGATTATGGAGTCTCTCAACAAGCGGGACTGCAAGCCAATCGAAGCTCAGGGCCAACCTTTTGACCCGAATTTGCACCAGGCGTTGCAAATGCAACCCAGCGAAGAACACCCAGCCAACACGATCATTCAGGATTTGAGAACAGGCTACGTTTTGCACGACCGGGTGTTACGTCCTAGCCAGGTATTCGTTTCCACTGGCGAACAATCATAGAACATTAAATCATGTGGCTGTGGCGTCTCGCCGCAGCTTGCAAAAAGACTGCTGTGGCGAGACGCCTCAGCCACACAACTCACACACCACATTTGAAAGAATAACCATGGCATCCGCCGCCGCACGTCACATCCTTGTTGAAACTGAAGAAGCCTGCATCGATCTCAAAGAACAAATCGAAGCCGGTCAGGACTTTGCGGCCATCGCTGCTGAATTTTCTGCTTGCCCATCGGGAAAATCCGGCGGGTCACTTGGAACGTTCAGCCAGGGTCAAATGGTTCCTGAATTCGACGCCGTTGTTTTCAGCGCGGACCTCAACACGGTCCACGGCCCTGTCAAAACCCAGTTTGGTTATCACTTGATCGAGATCACTGAACGCGACGGCTAACTCCGCCGACCAACCTGGTTCAGTTGGCACAGACTGATGAACAGGTCGGCCTCTTCAGAACTGATTTCCTTTCCTCCCGGATCGTTTCATGCCTACCTACGACTACGAATGCGACGCCTGCGGTCACGCATGGGAAATGTTCCAGCGGATCGTGGAAGACCCGATCAAAAAATGCCCCAAGTGCAACAAAAAGAAGGCTCGCCGCCTGTTTGGAACCGGCAGCGCGGTAATGTTCAAAGGCTCGGGCTTCTACGAAACCGATTACCGCAGCGACTCTTACAAAAAAGGTGAGAAAGCTGCCAAGGATGCAAAAGCACCGAAATCAGAATCGAAGAGCGATAAATCTTCTGGCAAATCGAGCGATGGGGGCTCTTCATCTTCAAGCTCGAAATCCAAGCCCAAAGACTAGGTTCGTCAAAGCTGAATATGGGTGCCGTGTTTACGATTGCGTAAGCATGGTAGTGCCTCGACCTTTCAGACCTTGTCGCGACGAACGTGACCATGGCATCTGCAACTCTTGTTTTCCGTATTGAACTACTGGAAACCCTCACGCAAACGTGTTCAAGGGCTGTTCGACCGCAAGGCATGGCTGCGAATCCTGTGTGATGCTCGTCAAGACATGGTTGTTTCTTACTACGTTTCTTTTGTTTCTGTTCGTGACGCTTCTCGCCCGACACAGCCTCAGAATTGGCATAACCCACCAATCGTTCAAAAGAAGCCGCTTTAACACGAGGTAATTTCATTACTCAGATACGGACTAAATCAGTCAAAGACTAACTGAAGGCTAAGGTTCGAGAGCGAAAGGCCAGTCTTTTCGCAGTTCCTACCTTCATTTAAGCCCTTGAGTACTCAGTGTCAGACGACGCAATAGATCTTGTCCAAGCCAACGACGCTGAACAGCTGCGCGCACAAAGTATCTGGTTTATCGCAAGCGTCGCCTGCGCGACCTGGGCTTTCTTTTGCGTCTTTCTGTTCGCCATGGGATTCAAACTTGGCGGATTCATTTGTTTCCAACAAACGGTCGTTTACGTTTGCGCTTACTTTCTGTTTCGAAAATCAACAGACTACTCGACTTTCTTCAACTTCGTTCTGGTCTGCGGCGCGATTGGGTTGTGTAGCCTTTCGCTTTCGGGAGCCAGCCTCAGGCCTGCTATCTACTTCTTACCCGTCTCCATTTTAATGTGCTCACAGTTGTTTGGCATCAGAATGGCGTTTCGCTGGACCGCGATCTCAATTGTCACGATGATGTTTTTCTTCATCGGATCCAAATGGGTGGGGGCGATTGAAACTAAACCGACCTATTGCCTACTGGCGTTTGGAAGTCCTGTTTGCATGTTCTTCTGTTGCCAACAGGCAGAAAAATACTATGCGCGAAGAACGCACAACCTGGTCAATTTCAGTAAAGCGCTCAAAGCAAAAAGTGATGAACTGGAACTTCTGGCAACGACTGACTCACTGACTGGACTGACCAACCGCTATCGATTCCAGTTGCATCTGGATCGGTATGTAGAGAATTCAAAACATGACGAATCGGCGTTTGCGCTTTTCCTGGTTGACATGGACGGGTTCAAGGAAATCAACGATACGATGGGGCATTCGATTGGCGACGAAGTACTCGTCGAAATCGCGAAACGCCTTGAAGAACATTTTGTTGACCGTTCGATTGTTGCACGCATCGGTGGCGACGAATTCTGCCTCCTGGTTGGGGGCGTTGCGAACGATGCCGAAGCGGTTGCCTTTGGGGAAGAAGTGCATCGGGTTCTGACGAAACGTTACAGATTAACTGGCGATGGCTTTACGTTGGGATCCAGCATCGGCTACGCGATTTGTCCACAACACGCAGAAACTTCAAAGCACCTTTTGGCATTTGCAGATACCGCCATGTATCACGCGAAGCAAAACCAACAGGCCATTGCTGCATACGCACCCCGGATGACAGAACTTCTGGTCGAAACCCGCGAAATGAATGATCGGCTTGCTCACGCCCTGGAGCGTGAAGAGTTCTTTCTTGTTTATCAACCGCAACTCAACCTGGAGACAGGGCAGATTATTGGCGTGGAGGCGCTGCTACGCTGGCAAACTGAAAATCAGTTGATCTCGCCTGGCAAGTTCATTCCTCTGCTTGAGCAATCAGGACGAATCATGGACGTGGGTCGTTGGGTCATCCGGGAAGCCTGTCGCCAACAAGCAGCATGGAAAGAACAACATGGCGTTGACCTTCGCATTGCAGTCAATGTAAGTGCTGTTCAATTCGAAGCCGATCAATTTGTCGAAAGCATTGCCAGTCCGGTTCGAGAATTCAATGTAGAGCCTGAAAAGATAGAGCTTGAAATCACCGAAGGTCTGCTGATCAACAACATTCCCAATGTTGTTAGCAAACTCAAACAAATCAAGGAATTGGGAATGCGGATCAGCATCGATGATTTCGGAACGGGTTACTCTTCGCTGGCATACCTTCGGCAGTTTCCGATCGACAAACT
>CAYUNP010000310.1:0-4942 GCA_964446085.1 uncultured Pirellulaceae bacterium
GGTAGCTGGTTGACCACTGGAGTTCCGTAGTTTGTGTCTTGCGTATGTTCCAAGTGCAAGTGAAAGGGCGAAGATCACGAAAAGGCGAATGACTAGAGGTGTTGGGTTAATGATTCCCAGCAATATCAAAGCCAACATGCAAACGAATCCACCTATGATCAGAGCGATACTCTGCTTGCTCTCTTTGGGGTTTGCGTCAATGCCGGACAGCGTAGGGATTGGGTTTACGAAGAGAATTAAAAATGCTCCTCCAACGTAGAAAATGGCCGACACCAAACGGGGGTCCAGCAACTGTGTGCCATTGGAAATGGCGAACGAAAGTGACGCACTTCCAAGCAACCCCATCATTGCGATGCAGTATCCGCCGACAGCGTTTCGATCTACTAATCCGGCTTTACCGAGCGCAGTGATGATGGAAGCGGTTCCGATCGCTGATGCCATAAACAGCAACAGCAATGGCGTGGTCCAGCCCATGAACGGTGCCGCGAGAGCCAACCCATATACGACCGCAGCAATCCATCCATAACGCCGCCACCAGCCGTATACCGAATCCTGTATTCGAGCCATGTCTGCTTCGGGAAGCGAATCACTCTGCTGAGCGCGACGAATACGGGACGAGCTGAAGATGGTGACCAGAATCATCAGAAACGAGATGGCGGGCAAAGCCAAATATGCGATTGCTTTTTGGAAAAATCCTACGGCGACGAAAGGAGTCTGGGCTACAGTCGTGTTCGCTCCCAACAAGTTAACGGGCATGACAGATGCTGCGATTCGCAGCAGACCACCACGGTCCTTCAAATTCGCATCGTCAGTATTAGCCAGCTCAATGGCGGCCTGTTTCACGCGTTGTCGCACGCCGTGCCCAAACGCGTCGCGGTCGATGCGAAGGAACGAAAGTGCGGCACGGATTTCACTTTCATCAATCAATGTATTTGAGTTGTTATTCATAGCAATATCGCTTTAACAATTTGGAGGTTGGAAGGAGCCGCATCCATGCTTTGGCGAAGTCGTCGTCTTGCTTGATACAAACGACCTTCGACGGCTTTGGGAGTGGCCGAAAGAACAGCAGCCACATCAGCGACAGAGGTTTCTTCCAGATAGTGCATCAGCACGACTTCACGTTGCTTTCGCGGTAGTCGCATGATCTCGCTTCGTAGTCGTTCCAAACGAGGATCGACCGACTCGTCAGCATCGGCTGCCGTTTCCGATAGTATTTCAGGTGCCACCAGTTGCACTCGACGCTCGCGTCTGGTTCGGCTTCGCGACCAGTTGAGGTACTTGTTCCTGGCGATGCCGCGCAGCCAACGTCCAAAAACCGCTGGCTCAGACACGTCACCACGGCAAGCATCGCGACTCAGGAAGCCGTCTGCGATGCTATCCTGTGCGATCTCGAAAGCATCTACCGCTGGCGCGCCCCATGACAGGACGAGCCCTGTTAAGGGGCCGCGAAAGCGTTCGATCGCGTCTTCCAATTCCATTGAGTCGTCTCCAAGCACTTAGTGTCGTCTATGAAGAAGTAACCGGCCACTATCCCGAACACTCAGAAATCTTCTTCTGACGGAAAATTCGTCGAAATTAGCAGCTGGCGGACTGGAAGGAACTGGCCAAAAGCGTCGCGAACTTTCTTTTCGGCGCCGTGACCGAAGGTGCCGCCTAGTGGCTCGCAACAGTCAACCGAATCGTTTGATGCTGATCCAACTTCCATTCCAATTCGACCGGATCCAACTTTGGCGTGTCGCCGTGGATGATAACTTCTTTGCGTTTGGATTGCCTCCGGAATTCACTCCAGACGTTGTCGTTTTCTTTCTCGGGTCTGTCGACTGAAACCTCTAACTCATAGAGGCCGCCGACAAGGTTTCGGATTGGAAAAGCAAACCTCCATTGACCGTCGTGCTCTTCAAACTGATCCGATTCAATTTCGACTTGCTCCACCCATTCAAAATTTGCGTCTTCATCTTCACGGAATGACTCATAGGGAGAACGGTTTTTGGATTCAAGCCTGACGTCAACCGTTGTGTTCTTGTTTGGCTTTGAAGAGCAAACGACTTCACATTGCATTGAAGCTTTTTCCGCAGAAGTAAAACTCACGGCTTCAGATCCGGCGCCCGTCAATTCTACGACTCGCCTCGCAAGGTCGTTCGCAAACTGATGGATCGAGACAACCCAAAGTCCAGGAGCGAGATTCGGGAATCGTGTTTCGCCGGTTGATTCAATGGTGACCGTCTCCCAATAGTCGCCTTCCACAGATTCGAGATATAGTTTCAATGGAGCAACCACATCATCGACGCCAGCAATGTCGTAGTTGACCACCAGTTCGGTTGGCTGTGGCAATTGAATCTCGATTCCTTCGATGTCTGCCGACCCCAAAGGTCCTTCGAGCTTCAAGTGGCCTCCTTTAAGCTGTTCAGTTTGAACGGCTAAAACGATGCCTTCCTGTTCGTTGCGATTGTCTTCGTCCCTTTGGATGATTTGCATCTCGAAGTTTCCATCTTCATCGGTCCGTGGGCCGATTCCGCATACTGGCTCCCTACCTTCGGGCATGATGAAGGTATACCGTCGAGTTTCCTCGGCGTCGAAAACGACTGCGTCAGAAACGGGCTGACCATGATGATCAAGCACTCGGCCGCGAACGGCTTTGTATTCCCAGTCTTCTGCAAGCGATGCAACAAGTGTTTTCAACGCTGCCAACGCCGTCGGGTCAGTCACGGTACGCCATGAAAGTTTCATCATCGGAGAACGCTCGCCGCTCTGCTGAGTTAACGAAACGTCCACAACAATCGATTCTTTTTCAGTTGAGATCTCTCCGGTTGGGATCTCAAGAGCCAGCGGCTCACTCAACGACAAGCCCTCTTTCTCCAGTTCTCGTAGTACAACATCGAACCGCGAGTCTCCAAGACGTTGGAGGAGAGCGGTGGCGTTGTCATCCTTGCGATACCCAGAAAACGTGCCAGCGGATTGCTCCCAATAGGCCAAACTGAGCCCTTGTCGAATCGCAGTGACAAGAAGACGACTGAAGATCCGTCGTTGTCGCGATTGCTGAATCCACCATCGCTTCAATTCGCGAGATTCTTCTTCGGGTGAGCTATTCGGTGCCGATTCCCCACAAGAATCATCGACTCGCAATTCGAGTTTAGTCCCGTCCTCAAATTCCCACTCAGTCGCGGATTCGACCTTCTGCGAAGCATCATAATGTCGATGGATGCAGGTGCTGGTCGACTCTTTCCATTCGCCTGAGCAGACGGTATTGGCATTGTGATAGAACCAGATACGAACGCCGCTAATCCAAAGCGACGAGACGTCAAAATTCGCTTCGTAGACTCCATCTTTATCTAGATCCATCGCAGAAAGTTTCCGAGACCAAGACAGCCCACGTTGGCCCCATGGTGACTGAAGGTCCGGGTAAATCTCCATCAACAATTCAATATCCTCCGCCAGCTTGTCGCGCGTTGTCGGAAGCCCAGACAGTTTGAGATGCAGCTTTCTTTCAAGATGGTTATTTGGTTCGAGTTTTAATTCAACCGTTGCGCCACCATTCACTTCGACAGCCTGGTGAACGAGCTGTTGCCTGGTATTGGTCATTCCAATACCAATCTGATACACGCCGGGGACAAGGCCAGACAACTTCAGTTCGCCTTTTGAATCGATGTCAGACACACGATAAAACCCATCTCTAAAAACCCCGATCTGCAAGTGTTCGCAATCGGCAAAGTCGCTTACGGAAAAGTCCCAGAATACGCTGAGGCTCCCGGGTTCTTGCAACCGCAATGTCACGTCGTTTGGACTTGCTTCGATGTCAGCCGGATCGAATTCGGCTCTGAGCCATTGATTGATAGAAGGTGACTTGTAGACAACAACAATCTCATCCAGATCTGGAATCCCCGGCGTCAATTCGACACGCAGTTCGTACTCTCCGTTTTCATCACTGAATATAACCTGGCTGGCCAAGCCTCCTGGCTTGACTTTGTCCATCATCGATTCCGACCAGTTGCTTTTTCGATCGGCAAGCCGAACTCCCGAGACAGGTTCGTCATTGTGATCAAGGACCTTGCCGCGAATCGTGACGCGTCTGCTTTTGCCTTCGTTGAACGGAAGGTGATCATTGAACCAGGAGTCCAAAGCTTCATCTCTTTCAGCGTCGCTACCGCAATCGGTTACTTCGACGTAGAGATGTGGGAAGAGCTCACGTTGCTCAAGCCGAATCCGAGTTTTCAGTGCTGCAGATTTCAGCGGTATCTCGAATTGAATTTCCCGTTTCTCGTAGAGAGACCAGTTTTCCTTGAGGTCTCGCAGCACTTCACGAAAATCGACAAGTGGCGGCGGCACCATTTCGTAGTTCCGCGTTCCGTCCGGGTTCAACACCAAGACGTCACCCGTTTCACCGTTCCAATGAAATGATGGATGTTCTTCTTTTGAAACCAAGAGGCATAGCATGGCAAGAAGTCTGCGCGGCCTTGGTATGTCGTTCCACCACTGATTGGCAGTCACTGTTACGTTTGCGCTCATGGATCATACTTTGAAGAAATGTATAGATGATTCAACGCGAGAATTATAGAAGTTGAACACAACTGGTTTTACCGAAACTCGATCCAAACCAACCTGTCCCGTGAAAGTTGAGTGATGTCTTTTGGGACACTTGTGATTTGAAAGCAAAAACTTTCTCTCGTGGTTGATCATTTTGCACTCGTGAGCAAATCAATTTTGCCCGCCACTGAATCTGGATCAAGGAAGACAGGGACTCGTGAATGGCGGCTCTCTCCGTACCGGTGCGGTAATGGATTCGAAATCCCCCATTTGGATTGGAATCGCAGGGAGGCACTGTGAGGAAATTCCGTCGACGGATACAATCTGCGGCTTCGATAGCCCGATTCCGAACTGCATGCAATTCCACGAATGAAATACGTCATCATCATCCCCGACGGCTGCGCCGACGAACCACAAGAAT
>CAYUNP010000311.1:0-2853 GCA_964446085.1 uncultured Pirellulaceae bacterium
CGTGTCGCTTCACTTTGTTTTCCGTGTCGCTTCATTAACGCGTTATCAAGATCTCCGATCTTCAAAAGGAACTCAGCGCGGCGTTTCAATGTGAAAAAAGCAGACAATTTACCGTCAATAAAGGGTCTGCGAGCCACTAAGCCGTCAAATGCTTCTGGATTCTGGCAGCTAATTTGGATAAGCTGGTTATCTCACCAATTCCGAAACCTCGGGGATCGTTCTCTATGCTCTTGTCATCCATTCGCCCGAATACTTGTTCGTTTTTTTACATAGCCATCGCGGCGTCAGCCAGCTTTTTTGTATCCACCAATACCGTTTCAGCTCAAGCTCTTGCCAGTAATGAAGTAAAGCTGACAGTCGATTCGGAGGATATCTTCCACGATGGTCGACGAGCCGAAGTCGTTTGGACAAAAACGATCGAGCTTCGCAAAGCAATCTGGATACGACTTTATTTTGACCGTTTGGTACTTGCTCATGATGTCGTGGGGAACACCAGTTCAACCTTGCGAATCACGTCGCTGAAAGATGGGGCGGTTCAGACGCTCGACGCCACATCCGCCAGACAGTGGCGCAACTCTTCGGCTTACTTTAACGGAAGCGGTGTGAAGCTTGAATTGATCGCCCACCCCAATGGAAGATTGAATCGCATTTCGGTCAAAAGCGCAGATGCAGGAGAAGTTCCGGAAGAACAATTCGCTCGTACCATTTGTGACACGATCGACGACCGGATTCTTTCGACCGACGCACGGGTTGCTCGCACGATCCCTGGCGGCTGCACTGCATGGTTGTTCAACGATCGAGAAAACTGCCTGTTGACGGCTGGTCATTGTGCGAGCTCGACGAGCGTAATCGGATTCAACGTGCCCGTTTCCAACTCGGATGGTTCCTACAACCAACCACCGCCACAAGATCAATACCCAGTCGACCCAGACTCGATGCAATTTGTTAATGGTGGAACTGGCGATGACTGGTGCTATTTCGGTTGCTTCAACAACTCCAACACAGGACTGTCACCGTTCCAGGCGCAGGAAGATTCATTCAGCCTGGTAATGCCAGAAGCTGTTTCGGACGGAGACATCATTCGAATCACCGGGCACGGCACAACGTCTTCACCGGTGGATCCGAGTTTCAATGGAGCACAAAAAACACACACCGGACCTTTCGCCACTTTTACAGATACGAGGCTCCGTTATCGTACCGATACAACGGGCGGTAACTCGGGTTCGCCAGTGATACTTGAAAATGACGGAACTGCGATCGGCATTCACACTCACGGTGGCTGCGGGACAGGAAGCGCCAGTGCAAACCTGGGAACCGGAGCCAACAACGCGGGATTCCAGGCGGCTCTGGCAAACCCGCTGGGCGTTTGCCAATCGCAAGTTGAGTTTGAGTTTCCCAACGGTCGTCCCGATTCAGTCAACTCCAGCGGCGGTACTGTATTCCGCGTCCTCATTGAGGATAACGGGCAAAATCTGGCTAACGGAACAGGCATGTTGCATGTGGATTCCGGATCGGGCTATGAAGCATTCCCGATGGTTCAGATAGGCTCCGATGCATACGACGCCATTTTCCCGGCGACTCCCTGCGGAGTAGTCGTCAACTATTACGTCAGTGTTGAAAATAGCGAGGGCGATACGTCTTCCAGGCCAAACGACGCGCCGGCGAGTTTCTTTACCGCCATTAGCGCCAGCAGCAGTACTCTTGTCTTTGAAGACGACTTCGAAACCAACATGGGCTGGTCGGTTAGCGGCGATGCCACCGACGGTCAATGGGAACGTGCAGTTCCTGTCGGTGCAGGGGACCGGGGTGACCCGACTGCAGACGGCGATGGTTCAGGTTCCTGTTTCGTGACAGACAACATGGCTGGCAATTCGGATGTCGATGGTGGCAGTACGACTTTAACTTCGCCACTGATGGATGCCAGTGTTGGATCGGGACAGGAGGCCGTGCTTTCATACTACCGTTGGTACGACAATGCTTTCGGTGCGTCGCCACAAGCAGATATTTTTGTAGTTGAGATCTCCAACGACAATGGTGCCAGCTGGGTTGAACTGGAAACGGTTGGGCCGACTGGCTCCGAAGCATCTGGTGGCTGGGTCAAGAAACAGTTCCTGATCAGCGACGTTATCGTACCGACGGAGAACATGCGAGTTCGCTTCACCGCTTCCGACCTGGGAGAGGGTTCAGTCGTCGAAGCTGGCGTCGACGGAATCGAGATTCAGGCCGTCGATTGTGTGACCGTTGATGTTGCCATCAATCGCGGCGAACTTCAACGTTCGATGATGACGGACATGGACGTTTCTTTTGGCGGCGATGTCGAAATTGGAGCTGCAGCATTTTCACTGAAAAAAGTGGGGGATGGCGGTGGCGATGTGACGGTCGCGTTTACAACGACATTCGATGACGGTCGCACAAATGCAACGCTCTCGTTTTCGGGTCCCCTGACCGAGCAATCGGGATCGTTGGTCGATGGCAACTACCAGCTGACGATTGACGGCGGCAGTGTGATCAATTCACAGGGTGTCGCGGTGGATATCGATGAGGATGGAACTCCTGGCGGAACGCTGGTCATTGGTGACCAGGAGGAGGAAGCTCTCTATCGGCTATTTGGTGATTTGGATCAAAATCGATTCGTTAACCTCATCGACCTGCTTGGATTTCGTCAAACCTACCTGTTAATGTCAGGAGACGCGTCCTTCGATGCCAGCCTGGATTGGAACGTCGATGGATTCATCAACGTCTTTGATCTATTGCCGTTTCGCCAAAACTATCTGAAGTCTCTCCCGTTCGATGGTGGAAATTCTTTCAGCTTGAAACTGGAATCGGGTGGAAGCCTCCTGCAAACGGGTGGTG
>CAYUNP010000311.1:2953-4916 GCA_964446085.1 uncultured Pirellulaceae bacterium
CTGCAAACGGGTGGTGCTAAACTGGAAACGGGTGGAATCAAACTGGAAAAAAAATAGCCGATTCCAACTCTATCCCGACGAATGCAAAGCCCGTCTCGTGAAAGCGAAACGGGCTTTTTTGTTGACACTATTGTCGTGCCTTTGGAACCGATCTGTTTCGGGATGATCTGCAAATGATCGTTTGACGAACTTTGGAGTCAGATATCTCAAACGGTCCTGAATTGGCTTCAAAATGAGATTGCCACTTCAGTTTGACTCTGATTTTGCCTCGTTCGCCTGCAAAACGCCGGACTTTCACAAAGGGCACAAGATTTGCACCTTGCAAACTGGTTAAAGTCTTCAATTCCCACCCTTGAGCTACCCGATGAATGCAGTTCCCGCCCAATCCGGTCAGGTTGACTGGGTTATTAACTACCTTGAGATGAATTCACGACCAGCGATTGCCAACGAGTTCCGCAGGCTTCGAATCACCAATTCTGAGTTTCGCATTGATCCTGTCGGGATTGTTCTGTCGATTCGGCGATTAACGGAACATGGATTGGAATTACAATGCGGATCAGAATCCTTTTTGTGTACAATCTCGCAGCGGGGAAACGAGCTGGTACTTAAAATCCGACGCGCCTCCGGTTCGGACGACATCATGATCGTCGCGACCAAAAGCGTATCCGAATTTGACCCATCTTTTTCCTTTGAACGGACTAGCCAGGCACCACAAAATGCAACTCATTTGTTGAACAATGAGCCGCATGTATTCTTCTGGAACAGCAATGCAAGTTCTAATTAGTGCTGGGTGCCAGATCTTTTGTTGAGCCGACTTCGCGAGATTGGGGCTGTTTTGCTCCGGCCTCCAACGTTGGCTCAGTTGGAAATCTAACTGGCGGGTCGCGATCTCGTAGCTGGTTGCTTTTCAATGGCGAACGCAGGTTGCTCAATCCCAAAAAGTACATATTGTTTACTACAGACGAGTTCCATTCTCGTTCCCACCTCAACTGAATTTTATAGAGACCGATGCAGCAGGACACGAAGCACAAGAACATTAGCCGCGTAAAAACAGGCAAGACTGACGGATGGCAAGTCCGGATTCGACGAAACGGTGAACCTTATTCAAAATTCTTTGCCTTGAAGAACTTTCAAGGACAGGTCAACCTGGCTTTGAATGCGGCTATCGAGTGCCGTGACGATGTGTTGAAGCTGGCGCCCAAACCCAACATGGGAGCAGCCCGCGTCAAGAAAGGGCGTGACGACGGCATCCATCGATACGTGGAGCGGAACAAACATGGTGAGTATCCCTACTGGGTCGCAACTTGGACGGATCCCTTGCTCGGTAAACGGAAGTCGCGAAAATTCAGCATCTCAAAACACGGCAGTCTGCGAGCAAAGCAAATGGCTCGAGAGGCCCGCATGCGTGGCGTCGCCGGAATGTGTCAAGCAGATGAGAAACATCTGGATACGGAACAAAAGGAAATAAACGCGATTCTTGATTTTCTTTCGTCGTAGTCTTTGCTTGCTTTGATGGTTGGGCATTTTCGGCTAGCGGGTATCAGATACACAGAGATCACCGTGAATCAATTTCGAATCTCTGTGTCCCGGCCTCTGTTTCAATTTGTCGCAGCGCAATAGGCTGCAGGCCGAAGTAGAAACTCGATATCAACCAACTTTGTCTGGTTCGCTATTCCCGCATTGCGAAGCGTAACTTTATTTCTTTTTGGATTTCCGGTTTCTCGATTGGGTCGGCTTCTTCTTGCTTGATTGCGCACGTTTCGCTTTCTCACGTTGAGCTCTTTGTTGTGCCTGACGAGCAGAATCCCGTTGGGCTTTCTGTTGCTTGGCGCGTTGAGCAGCTTGCTGACGAGACCGATCCTGTTGGGCTCGTTTGGCCCGATCCTGCTGAGCCTTGCGTGATGCTTGCTGTTGAGCACGCCGTGCGTTCGCTTGTTGCGCCTTGCGGGCTTGATCTTGCTGA
>CAYUNP010000312.1:0-4903 GCA_964446085.1 uncultured Pirellulaceae bacterium
AAATGTTTACGTCCTTGCTGAAGTGTAAACGCGACGTCTGAAAATTGAGCCGTTGGCTGCGGCGCAGAATTCCATGACTCCAGCAGAGCATCCAATGACTGATCAGTCCGTGCTGAAAACGGCACCAGGCGTTGCGGTTGCTCTTTGGATTCTGGTTCGGCAATTGGTTCAGGCGCGGGATGGCCTTGAGCGATAATCGCGTGAGCGTTGGTGCCGCCCATACCAAAGGCGCTGATCGCAGCGATTCGAGTTTCGCACTCTGACGCCCAGGGGCCAGACTTTTCCTGTACGAAAAACGGTGACTGCTGAAAGTTGATCGCCGGATTCGGCTGGTCATAATTCAAGTTGGCCGGAAGCTGCTCATGTTTCAGGCTCAGGATGATTTTCAATAGTCCTGCGATACCAGCCGCCGCATCAGCGTGCCCGATATTGGTCTTCACGGAACCGATCGCGCAGAACTGTTTGTCTTCGGTGTACGGTTTCCATGCTCGCGTCAGTCCGGAAATTTCAATCGGGTCGCCGATGATCGTTCCCGTACCGTGTGCTTCGACGTAAGAAATATCTCGAGGTGAAACGTTGGCGTCTTCCAAAGCCAACTGAATGACTTCGGATTGCCCTTCGATACTCGGTGCAGCGTACCCACCCTTGCGAGCGCCATCATTGTTGAGCCCGACGCCGCGGATCACCGCGTGAATCGTGTCTCCAGCGGCAATCGCGTCACTCAGTGGTCGAAGCAGAACGACTCCGGCGCCGTGGCTGAAGATCGTCCCCGAAGCCCGACTGTCGAATGCCCGACAATGTCCGTCATTCGAATAGATCAAGCCTTCGCCGTGTTCGTAACCTTGAGCGTGCGGCCAGGAAAATGAACTTCCGCCCGCAATCGCAAACTCACATTGTCCGCTGCGAATCGCCTGGCAGGCTTGCACGACTGCGACCAGCGAAGTTGAACAGGCCGTTTGCACGGCAACCGAAGGCCCAGTCAAACCCAGTGCATACGAAGTCCGTGTTGCCAGAAAGTCTGCTCCGTTTCCGATCAAGCGTTGCAGTCGCTGCGGTTCGGGAATGTGCCTCCAGGGAGCCAGGTAGTTCGGCATCCCGCCACCAGCAAACACGCCAAACCTGGCATCGTCTGGCTCAGTCGGATAGCCACCGTGCTCCATCGCTTCCCAGGCCGTTTTCAAAAACAGTCGCAGTTGCGGCGAGATGACTTCCGCGTCGGCGCGGGTGATACCAAAGAACTCGGGTTCGAATTCCCAAATGTTTTCCAGCACCGAACCGCGCGGAATGTAGTTCGGATTGTTGAACTTGGCGGGTGACACGCCGGCAGCGATCAGTTCTTCTTCAGAGAAGTCCCGAATCGTCTCGACACCATTGATCAGGTTTTCCCAGAACACATCAATGTTCGGAGCCGAAGGAAAACGCGCCGCCATGCCAACGACGGCAATGTCCTGGCTGGTCGATTGGCCGCCTACGCGAACGCGAGCTGTCGTGTGATCGGAAAGCAGTTGTCCGGCCAGCAAGTCTGCAGTCGGATACTGGAAGACTTCTGCCACGGAAATATTGTGCTGTAACTCTTCCGCCAACATGATCTGAAATTTGACGGCCCGCAGAGAGTCGGCTCCCATGCGAAAGACCTGGTCGTGAGCCTTAATGCGTCGGTTGAGAATTTTGCTCCAGATGGCAGCAATCCCAACCGCAAGCTGTGGCCGATCAAAAGTGGACTGATCCTGCTGCAAGCCTGAACCATCAGACTCTTCGGATTCGTTGAGCGCCGTTTCAGGTAGCGGCAGGGCTTTACGATCAAGTTTCTGATTGTGGTTAGTCGGAAACTTGTCCAACGGAACAAACCAGGTCGGAACCATGTACTCGGGCATGTCGACCAGCAAATGATCTTGAAGTTCCGCGTCGGTCGTTGGCTGCGACTGAATCACGTAAGCCACCAAACGTTGTTCGCCAGGAGTGTCTTCGCGGACCATCGCCACGGCGTCCTGGACATGCGGATGCTTCTTGAGTCGAGCTTCGACTTCACCGAGCTCGATTCGATACCCGCGCAATTTGACTTGATGATCGCTGCGGCCAATGTAGAACAGCGTCTGGTCGTGATCCCAATAAACAACGTCACCGGAATCGTACATCCTCGCGTTCGGCTGTTCATTCGCGTCGACAAAAGGATCGGGGACAAACTTCTCCGCGGTCAGTTCGGGACGATTCAAATAACCTCGCGCAACTGACTGGCCTCCAATGAACAGGTTGCCGCGAACCATCGGCGGCACCGGTTGGCCAAAGTCATCCAGCACGTACAGCCGAGCGTTCAGCAGCGGCCCGCCAAGCGGAATCGCATCGACATCGTTTTGCAAAATGCCAAAGGTCGAGTACACGGTACATTCGGTTGGACCATATCCATTGATCAGCCGTTTGACGAGCGGCATGACTTCATCGCGAACCAGCGGCGTTAGTGCTTCGCCGCCCGGGATCACGGTTAGATTGGGTGAACCTTTCCAGCCAGAGGCAACCAACACTCTCAAACTCGTCGGAGTGGCCGCCATGTAGGTGCCGTCAACATCGCTGATCAGTCGCTGCAACTGTTTGCCGTTGGCTCCAACCTGCTTGTGTCCGATCGCCACACGACCGCCGATCAGCAGCAGAGGAAACAGTTCACCAATGGAAGCGTCAAATGCAATCGTCGACATCGCGACGCTGGTGTCGTCAGCCGTGAACTCAAGTTGCGAAACGAAGACGTGACAAAAGTTGACCAACGCATGGTGACAAATTTCGACGCCCTTGGGAGCGCCCGTCGAGCCACTGGTATAGATTGTGTAGGCAGCCTGCCGGGAATGAACGCCGGTGTCCGGGTTGGCATTCAGATCGTCGATCGAGTTGCAGAACTCTGTGTGTTGTTCACTGTCGCAAACAAGCGTCGTGACGGAACGGCTTGACGACATTTCTTGCACAAGCTCTTCAGTGCGATCAGAAAGCGACTCTTCGGTAATCAAAAACTCGACAGAGGAATCGTTGGCCATGAAAGCCAGTCGGTCAGTCGGCAGTTCTGCTTCGAGCGCCACATAACGACCACCCGCTTTCATGACGCCGATCAACGCTGCCAACAGACTGACGCGGCGCTGCATCACAATGCCGACGCTGTCTTCTGCTTTGATTCCCGCGTTGATCAAAAATCGGGCGATGCCATTGGCTTGCCGATTTAGTTCAGCGTAGCTAAGCGTTGCACCGTCGGAATCATCGGGATGATTGCGAGCCCAGACAGCGATGCGATCGGGATCGCGTTGAACCTGTTTTTCGAATTGCCGTGGGAACGTGAATTGTGTTGACGATTCGGTGGAGTAAAAATCATCGGCGAAGGATGCTTCCGTGTGTCCGTTGGCAACCATCTGTCGGCAAACCGATTCATCAACGATCGCCAGTTTTCCGACTTTCGACTCACCCAGCGCACCGTCCGATTCGGACTGAGTCAGTTGTTGCAGGACCCGTTCAAACGCGCCGCCCCAAAGTTCAACGGTTCGAGCGTCGAACAGATCACTTCTGTAGTGAATGATCACGCTTTCTGCTGCACGATCAAACTGGTAAAAAACCTCGACGTCCTGAGCGTGCTGCTGAAGGAACGTTTTTGGAGCCGAATTGCCTTCGCCAAAAACGATGCCACAACCTTCAGGAACGCCTTCACTTGCTTCAAAAGAAAGCCCCTCAATCAGTCCAGTCAGATCTTTGACCAGACAATTCGGTTCCAGATCGACGAAACAGGTCGAAAACTCCAAATCCTGCAGCTTGCCCAATTGAAAAGACTGACTGGACGCGAAGCGAAAATGCACGACTGCCAACGCAGCGACGAGTCTTTGAATTGGTGAATCGGGAAGCCCAGAGACATGAAAAACTGCCTCGCCGAATTCAGGCAAGGAGCGTTCGGCGGCAGCTTGGGATAGCAGTTGAGAGGCAGACATTGACTTGGGTTAATAACGGTGGCGACGCGAAGAAAATTTCTCTGAAAATAGAGAAAAGCAGGGCGATGATGAGCAAAACTGCTTCTAACGGTTGGCTTGGCAACGATTATAACCTTCCGTCGATTTCAAGCTAGAAACAGGGGTCAGATTTGCTTCTTTTAAGGCATCCACTGTCCGGATATACGGATGACACTTGGATTAGTAAGTCGTATCACATCGCGTATTTGGAAGAAACGCCTGCAAATAAAGGTTTCATAACATCTGGCGGTTGAAGTCATTGTGCAGCCATGGACTGATTGAGGCACTTCACCCAATCAATTCCACGATACAGAGACTGGCAATTTTTCGTATTTGAATTCACGACATTTGCCCGAACGTTTATGGGGAGAGCCGTCTCTGTCAGAAATACCGACACAAAGGTCAGAACCGGCAAAGTAGCCTTTGAGGCCTTTGAGGGTTAGAGAATAACGTCTATTCGCTTTTTGAATTTGGCTACAAAGGCAGCATCACCTTTCTATTTGCGCAAAAAAAAAGCCACCCAGGATTTACCCGGGTGGCTTTTAAACCATGTCTTCCGAAAAACTAGGCTACAAGCCTTCGGCGGCGAGAAGAAAGGACGCCAATTGCTCCAAGGGCAAGCAAACCAAGCGATGTTGGCTCAGGAACAGCACCAATTTCGCCAATGTTAATTGTATGGTCAGCCTTGGTAGTGAACGCATACTCTTCAAGTACGAACTCGTTAAGATCGTCGGTGCCGTCTGGATCAAGAGTTGAAACTCGAGCCCAACCGAATAGCTGACCACCAGAGAAAGTGAATGCAAAGTATCCGTCTGTGTCGACAAAATCGGATCCGTAGTTGCCATTGAAGACAAGGCTGGCGTTGCCACGCTTGATACTTTGATGCACATCGATCGCTGGCGACACAAGATGCCCAAAAATGGCAAAATTCA
>CAYUNP010000313.1:0-4891 GCA_964446085.1 uncultured Pirellulaceae bacterium
TCATCTTTCATGTCCACCAGCAAATCATCCGACTCCAGTTTGCCGCACAAACCCACCGTGCGCCTTTCGCAAAAAGCGAATCGTGCGCGGCGCGACAAAGCTCATAGCAATCAAGCGGATTCTCTTGAACAACAGATTCTGACAATCGTCACCAGCACGGCCAACGAAGGCGCTATTCGTACGGGCCTGATCAAACTGGGTGCCGTGACAACCAAAGCCGTTGGCGCCTGTTTCGTCGATCGCAATGGCGGCGAACTGTGGGCTCCGATGAACGACGCCGTGAAGATGGGTCGCCTTCCCGATGCCAACAAATTTGCTGACGAAGTTTCCGAAAAGTGCGAACAATTCGCCGCTTCAACGGGCCTGCAAATCGACACACTTGACTGCATGGATGGGCTCTCCGCCGTCTTTGCACCCATTCGACTGCGAAACAATCAGACCCAGCTGATGATGCTGGTTTACGAATCCGCAACCAAAGCAGCCGTTGCCGCACCGCGTCTACAACAAGTCGCACTCGGAATGCAGCTTTGGCTCAAAGGAGAAGCCGCGACCGATTCCGACTGGCAGGTTCAATCACTCAGTTCCATCCTGGAGCTGGTTTCCAAAATCGAAAATCAGAAGTCAACCAAAGCAGCATCCGAAGAAGCCGCCAACCAGCTGAGCAACCTGTTGGGATGCAGTGCTGTGGCGATTGGGTTGCTGAAAAATCATCGCATGTATGTGCGAGCAATCTCGGGTATCGCCAAAATTGACCATGGTTCGGAAGCCAACCGGAACTGGCGACAAGCCCTGATCGAAAGCACGTCTCGCAAGGAAGCTGGAATCTTTCCCGCCATCGACCCGGAAAAGAACTTCCTGCTGCAGGCTCATAAACAATTGGCATCGTTCACACATGCAGAATCCGTATTCAGCTGCCCGCTGATTACCGATGATGAAGTCACTCGTGGCTCAGTGGTTTTCACAGGCCCGGCCGGCCTGTTGGCTGACAGTCGTTTCGAACGCTTCGCCCTTGCAGCGGCGCCAGCGATCGCCAACTCATTGCGTGTCGTTGAGCGTACCAATCGCGGACCGATCACGCGCTGCATCAATTGGTTCTGTGAAAAAGTCTCTGTCCTAAAAAGAGTTTTACTGCTCGCAATGCTGGTCGGCATTTGTTTCCTGATGGTGATGCCGATCACCTATCGTGTTCGCTGTAGCTGCGTCACCGAACCTGTGTCACGGCGTTTTGCAGTGGCTCCATTCGACGGGCAAATCGTAACCGGTCACGCCGAAGCCGGCGACCTGGTCGATGCAGGTGAAGTCCTCGCCGAGATGGATGGCCGCACGATTCGCTGGGAATTATCGGGAGTCACGGCCGAGCGTGAGCAGTCGTTGCGGACCCGAGAGATGGAACTTTCGGAGCGCAACATTCCCAAAACCATTCTGGCGGAACTTGAATACGATCGACTGATTTCCGAAGAAGAGATCCTGCAGCACAAGCGCGAGAACTTGCAGATCAAGAGTCCCATCGAGGGCATCGTGCTCAGTGGTTCGCTTGAACGAGCCGAAGCGGCTTCGATACAAACGGGTCAGGTTCTGTTCGAGATCGGACCCATCAAACCAATGCGAGTCGAAGTTGCCATTCCAGCCAACGAGATCGCTCAAGTGAAGGAAGGATTCAACACCAAAATCTGGATCGATGGTCAGGAAGAATCTCCACTCGAAGGAGAGATCATCAAGCTTCACCCCAGAAGCGAAACCCGGGACGCCAAGAACGTATTCATCGCGGTACTCGAATTCCCCAACGAAGACGAGCGACTACGACCTGGCATGAAGGGGTCCGTTCGCATCGACGGCGAAGAACGATCTCTCGGCTGGAGCCTGTTTCACAAGCCAATCAACTGGGTGCGATCACGCGTGACATGGTGGTAGCCGGCGAAGCCGGCAGAAAGAGAGGGTTAAGAGTTCAGTGTTCAGGTCTTGTTTTCGAGTTTCTTGTATTGGGCAACTGCCAGAGCACGCAACATGCGATTGAGCTGTTTGGTTTCGTCGATGATGAAATCGCATTTCACGTCATCGATCACCGAAAGTTCTTTGGCAATGTACGCCTGAGTCCGCAGCTCCGAAGACGAACCGATTGCGATTGAGATGAACCTGGCAAAATCCTTTGGAGTTCGTTCGTATCCTTCTGCAATGTTGGAGGGAATTGAAACAGCTGCACGTTGCATTTGATCGCGTAGGCCAAAATCACGGCAATCGCTCAAACTTTGATAAACCTTCACGGCCAAAACTTTTCCACGCTGCCATACGTTTAAATCTTCGAACGATTGAAACATACATTTCTCCTGAGAAACGAGTTGCGACGACAACACATTCTACCAATTCTGCGAGTCTGTCCTGAACCCTGAACCCTTAATTCTGAACACTTTACTTCTCTACTTTCTTTACTTTCTCTTTCCATGTTAAACGAACAAACATTCGAATTCAGTCAAGCCAAACTGAAACTCAAAGACAGCCTTCGTTTCACGATGCGTGAAAACGGCGGAGCGATTGAGTATCTGGTTGAGGACGAAGTGATCGGACGGTTTTATCGAATTGGCCATCCGCAATACACCTTCCTGACCATGCTCGACGGCCAGCGAACCGTTAGCGCGGCTTTGATGAAGACCGCCACGCTCAATCGTGAACATGCGATCGACGAAACCGAAGCCGCGAAGCTGTGTAAGTGGGCCATTGAATCGGGCTTGATCGAATCCGAAACAGGAAACTCCGCCGCGCGGCGACTGGAACAACACGAAGCCATGCAAAAACAGCAAATGGTTTCGTATCTTAATCCGATGATGATGCGGATGCCGCTGTTCAATCCAGATCCCGCCGTAACCGTCGCGACTCGCTTTCTCGGTTTCCTCGTCAGCCCGCTGGGAGCAGCACTGTGGATTGGTGTCGTCGTTTTTGGCTTCATGAAGCTGGCAGTCAACTGGGATACATTCTTCCTCAATCGAGTCAATTCTTTCAGCGCAATGGACTTCGTTTGGATCGCAGTCACCTGGGTGATTCTGAAATTCATCCACGAATTGGCGCACTCGGTGGTCTGTAAAAAGTTCGGCGGCCGAGTTCGCAACTGCGGAATTCTGTTGCTGCTGATGATCCCGATGCCGTACGTCGACGTGACCAGTTCCTGGCGATTCGACAACAAATGGAAACGAATCCTGACTTCAGCAGCCGGGATGTTATCGGAAGTCTTCCTGGCGGCCATCGCCTGCGTCGTTTGGGCTGCCGCGGCGCCAGGTCCGCTACAGTATCACGCGGGTAACGTGATCATCACCGCAACCCTTCACACCTTGCTCTTCAACATCAATCCGCTGATGCGATTCGACGGCTATTACATGTTGTCGGACTTTCTGGAAATCCCCAACCTTTCCATGCACGGTCGCGCGTGGTTCAAAGGCATCTTCAAACGAATCTATTTCGGCAACAAGCCACAGAAGCTGATGGAAACCGGATTCCGTGGCGTGGCGGTGAAACTTTATGGGATCCTTGCCATGATGTGGTTCGGTTTCATTGCTGTCGGACTCTCGCTCGCTGCCTCAAGCCTGATCGAAGGGTTCGGATTGATCGTGGCGCTCATCGGCTGTGTGCTTTGGCTGGGCATTCCGCTGTTCAAGTTGGCGAAGTATTTCCTGGTCGGCACCAAGACCGAAAATCCCAACCGGTTCTGGTTCACTTGTGCGATGACGCTCACGGTTTTGTTGATTGGTTGCTTTCTGCATTTCACGCCCAGCCCAACCGTCGTCTCGACACCAATCGTGATCGACTATGAACCACTTTCAATCGTCCGTTCCAACACATACGGATTCGCCCGCGAGATTCGTGTCGCGGATGGGGAACTGGTTCAAGAAGGTGACCTTCTGCTTGTGTTGGAGAATCGGGAACTGGAGCAGGAATTGGCCTCGCTGTTGATCGACATCCAGATTTCCGAGCTGCGTAAGAAAACGCTTTTTGCAGAATCCCAAATCAGTCAGGTACAGCTTGAGCAAGAATCACTTGTCTCCATGCATGAGAAACGCGAAGAGCTGGAGAAGCAATTGGCGGATCTGAAAATTTGTGCTTCCCAGGACGGCATGGTGATTGCTCGTGAGCTGGATATTTTGCTCGGGAAGTATCTCAGTCCGGGAGACGAAGTGCTTTCGATCGCCATGCCGATGGAGACTCAGGCGATCTCACTGGCACGCCAAAGCGACATTGAATGGTTCGAAGACAACCCCGACGCGAAGTTGGAGTTAAGAATTTGGGGCCGTCACGAAAACGCAGTCATTGACGGAACGATCCGCCGCGTCAATCCACGGGCTCGCGATGATCTGCCTCACGAAGCATTCGCCGCTTCGGTTGGCGGTCCTCTGGCGGTCGTGCCACGCACTCAAGTCGAAGGCAAAAATTCGCAATCATCCGAAGCTGAAGAGATGATGCTAACCGAGCCCCGTATTCCGATCGAGATTACGTTATCGGAGTCGGATCGGATGTCACTTTATGCCGGTCAGTCGGGTGAGTTGATTGTTCGCAACCGCGATCAAAACATGGCATCCTATCTGTCGGAGAATTTTATTCGCTTCTGCCGCAACACCAATACCCGCACGCACGGGCTCTAGGATCAGCATTGTGGTTCGAAAATGTAAGCAGTTCCGCTGTCGTGGTGAACTTTTTGCATTTGAATTGCTCCAGATATAGAGGCATTCTTACTTTGCTGATTGAACCGCAAAAAAGCGGCGAAACATCCAAAAGTCGGCCTTGCCCGGGCCAAAATCATGGCCTACACTGTCGCGTCTGATTGAGCGAGAAATCGCTGGTCGGAATCTACACTCCCCTGTAGCTCAGTTGGTAGAGCAATGGACTGTTAATCCATTTGTCGCAGGTT